>JAOAGV010000148.1 GCA_026415575.1 Candidatus Sumerlaeia bacterium
CTTTTCGACATAGACGTCCTTGCCGGCCTGACAGGCCAGGATGCTGCCCAGCGCATGCCAATGGTCCGGCGTCGCGTTGACGATTGCGTCCACGGATTTGTCGTCAAGCATCTTCCGGAAATCCTGCTCGGTCTTCACGCGCCGGCCCTGCGCTTCCTCGACGGCCTCGCGCGCTCGTCCAAAACGCGCCGTGTTTACGTCGCAAAGGTAGGCGACCTCCACATCCTTGCGCTCGGCGAACCGTTCCGCAAGAAACGTTCCACGCCCGCCGAGGCCCATTACGCCCACGACAATCTTCTCGTTGGCGGCCACGACAGCTTTTGGCCCGGTGACGGCCGTGAAAACGGCCGCGGCACCGGCCGATGTCTTGACGAACTGACGGCGATTGAGGGTCTGCATGGGGATGTTCTCCTTTGATTGATTTCTGGAAAGCGTTGTTGTAGTTGTCGCGCGCATTTTCGCGTCGAGCCGCGATTATCCCGGTTCGCGAGGACTGCGCAAGGAGATTTCGCATACTACCAAAGCGGTAGGGGCACCCCCGGACCTAGAGCGCGCGGGTCGCGCCACCTAAGCCCTCGCTTGGCAGAATATTACCGCGTCGCCCGGCAGAAAAATTTGCGATTCTTTGAACGCCTGCTATATTACGCCTGTCAAAGGCATTGGAAACTTTGAGTGATCTTTGATTCGGGCGCGTGCACGTTCTTCATGAGGGGTTCCCCACCCCCACCTCCTTGGCGTGCGCCGCCCGAATCATTTTTATGCGCGTGCGACTGCACCGCCGTGCCGACGGAGTTTCCCGCCGGTGCGTCACGTGTGGGAACGTTCCTGCAATTCGGCCAAAACCTCAGGATCGCGCACGTCGGCCCAGTGGCCGAGCAGCTCCAAGCCGCACACTCGCAAGCCACTGCGAACCATCTCCGTCAACGCGTCGGTCAGTTCGTATTCGCCGCGGACGGATTTCTGCAGCCGCGCAGTGAACTCGAACAGCCGCGGCGTGAACACGTAGACGCCGGCGTTATACCAACCCGGCGTGCCGGGCTGGAGTTTGCCGGCGCGGACGAGCGCGTCGAGTTGACAGGGCTTCGGCTTCTCAATCAGGTCTGTCATGAAAAAGTCCCGGTCAAAACAAACCACCGCGCCCTTGGTCACGTCCTCGCCGCGTTTGACGGTCACCAGCGCGTCGGGGCGCAGGCGCTCGAATTGTTCCGCCATGCGGCGGTAGTTGTCCGGCGTCACCAGGATGTCACCGTAGCTGAGAACGAAGTCGTCTTGGCCGACGAAGTCCCGCGCTAGTTCCGGCGCCTTGCCCGTGCCGTCCTGCACAGCTTGCACTACGTAGGCCAACCCCACGCCGAGTGCGGTTCCGTCGCCGAAGTGTTGGCGGATCGGCTCGCCGCGGTAGCCGACGATCAGGCAAGCCTCGGTGACGCCGGCACTGCGCAAACCGGTCAGGATGTGTTCCAGCACCGGCCGTCCGCGCACGCGCAGCATCGGCTTGGGCACATCGTTGGTCAGGCCCTTCATGCGGGTGCCTCGACCGGCGGCCAGAATGACGGCTTTGTGCAACATCGAATCTTTCGTTGTGAGTAAATCAGAACTTGCGCCAGCGATTGATTTGACCTACATAGCCGCACCGACGCAAACAAAAACGCCCGGAGCCGCGCCCCGAGGCCGGTTGCAATGTTCCAAGAGAAGCTATGGGCCGCATCTACGACGATATCACGCAAACCGTAGGCCACACACCGCTGGTGCGCCTGAACAGACTCACTCGCGGCATGGACGCCACCATCCTGGTCAAGTGCGAGTTCGCCAACCCGCTCGGTTCCGTCAAGGACCGCATCGGTGTCGCCATGATCGAGGCCGCCGAGCGCGAGGGCATTCTCAAGCCCGACACCGTCGTCGTCGAGCCAACCAGCGGCAATACCGGCATTTCGCTCGCGTTCGTTTGCGCGGCGAGGGGTTACCGGCTCATCCTCACCATGCCGGACACCATGTCCATCGAGCGGCGCGTGTTGCTGCACATGCTTGGCGCTCAGACCGTCCTCACGCCCGGCCGTGACGGCATGACCGGTGCGATTGCACGCGCGGAGCAGTTGGTGAAGGAAACTCCCAACGCATGGATGCCGCAACAATTCAATAACCCGGCCAATCCGGAGGCACATCGCCGCACCACCGCCGTCGAAATCTGGGAAGATACCGGCGGCAACGTGGACCTGTTTGTCGCCGGCGTCGGCACTGGCGGCACCCTCACCGGCGTGGCCGAGGTCATCAAGAAAAAGAACCCCTCCTTCCAAGCCGTCGCTGTCGAGCCGGCCGACTCGCCGGTCATCACGCAGTTCCGAGCCGGCCAGCCGTTGAGGCCCGGCCCGCACAAGATTCAGGGCATCGGCGCCGGTTTCATCCCGAAAGTGCTGAACATGCAACTGGTGGACGACGTGGTGTGCGTCTCCAACGAAGATGCGTTTGCCGTGGCGCGCCGGCTCGCCAGCGAGGAGGGCATCCTCTGCGGCATCAGCAGCGGCGCCAACGTCTGGGCGGCGATGCAACTCGCCGCGCGCCCGGAGAACAAAGGCAAGACGATCGTCACCCTCGCCGCGTCCACCGGCGAGCGTTACCTCTCCACGCCGCTGGCGGCAGCCGCGCGCGAGCAAGTCCTATCCTGACCGCAAACCCGGCCTCTGCGCGCGATGCCCCCCACACACAGAACAACTCCCCGCCGATCAAGAGACCCAATGAAACAGACACATCCGTTAAAAACGCCGCGGCTTGCGTCCGCGATTCTGGTGTTGACACTCTTTTGCGCTCCTAGCTTTCCGGCGGCCCATCAACCACGGCAGGATCAGCAGGGCGTTGTGGAACTCGGCAGCACGGAAATTGAATCCACAGCCAGACTGCCAGCCGCGGCGGGCGGGGATGTTCTCATCCATGTCCGGGTTACGCTGAGAACGAGTCAGGACGCGGTAAGGATGATGAATGAGGGAATCTCGTCGGGAAAATTCCAACCGCCGTTCATGTCCGACAAGGAATTTGTGAAGATCGTGCTGGATTCGACGCCCGGATCGTTCGAGGTTGAATTCCTAGACCTGAACAAGGAATCGCGCTTCTACTACTTCTTCGAAGAGCAGCTCAAGAAGGTGAAGACCCATCCGAGTATCCCGGATGAGTTGAAAGGAAAGGCGAATGATTTGGCGCGGAAAATGAAGACGCTGCTCTATCAAACGGTCAAGGTGAACGATTTCAGGGGAGCCAAGATTGTTTTCGAGCAGAATTCCAACGGCGGCAGCGTCGCCTTTCACGGTTCGCACAAGCGAGACAATCGGCTGGTCGGGAAGGTGACCTTTACGGACCAAGAACAGCCGATCTATGACGCGATGAAGAAGGTGCTGACCGACAACAAGCCGCGTTCGTCCCCCGCACGCGTTTCCGGCAAGGGCGATCTCGACGACATCATCAAGGCGGCCCAGAAAAAGAAAATCCTCGTCTCGAAAGACTAGCGGTTTCCACCGCTTCCGCTCGTCGAGATGGAGAGATACAAAGAAGAACATCATGAGTGACCCACTAATTGATCGCCGCGATTCTGCCCGGACTGTGATCGCCAGACCAGTGGACGGGATAACGACATTTCGATTCAAAGACATGACTTTGCCGAGATTATTCTTTTGTCTGGTTCTCGCCGCGATGAACGGAGCTGCGTCCGAACTGCGCATCGGCGCGGCGACCATCAGCATCACGCCCGACAAGCCGATCGCGCTGGCCGGGCAATTCCACACGCGCATCTCGCGCGGCGTGGACAACCCGATCACCGCCACCGCGGTGGCCATCGAGGCTCGCGAGGACGACCGGCGTGTGGACGAGGCAATCTTCCTTTCCGCTGACATCGCGGTCTTTTATCCCTCGATCCCCGGACCGTTGCGCGAGAAGCTCCGCGCCAAACTGCCCCAGTTCGACCCGCGCAAGCTGGTGATGACCGCGACGCATACGCACACCTCGGCGGTCACCGAGGAGGGCAACTACGACATCCCGAAGGAAGGCGTGATGCAGCCGCGCGAGTATGCCGCCTTCATGATCGAGCGGCTCACGGAGGTCTGCGCCCGCGCGTGGAACCAACGCCAGCCGGGCGGGGTGAGTTGGGGCTTGGGCCATGCGGTGGTGGGCCACAACCGCCGCGCGGTTTATGCCGACGGCACGGCGAAGATGTATGGCGACACCAGCCTGTCCGCGTTCCGCAGCATCGAGGGCAGCGAGGACCACGGCTTGGAGCTGCTGTTTTTCTGGGACAAACATGAAAAGCTGCTGGCTGCGGGCATCAACGTGGAATGTCCGTCGCAGGAGGTCGAGCAACGCTCAACCATCAACGCCGACTTCTGGCACGACGTGCGCGAGCAGTTGAACGGCTTGTTCGTGCTCGGCTGGCCAGGCGCGTGCGGCGACATCTCGCCGCACCGGATGTATCGCAAGGCCGCCGAGGAGCGAATGCTGAAATTGCGCGGGCTGACTTACACGCAGGAAATCGGTCGGCGCATCGCGCGCGAGGTGAAGGATGTCTGCGAACTTACTCGCCGCGACATCCGCACAGACGTTCCTTTCACTCACAAGGTGGAAGACCTCGCCCTGCCGGTGCGCAGGGTCACGGAGAAAGAAGTGGCCGAGGCGCGGAAGGAGATCGAAGCGTTGAAGAAGAAAGGCGACAAGAGCCGGCGCGTCGCTTGGTATCAGAAGACGATTGACCGCTACCGCACGCAGGACAAGGAGCCGAGTTTCACGGTCGAGGTGCACGTTCTGCGCATCGGCGACATCGCCGTCGCCACCAACCCGTTTGAGTTGTTCCACGATTACGGCGTGCAGATGAAGGCGCGCAGCAAGGCCGAGCAAACCTTTGTCATTGAGTTAACCGGCGGCTGGGGCCGCTATCTGCCGACCGCCCGCGCGGTAGCCGGTGGCGGCTACAGCGCGGTCGTGCAAAGCGGCATGGTCGGCCCCGAAGGCGGCCAGAGGCTCGTGGACCGCACGGTGGAGATGATCAACGCGATGTGGAAGTAGTCACCACGTAAGGAACCCAAAAGCAATGAAGTTCTGCATCCTACTTCTCCTCGCAACGTGCACGATGACGCTGGCCGACACGTCATTGCTTCCCGGTGCCGCTGGAGAAAATCCGGCTTCTGCGCCTGCGCACAAGGTTCCCAAGCCGGTGCTGGTGGCCACCGATACCTACGTGCGGTCGGACAAGTATCAAAAAATCGTTTTTCACGGCGTTCCGTCTGGCAGTAGCGGACTCCCGGCGGCGACCACGGCCTCGATTTGCATTTGGCCGAGGGCAATCCGGTTTGTGGGGCGGCACGATCGCACCTACATCACGTTCGGCGACCGCAGATGTCATCCGGCGATTGTGTTCTACGACCATCGCAGCCGACGCTGGTCCAAACCGCGCCAAATCTCGACAACCGGGGTGACAGACGACACGCACGGCCTGCCGACCCTAGCGGTCAACAGGCAAGGATACCTTCACGTGGTCTTCGGGTCGCACAACAGCCCGCAGTATGCGATCCGCTCGTCGGCCCCGGAGCAAATTGAGCGGTGGGAGCCACCCACGGTGGTCGCGTCGAGAGCGACATACTCGGATCTGTTTTTTGTGGGCGACTCGTTGCACATTTTTCACCGCGACGGCAGCGGCGCGTGGGGATTCCGCAACAGCAACGACGGCGGGAAAACCTGGTCGGAGTTGCGTGCGGTTTGTCGGAGGTTCAACAGGCCGTTCAACGGTGAGTTTTATCCGGGGGTTTCAATTGGAGCGGAGAATCCGGTGCCGAGGTTGCATCTTTTCTGGCTCTACTACGGGCCGCCGGGCTGGAAGAACATGTATTACGCCATTTCCCCCGATCTCGGCAAAAACTGGCAACGAGCCGGCGGGCAAGCAATCGGCCCACAGATCGAGTATGGCCAAGGCGACCCAGTTTATGAAGGCGATACGCACGGGTGGCATCAACGAATCGTGGTGGATCCGTCGGGGCGGGCTGGTCTGTTGTTCGGCACCGGCGGAGCGGGGATCGTGGACGATAATCGAATCCTGTTCGCTTCTTGGACGGCCCCAGAATGGCGGGTCAGCAAGATTTGTGACGTGGCTTCTCGGTATTGTCAGGGAACCGCGTTGGTGAAAGGTGTCAATCATTACCGCGTTTACGTGCCGACCGGGCAATGGAACGGCGGGGAAATCTTCGAGTTTGAAACCACCGACGGCGGACGCACGTGGAAGCACATCCGGCAGCTCACACGCAACTCGCCTGTCCCGAACAACTCGCCGCAGACCGTGGAGAATGCCGCGCCCGAACTACAAATCTTCTGGGGTTCGGGAGAGCGCGGCGCGGAAGGAAAGCTCTACGCGTGGGGCGAAGCCGGCACCCTTGCGGAGCAGCCCGACCCGGTGATTGCGCCGGCGCAGCCGTGAGAAACCTGCCCATTTTCTTACTTCAGCCTTGATATCTGTAAAATCAATCCCATTGAAAAGAGATTCGCAGAGAGTGAGGGATAGGAATTTTGATTTGAGGCCGCCGGCGGTGGAGGCGTTGGTTTGCGCTCTGCTCACCGTCCGGCGTGTGCCGCCGTCTCCGTCTCCGTCGTAGTCGAGGTTGTGCTCACCGACCGATTTGCGGGCATTGCAAGCTGCCGTTGCCGGGCAGTGGAACGAAAAAACGGGTGATGCCGATGATCCGATAACGACGCCTACGGCTTCTCCCGAAGAATCCTCCCAAGCTGCCGCAATTGCTCCACATCCTCGCAGCGCATCCGGCCCGTGTAGTCGGGGGCCGTTGCCAGCAACACATTGGCCGCTCCCCGGCTCCAGCCGAGCCGGATCTGCCTGGCGAGCGCCTCGGCGGGGAATGGACGGCTGGGTGCAAAGCCTTTGCCGTCGCCGTAGGTGAACCAGCAGGACGGCCCCAGCACATCGTATTTGTATCCGCCCGGCCGGCTCTGGGAGACCAGACTGTATTCAAAAGGCAGATAGTAGGTCTTGCCCTCCACCGTTCGCGAGGGATTGTGGCCCGTGGCTGGCGGCGGCATCAGTTCGCCGTTCACGACATCCGTGGGGGAGTAGCGGATCTTGCTGCCGTCCTGGACGTGCTGGTTGAACGCAATCACAGCCTTGGGTTGGAGCGTTTTCAATTCATCGTAAATCTCCTGGACGCTCAGATCGGGCGGAGCCCAGTTCATCATGTCCAGCCAGAAATACGGGATCTCGCCGAACTGCGTGGCCAGCTCGTAAAGCTGGGCCAGCACGATGGCCCGGGCGTCGGGATGGGGCTTCCGATGCTGGCTGCCCCAGAGGCCGTAGTAGAACGCCGGGGCAAGCCCTTGGCGCCGGCATTCGTTGACGAATTTCCGGCACACATCCGTGGTGTTGCCGCTGGAAGCCACATCGAAATCCGTGGTGGCGCTGTTCCACAGCAGAAAGCCCGAGTTGTGCCGCGTGGTGAGAACGGCATACTTCATGCCTGCGTCTTTGAACGCTTTCACCCATCCGGCGACATCAAGGTGCCGCGGGTTGTATATCTTGGGGTCGGATGTGTTGCAAAGCTCGCTGCCGGTAAATTGGTTTGAGTTGTAACAGACGAAGGCCCCCAAGCGCCACGATTCCCACTTCTTCAGCAGGGCGTTCTTCGCCGCGGCGGGGGTGTGCCGCAGGGACAGGTCAATCCGGTAGATCCTCTCGGCCCCCTTTTTTGCGGTGATGCGGATCACCGAGACGCCGCCCTCACGGGTCTCCTTGACCACTGGGTCAGCACTCACGGGTGCAACGAAAGTCGCAGCGACGAAAGGAAAGGATAGGATAGGGCACAGGAACTTTTGTTTCAGGCGACCGGCGTTGAGGCGCTGATTTGCGGTTGGCTGTGAGCAGGTCCAGAGAAAAAAACTGACGCCTCGTGCCGCTGGCCGCTTTGTTGCCGCTACCGTGTTCATCGTCGGCATTTTCGCCGCCTACCCAACCGGCGCAAGCGCAAAAGTTCCTATACAAATTGTCGCATTCTTCGGGCAGCACTGGCCCTGTGCCGTCTTCTCCGGCCCGTTCGCCGCCGCGCGACCAGCCAATTTCCTTGCCGATCAACGACACCGGTCCCGCGTGCATGAATACTCCGAACTTCGCGTCCCGGGACCATCGTGCCCGCTCTTCCAGCGGCTTCGGGACAACAGGGCCGCCGGTGTTCTCCGCCCCTTGCGCCAGGGACACAAGACCGCACAAAATCACGCCGGCAAGAATTGGGTTTGGTTTCGTGGTTGATGTATCTTTTGCCTGTTGACGTTTGCTTGAGGGTTTGCTTTAGCGACGGTTGGATTTTTTGCTTGGTCACGTGCTCTTCACCTGAGCCCCGGCCCCGTAGCCGGTGAAGCCGAATCTGGTTCCAAGCGGATGGCGCCACCCTTCTCCACCCGCTCGATCCGTCCCGCAAGCTGGACCCGGCGGAGTTCGATCGTAGCGTTGCCGTGCGTGATCAGCCGCAGATCGGCGGTGCGCGCGTCCTCGATCCGGACCCGCGCGTTGCGGTAGGCGCCGATCTGCCCGAGAATGCCGGCCCGGTCGAATCGCCCCACCTCCGCGTTGCGAATGAGCAACTCGGCCACGGGCGGAGCATCGCCCGGAACCGCTTCGGCATGGCATGGATCGGCCGGGCCGAAAGCGCCCACTTCGACGGTGGTGGCGGTGGTCGCGGCGTCGAAGGTGCCCGGAGTGCCCGCCAGGGTCGCCTTGCCCTCCGTGACCATCAATTCGCAAATCAGGGTGGGTCCGGTCAGAGTGATGTCCGTTTTGGGGCCGTTCAGATACACGCCCCAAGTCGATATCCCCGCCGGCCGCTCGAGCGTGCGCAAGGTGACGTTGGCCAAGCGCAGGGAGCTGTGGGGGTGCAGGAGGGGCAAGCTTGCCGGGTCGCCACGGCGCAAGCAAGGCAGTCGCCATTTGCCCTGGAGATTGCGGCCCATTACGGAGGGGATCAGACGCGGGCAATCCCGCAGCACGATTTCCGTTTCGGGGCCATTCTGGGCGACCCTGAGGAACAGGAACCAGAGCGGCACGCGGGTGTTCACCAGCTCCAAACGATATTCGGCGCCCGGGATGTTGCCGCGGTCGTAAACGCGGGTGATGGGCGCGGCGATGGGGAAATCGAACACCCCGCTTCCCCCCGCAACCGCAGCGGCGGTCAGCGAGATCATATAGTCGCTATCGCGCAAGACCACGTCACCCGGACCGTTCATGATCACCGAATCAGGGCTTTCTCCGCCAAGCAGCCGGGTGGCCCGCAAACGCCCTTTCGAGCCTACGGTGATCCCGTAGCAC
>JAOAGV010000149.1 GCA_026415575.1 Candidatus Sumerlaeia bacterium
GGCCAGAGCCGTGCTGATCCCCGCCAGCGGATCGAGCCACAAAAACAGTTCAAGCGCCACCCGTTCCTTGTCGGGAATCAGGTTCGGCCCAAAGGTCGCGGAATACGGCCACGCCACATAGAAGAAAAGAGTGAGAAAAACCGCGAGGCAGAAGACTTGAACCGCCCGGCGCCATCCGATTTTGGATTTCCGAAATCGCTTCACTGCTCCGCGGCTTTCAGCAAAGCCTGAAAACACGCATCCACAATCGCTTGATACGTCACCGTGGCCCCTGTGATGCCGTCCACCTTGAGGCTTTGCTTGGCAAGAATGCGTTGCGGAATGATGGTGGTGGCATCGAGGTCAATCTTCTCTTCGTGCTGCAAACGAATGTCAGCGATTTTACCGTTCTGAACAACCACCGTGGCAACAATATCGCCGACATAGCCGAGCGATTTGCCCGAATACGTGCCGTCGCGAAACCGGCCGGACTCGACGCTCTGACCTTCGAGAAACTTCAGCTTGGTTTGCACCTTGGCGGCTCGCCGGTGCAGTTCTTGGCGACCGTAGGGCTGGTTGGAAGTTGGATAAAGCGCAATGGCTTTTTTATACTGCTCTTTGGCATAGTTGATCAGGCCCATTTCGGCGTAGAGATCGCCCATGGCATCGGCAATGTCGGCCTCGCGGGCGATTCGCCAAGGCGGACCGGGCAGATGCTGCAGCGCATCGGCGAGGACTTCGAGCGCCTTGTTGTATTCACCGAAGTGGCGATAGCAGGCGGCCAGACACAACCGGCTGTGGACATCCTCCTTCGCGGCGTCGGTGGCTAGAAACTTCTGATACTCGACAATGGCCCAAGCAAACTCGCCGCCCATAAACAGATACATCGGCAGCTCATGACCGTTGCCGATGTCTTTCTTCTGCGCATAAAGCCACGTGAGTTTGATGGCCTCGCGGCGCTTCTCCGGTTCGAGCGCCAGCAGGCGCCGGATTTCCAGCCGTGCTTTTTCCCACGGCTGGCGGGTGTCATAATTCACAGGCGTGGAAGCAAACCAATCGGGGGGGATTTTCAGCGCGGCGAGCGCTTCTTTCAGCCACGGCTTGCCAGCCGGTGGTGCGTTTTCTTCTGCGACCAATAGCAACGAGAAGGAAAAGATCTGGGCGAGAACCATGATCCTAAGCACACCCAAACGACATGTCTTTTTCATACAAAGGGATTTTCCTTTTCGGGAATAGATGGCGCCCGGATTCCAGACACGCAACCAAGGCTGAGTCATCTCCGCCCCAAAGTTGGACACGAAAAATGCTCACGAGCCAGCGGGACGTCAATACCATTTCACATCCGCCTGTGCACGCGGGGGCAACTGCCAAAATCGCCAGCGGCTCGCAATGACGAGCAAAAACGCAACAATAATTGTGTTTCCTGCGAGGGAGCAACAATGTAGTGGACAAATCCTGAAAAAAGGAAAGAATTTTAATATTCTGGTGGACGGGGAGAACGCCGCTTTGCCGCCATCCGAACCACAAAAGAAACTGGGCTACGGCTATTTTGTCCGCTACCTCGGCGCGCACAAATTGCGCTTGGCTGTTGCGTTTGTCTCGATGGTCTTCGTCGGCTTTTTCGGGTCGTTCAATTTCCTGCTTCTCAAACCGGCTCTCGAGGTAATTTTGGGCGACAACCGGACGCCGCACCGCACGCTGAACGTCGCACGCGTGGCCGACGACGGCACAAGCGTCACCGTTACGCTGAACGACGACGGAATTGATCCGGACCGTGTCGCCGGCGACGGGCTTTACAGCGGATACGGGCCGCTAATCGGCGGCCAACGGGAATGGATTGTGGTCAACGCGGCGCCGCACCGCGATTCGGTCTCTGAGGCCAAGAAACGCGGCCTGATGGAAGTCGGTTTTTTGCAGCGCATGAAAGAGCGCTGGGATCGTCTGGTGGCCCCCATCGGCGCGCGGGTGCGGCAGTGGGACCAACGCTTGAAAGACTACGGGCGCGAGAACCGGATGAACGCGCTGTGGATTCTGGCGTCGCTAATGGTCGGCATGGCTGTTCTGCACGGTCTTTTTGACTATCTGGCCAACTATCAGATGACTTATACGCTGCTGGATGTGACGCGGCGGCTGAAGGATGAACTGTTCCGGCGCGTGTTGTCGCAGGACTATCTATTCTTTGTGCGCCAGACCACGGGATACCTCGAATCGCGCGTGGTCAGCGACGTCAGCACGATCCGCAACACGGCCGATGTGCTGCTGACCGATGCCATCCAGATGCCGATCCGGCTGGTTTTTGTTCTGCTGGTGCTGATCATTCTGAATCTGCAATTGACGGTGGTCTGCCTTCTGCTGATGCCGTTTGCCATCCTGCCGTTGTTGTATTTTGCCTATTTGATTCGACGGGTAACGCGGCGGCAGAAGCGGCAGGCCGACATGTTGTCGTCTTCGATGGAGGAATCGTTCCGGAATTTTCAGGCGATCAAATGCTTCCAGAGCGAGGAAATCGAGGCGACGCGATTCTCGAAATCGAACATGAAATTGTTCGAGTATTTCATGAAGCGGCGCGTGGCGCGCTTTGGCGCCAGCCCCTTGATGGAAGTGGTCGGGGCGGTAACCGGCGCCGTGGTCATGCTCATCGGCGGCCATCTGATCCTGACCGGACGGATGGAGTTTTCGACCTTGATGGTGTATCTGATCACCACGTCGCAGTTTTATACGCCGCTGCGCAAGCTGTCGCGCATCAATAACACCATCCAGACGGGGCGGGTGTCGGCCGACCGCATTCTCGAAATGTTGCAAATTGAACCGCAGATGACCGAGTCGCCCAACGCCCTGCCGTTGGACCGCATCCGCCACAGCATCGCCTTCCGCAACGTGTCGTTTTCCTATGAGGACCAGCTGGTGCTCAACGACGTAAGTTTCGAGGTGCCGGTCGGCAAGACAGTGGCGATTGTCGGGCCGAGCGGTGCAGGAAAGACCACGCTGGCGTGCCTGCTCATGCGGTTGTTTGATCCCAAAGAAGGGCGTGTCGAATATGACGGCCGCGACGCCCGCGAGTATCGAATCCAAGACCTGCGGCGGCGCTTTGCCATGGTCACGCAGGAAACCGTGTTGTTCAACGACACTGTGGCCAACAACATTGCGTATCCCGACCGCGAGCCGGACATGGAGCGGGTCGTGCAGGCGGCCACGCTGGCCAACGCGCATGAGTTCATTCTTCAGATGGACGGCGGGAAGGGCTACGAGACTGTCATCGGGCAATCGGGCCAGTTTTTGTCGGGCGGGCAACGCCAGCGTCTGGCCATTGCGCGGGCAATCTACCGCAACCCCGACGTGCTGGTGTTGGACGAGGCGACCTCGTCGCTGGATGAAAAATCGCAGGCCGTTGTGCAGGAAGCGATCAACAACCTGCTCCGAGGCCGGACGGCGTTCATTATCGCGCACCGCCTTTCGACGGTGCGCAACGCCGACGAGATTCTCGTGCTCGAACACGGACGGCTGGTCGAGCGGGGCCCGCACGACGTCTTAATTCGCCGGAACGGACCGTATGCCGCCCTGTATCGTATGGCTGAAAGCACCGCACAAGAACTGTGAGACGCTGGTGGATTGCAAATTGCGGGAAGCAGCCGTGAACGCTGCAGCCGAAGCGCGAGATTAGAATCCATATCCTGTCTTTGCGCGTCCGCGCTGCAAGCCGGGTTATTGGAAAGAACACATCCAAAAATGAACCTGCCTGACAACGTCTCCATCCGTCCTGCCGTGCCTGACGATCTCGACGCCATCGTCGCCCTGTGGACCGCCATGATGCGCGAGCACGAAGAGTTTGACCCGCGCATCCGGCTTGCCCCCAACGCCGACATCGCCTATCGCAACTATGCCTATCACCATATCCGGGAGGGGGCGGCGGTGTTTGTGGCCGAATATCTCGATAAGCAAGAGGGCGGGAGGCAGGCGACGCACCGGCGACAAGTCGTGGGCTTTGCTCTTGCTTACGTGGCCCGCAACCTGCCGATGTATCAGCCGGAGCGTTATGGCTACCTGTCCGACTTGGTGGTGGCGGCTCCGTGGCGCCGTTGCGGCATCGGCACTGCGCTTCTCGACTGTGTCCGCCAGCGGTTGCGGCGCGAAGAAGTGGCGCAAGTCCAGTTGCAGGTCTATTCGAAAAACGTTGCAGGGCTTGGCTTTTGGCGGCAACAGGGGTTTGACGATTTTGTTCACGGTCTTTGGGCGGCTCTGTAAGTGCCGGGCGCAGGCAGCCAAACCCATACGGCATAGCATCAAGTTACCTATCTGCATCATAGGTTGGCGGCTATACGAGCAGAGAACAGCAAAGGCGGAGTGTGCATGGCAAAGCAGCGCGGCAGCGGCTGGATAGGGTTTGTTGTTCTCACCGCGTCTGTTTTGTGGGTGGCCGGCGGGATGGCCGCTCCTGCCGCCGGCGCGGAAGGCTCAGCGGAGAGCGTATCAGCGCAAATGCCACCTGCGCTGGGCCTTTGGACGCTTCTGCCGCCGCTGGTGGCGATCGTTCTGTCGTTCATCACCCGAAATGTCGTCCTCTCGCTGTTTCTCGGCATTTTTACAGCAACTCTCCTGATGAGTTTTGGACAGGGCAACCTCGCGGCTGCCCCGTTTCATGCATTTCTTGGGATTGTCCGCTTGATGGTGGCTGCTTTGGCCGACGCCTCGCATGCAGGCATCCTCGGTCAGACGCTTTTGATCGGCGGGCTGATTGCACTGGTCTCGCGACTGGGCGGTGCGCGGGCCGTTGCGGAGTGGTTGGCGCGACGCGCGCGGGGACCGCGCAGCGCACAGATTGCAACCTGGCTGATGGGGCTGTTTGTCTTTTTCGACGACTACGCCAACTCGCTGATTATCGGGCCAATCATGCGGCCGGTGACCGACCGCCTGCGGATTTCGCGCGAGAAACTGGCCTTTATCATAGATGCGACCGCGGCACCGGTGGCCGGCATCGCACTGATTTCCACATGGATCGGATTCGAGGTCGGCGTGATCAAGGACGCTCTGGCTTCGGTCGAGCCGACGGCCAACGCCTATGGGTTGTTTGTGCAGACCATTCCATTTCGCTTTTACAATATACTGATTCTCGCCTTTGTTTTCTTTTCGGCATGGTCGCTGCGCGATTTTGGCTCGATGCTGCGAGCCGAGCGGCGCGCGCGGACAACGGGTAAAGTCATCGCTGACGGTGCCAAACCGATGGTCTCGGCCGAAGCAACCGGTCTTGAGCCGGCCCCCACCGCCCCCCTGTCGCTCTGGAACGCCGTGTTGCCCATCGGCACCCTTCTGGTTTCGGCTTTACTTCTGTTTTATTACAACGGATATGCGGCCATCATTGGAGGGGTGGATTCGGCGCTGGCGGCACAGGTGAGGTCGCGGCCGTTTTCGTTTGCGGCAGTCCGCGAAGCATTCAGCGCCTCGGATGCCGGAATTGTTCTCTTTCAAGCGGCACTGCTTGCGTGCATGGTGGCCATCGCCCTTGGCGTGGCCAAACGTATTTTCACGTTCGGCGAAGCCATGGACGTTCTCCTGATGGGCATGAAAGCGCTTTTGATTACGTGTGTAATTCTCGTTCTGGCATGGTCCTTAAGCGCCGCGGTACGCGAACTGGGCACAGCGCCGTTTATCATTTCCAACATTTCCGGAGCGCTGCCGGCATGGGCGTTGCCGGCGCTGATCTTTTCCCTCGGCTCGGCGATTTCCTTTGCCACGGGGACATCGTACGGAACCATGGCGATTCTTATGCCGCTGGCTGTGCCGCTGGCCCACTCCATTTCAGGCGACAGCGGCTTCATGGTGATGTGTGTGGGAGCGGTGTTGACGGGCGCCATTTTCGGCGACCATTGCTCGCCGATTTCCGACACGACCATTCTGTCCTCGATGGGCTCGGCGTGCGACCTGATGGATCACGTGAAAACGCAGTTGGCCTACGCCTTGGTCGTGGCGGCAACCAGTCTGGTTCTTGGCTATCTGCCAGTGGGGCTTGGTGTTCCGGTGTGGCCGGCGCTGCTTGCGGGGCTTGCGGCCACCGCCGCGATGGTGCGTTTCTGGGGAAAGCGTGCGGACAGCACCAATGTGCCCGAGCGGCCGTGAGGAAATGGTCAACCGCATATGGGATGAACACGACCGCACGGTTTTGTCTTGACCGCCGCAGCCGTTCCCTCATACTTCCTTTGCAATGATTGACTGCACGGAAGCGGAGAAAACAGTATGCCGGCCAAGCCATATCGAATCCTTGCTGTGGACGATGAAAGCGATGTGTTGTTGATCGTAAAAACGGCGCTTCAAGCCGAAGGCTACGAGGTGCTGACAGCCGTGGACGGGCCCGATGGGCTGAAAACCGCGCGCGAAGAAAAACCAGACCTGATCTTGCTCGATGTGATGATGCCCGGCATGGACGGCTTCGAGGTGCTCAAGCGTCTGCGCGAAGACAAAGAAACTATGGACATCCCCATTATTATGCTGACGGGGCTTTCGGAGCGCGAGCGCAAGCGCACGGCCATCGAACACGGCATCAAATATTATATCGTCAAACCTTTCGACTTCCAAGACCTGACGTCCAAAGTCCGCATGGCCATCGAAGACGCCAAGGCCCACACACCATTTTGAGCCCGAATGAGTCGGACTTGTCGGAGCGGCGGAAGTCTCATCCTTTTCCCAATTCCAATGAACGCGCGACGGCGGCCTGAACGGCCTGAACCACCAAGTCGGTGAATTTCTTTTCGCGCAGAACGGTCAGCGCAGCGGCCGTAGTGCCGCCGGGCGAGGTGACCGCTTCGCGCAATTTGGCCGGCGGCTGGCCGGTCTCGACAATCATTCGGGCAGCGCCAAGAACAGTCTGTTTGACCAACGCCTCGGCCACGGCCCGCTCCAAACCCGCATACTCGGCCGCTTCGAGAAGCGACTCGACAAAGAAAAATACATAGGCCGGCCCGCTGCCGCTGACCGCCGTGACTGCGTCGAGGTATTTTTCCTCGAGGACAACGGCAATGCCGACGGCCTCGAAAAGCCGCCGGGCCAAGGCAATGTCGCCATCCGTGGCGCGGGCGCCGGCAGCAATGCCTGCGGCGCCGGCCCCGATGAGCGACGGTGTGTTGGGCATGACGCGGATGACGCGGGCTTGGGAGCCGAGCGCGGCTTCGAGCCGCGAGAGCGTGACGCCCGCAGCAATGGAAATGAAACATTGGTCGGGCCGAACAGCCGGCGCGATTTCCGCCAGCACGGCGTTCATGATTTGCGGTTTAACGGCCAAAACGACCGCCTCGCACTGGCGAACGACCTCGCAGTTGTTGGCGGCCACTCGAACGCCGTGTGCCGAGGCTAGTGCGGCGGTTTTGGACGCATCAATGTCGGAAACAAGAATCTGCGAGGCTGTTGTGCATTGGGCATGGAGAATGCCGCGGATCAGCGCCGTGGCCATGTTGCCCGCGCCGATAAAGCCGATTTGGGGGTTTTCAGACATGGGGAAAAGACTCCCGGAGAAGAATTGTTAAGATCGGTGTCCGTCCACTCTTTCTTCACACTTCCTATCCTTCTTCAAACTTTCTCCCGATTTCCTCCCAACGGTAGCCAAGACCGGTTCCGCGAATCGAGGTTGTGTTGATGCAGCCATCCTTGAGTTTGAACACACCGGGATGGACTTTGGCCTCGGCCACGGATGCAGATGGGAAGAACTGGCGGCTGTTGGCCTCGACACCCTTGATGGTATTCAGGTGGGCGGCCAGCCCGACCGATTGAATCAAAGCAATTCCAGGATTGGTCAGGTCCTGCACCGTATAAGGAATATTCATTTTCTGCGCGCGGCAGGCCAGAACAAGCGCCGCCGACTGGCATTTGCAGGCCTTGAGCACGATCCCATTCCAACCGAGGCTGAGAGCAAGGTCGAAATCCTCGTTGGTCATCAGGGATTCATCGGCGAGGATGGGTTTGAGTTTGGCCGCCGCCCGCATGTCAAAATTGTGGGCGCGCAGGTCGCGCGAGACCGGCTGCTCAAAGTAAAGGATCTGGTCATAGAGCACAGGGTCTTTCTCGCGGATTTTGGTCAGATACTCGACCACATAATCGGGCGACTTGCACTGGTCGTTGGTGTCCACATTCAGAAAAAGGTCTTTGAGACCGAGCCTTTTATGCTCCTCGCGGGCAACTGCAGCCACCTCGAACGTGCGGTCGAGGTCCCACGCCATGTCGGTGCCGCGCAGTTTGATCTTTAGGCAATGCAGATGATCGTAGCGAATCCACTGATCGAGCGTGACGGGCAGGCCGTCCTTGGGATCGTCGTCGGTGATTTCCTTTTCGCGTAACTTGTCGAGGCCGCCGACCAGATGAAAAGCGGGGAACATTTCGGGCATTTTTTTCTTCGTAAAATCTCCGACATAAATGCCCTTGAAGTCTTTGCCGAGATAGGCCGACAGATCGCTGGACATGAACTCGCGCCCGTAGCCCTGATACGTGTCAATGCCGTTGACGTTGCCGAAAGCATCATGGACGGCCGCGTCAATGGGCGAGGCGCAAACGAGGGTGGCGAGGAAAACAATCTGTTCGGCCAGTTTCATCTCGCGCGACACCCGTTCGGCGGTCATCTTCATGGCGCTTTCGAGCCGGTGAAAGATGTCTATGGGATGGGCATAGTCGCTGTAGGACTCATAGAGTTTGCAGAGTTCGCCGTTGAGTTTTCGCATGGCCGGCATGCGCTGCTCGTGGGGGACGTTCGGCGTCGGCCACGCCCACATGTCCATCAGGAACATGGCACCCCAGCCCGTGGCGACCTTGCCGGCGCGGTTTTCCACCTCCACGCAGACGTGGCAGAAGTCGAGCGCATCCACGACCACGGCGCCGAATTTCAACGGCACGCGCGCCTTGACGAACGGATAATAGGCCTTCGCGCGGCGGATTTTGATGTCGCTGGTCAACTTCGCAGCCTCCATTGTTGCCCTCCTTTGTCAAATCCCAAACACCCGACCCCTTTTGTTTCCGGGCTGTATGGCGGTGTCAACCTTGGATATTGGCCAAGACGCTGTCAACATGTTGTAAGTTGCGACTGTGAGTTGTGACGGGTGCGGGCGAAAAAGCGGGCACGATAGGATGCAAGGGTTGCGCAGTAGCGTGCGGGGCAGTGAGAAAAAGTTGCACAGTTGGCCCTTCCAAGAAAAGCCGGCGTTTCAACCGGCTTGTTTCCAGAGGCCCGACGCCGCCCGATCTACAAAGCCAGGCAAAAACACTTGCCCCGAACCAGGTCTGGCATATGATTTGCACATGGGGTGGGTG
>JAOAGV010000150.1 GCA_026415575.1 Candidatus Sumerlaeia bacterium
CCGTCATCCTGCGAGATGTCTTTGCCGAACTCTTCGGCTTGTTTGATAAAGTTCTCGTCAATTCCTTTGAGGACAGCCTGCTCAAGGAAATTGTCCGACCACTGACGCGGTGGTCGCTGCTGTGGTTGGTTCTTTTGAAACTCGTTTGGCATGATCATGCTCCTCCTTTCAGGATAAGTTCGGCCCAGCGAAGCGGCAGGCCGAGACGTGATTCGATGCCGTTGTCTTGAATCATGCGTTGAATTTCTTCGACCATGTTTTGGTTGTCGTCGCGGGCGTATTGGCGCAGCGAATAGACCAGAAGCCATCGCCAGCGCGACCAGCGAAGGCGCTGCTCGATGTCTTGGGGCGAGCGGCCGTCGCATTCGAGTTCGCGGCGCAAGAGAAGCGCCTCGTTTTGCCAGGTTCCCCAGACGCCGTAGAGTTTGCGCAGGAAGCCTTGCGGGAGCGGCCGTTTGGCCTGGCCGGGCGAAAGCAGATAGACGATCCTGTTCTTGAGCAACTCGAATTGCTCGAATTCGCATTTCCACGAGGCGGTGGCGCCAAAGAGCGTGAGGGCGTTCTTCGGCGGGATTCCGTTGCCGTTTCCTGCGAAGCGCTTCGAGGCGCTTTCGGCCTCGCCGGCCAGTTCGGCGGCCAGAAGGATGGGAAACTTGGGCTGCACGACCGCAATGCCGCACGACAGGGTGAAGTTGGGATGGTCGGGGCCGACATAGCGGCGGAAGTCGCGTTGGATTCGGGATGCGGCCTCGACGACGGCGTCCCATGCGCCGACGAGAAATAGGTCGTCGCCGCCGGAGTAGATCAGGGCGGTGGCGTCGGCGAAGCGACGCTCGGCAAAGGGGAGACTTTCGGGGGACGGCGGAGTCGGAGCGTCGGCGGGAGTGCGGGCGACGCAATAGGTTTCGTTTTGCAGGAGATGGGAGATGTAGCCGTCGAAGAAATCGCCGAGGGTGCGGCTGAGCGCGGCGACGCGGGCAAAAGTGGCGTAGGGGCCTAGGCCGTCGGCAAACAGGCGGCCGAGGTCGTCGAGGTCGGCGCGGAGAATGCCGAGTTTGGGGTCGCCGGCGGCTTCGTTGGCCAGTTCCTCGAAGGTTTTCAATCCGCCGCGCGATTCGGGATTGGGACTCTCGGGAAAGTGTGTGCCCAACAAGCGATAGCCGATGACGAGCGAAAGCGGGGCGGCGGTTTTTGAAAGTTTGCGGGCGACAAGCGAAGGGTCGTATCGGTTGATCGAGACGACGGCCTTGAGATGCTCGGCTTCGGCGTCGGTTAGATCCAGCGTGTCGGCGGCGCGGACGCGACAGCCGAATTCGGCAAGAACGGCATTGTAGTCGTTGTTGGAGCGCGATGCGTCCTTGGAGGGCGGCGCGGCATCGGAGGGTGGCTCGTCGTTGGAGGGCGGTGCGTCGGCGGGACGCAGAAAAAGCAGATACTCCGCCTTGCGAAGGTCCTGGCCGAGTTTGCTGAAAGATTCGCAGAGAGCGCACGGATCGTCTGCGGTACGATTGTGCTCTGCCCGGCAGACGGGGCAGCGGTTGATCGGGCCGGCTTCGTCGAGCGTGTCGAACACTTGGCCATAGTTCGCGCGGGCGAGTTGGGAGAGCTTGCGCCGTTTTGCGCGGTCGGCCGCGCGGGCGACTTCGCGCCATTTTGCCGCGATCCCTGTGCGCTTGGCATGCGCGGCGTCTGCGTTCAATTTGAAATCGCGCAAGCCCAGATCGGCTTGGCCGAGAACAACGACCAGCGCGCCGTGAAAATGCTTCACCAGTTTTTCGTTGATGCTCTGCTGCAAGCTGGCGAGGGCCGGCCCGTCGTAGGGCGCGAGGAGATAGAACCGCCCGCCGGAGCAATAGAGCTGGCAGACGCGGCTGAGACCGAGTTGTTCGCAGACAAAATCGGCGACGGCTTCACAGAGAATCTGAACGAAAAACGAGCGGCCTTTGAGGGTGCGGGCGGCGTGATCGCCGGTCAGATTGTAGATGAACCGCTGAATGCCCGACATGTCGCCGCCGATGAGACGGAAGAGCGGCGGGCGGGCGGCTGAGGTATCCCTTTCGCTTTGGAACTCTCGCTGCAATTCACGCAACTGGCTCTCCGAAAGGCCTGCAGCCGTAAGACAAGTGGCAACGGCTGCGGCGATACGCGAATGGTCGAACAGGGAAATGTCGGGGATGGTGCGTTGTCTTTGCCACGGGGTTGCCGCCGGAATGCGAATGGTGTGTTGCGAGAGGAGGGAATAAAGCGCGTCCACATTCAGGAGCCTTGCGCCGAGTGCGCAGGCGTCGTTTTCGAGCGCCTGCCAGCATTCCGCGTAGGCTTCGAGGGTGTTGGCTGCAGTGCCCGTTTGAATGGGGAAAAAATGGTCGGCGGAGAAATCGGTTCGACGGGCCAGAGGGAAGTCGCTCGAGCTGACTATGCCGCCGGTTGCGCTGCCGCAACCGCCAAGAGATGTTTGGCCAAAAATGGAACGAAGGATGGCAGCGGTCGGGCCCGCTTCTTCCACGACCTCGTCCTCGCGCCGTTCGCCGCTGCTGAGCCAGTCGCCCAGAGAAACGGCCAACGCGATCCGGCGCTCCGTTTCTTCATTCAACGCATCCGGTTTGTGATGCGATGCGATGATTCTTGCGAGCGATTCCTTTTCCGGAGAATCGGGCGCGCGCATAACCTCATGGACAAAGGCGGCGCTCCAAGCTGCGTGGGTATGGCTGGGCGTCCCGTCTGCTTTCTTGGGCAGATATTGCTGGAGATGCGTCCAGAGACGTTCATCCACAGGGCGGTCGTTGGGGCCGCGGGCCCGCTGCCAGAACTTGCCGATGTCATGAAGCAAGCCCGCTGCCGCGGTGAGTTCCGTTGGGTTCATGATTCTCCCTCCACGCCGAGAGTGTATTGGCCAAAACCAAACGTGCTGAGTTTGCCGATGTGCGTATGCACGGCCAATCGCAGCACCGGAAGATACTTGGCGGGAACGCGGCTGTATGTGATCGTTCCCGTAATTCCGCCGATGGTCATTTCCGTTTTCTGCCGCGAACTGAATCGCTCCCACTCGACCCAGCGAACCTGCTGGTTCTCGGTCGGGACTGACTCTGCTTCTTGAAGGTAGGCAGGAAAATCCAGCAGCAGCGGCGTTCCGCAGTGAAAATATTGCAGCTGGGCCAAACGCCGAAGGGCGGAGCCAACCAGCGTTCGGAAGGCGACATGTTCGCTCATCTGGCCGCCGGACTTCACGCGCAGCGGCGAAAGGAAGTTCAGACGAACCTTTGGGATGACGCCGGTCGGACTGGCCGGGGCGAACTGGCTGCCGCGCGTGAATTCCGGGTCCCGAATCTGCCGCTGGCTTTGGGCGTCGTATAGCGAGCGGGCCTGAAAACCCGGGGTATCTTGAATAATCCGATCAATTGTGTATTGAATGCGTTGTTTGCCCAGTCCGGCTTCGCCCAATTGCATCAAAGCATAGACAAGGTAGGCAAACGAATGAATCGCCCTGCCGATGAGAACAAGCCGGAAGGTTTGCTGCACGGCTTTCGCCGAATGCAACCCATCCCTGCTGAATTCCAAGACGAAGGGGCGGGGGATTTCTTTCAGACTCGCATAGAGAGGGTCCGTCGCGTCGCGGCGGGAATCAAAGACAGCGGCGTAAGTGCAACTGTGGTGCAGAACGCATCGGGCGCAATCCTCGCGCGGGGCCACGCAGACTGCCTTTTTCAACATTAATCCGAGACCGCCCCGAAAAGCCGAACCGATCCAGCCGGCGATTTCCAAGGGTCTTTCCAAAGTAAGATGGATTTGGGCCGATGCAAACGTGAAATTGCTCAGGTCAGGGACATTTCCGCCTGTAGAAACCATGATTTCTCCCCCGCTCGATCACAGTCGGTGTCGCCTTGGCTGACATCTCGATAAATACGGTTGGGGCGCAGATGCAAGAATTACTTTAGCCCATTGAGCAGGTTGACGGCGCATGCGCGTGCAGCGCAAACAACTGGGCGGGGCAAGGGTGTGGCTTCCTTGCAGGCACGGCTACAGGGGCGAAGGGTCCTTCGCGCGGGTGCGGACGGCGGCCAGCATTTGTTTCCATAACGGGCGGAGAAAGCGCGGATGCATCATGCTCGCCCAAGCGAAACAGCGCGTCGCGCGTTCGAGATTCAGCCGTGCCGTGATCATCTCCTCGTGACACGCACCGGCCTCGGCCAGCGACAAACCGGTTGGGTCTTTGATAAACGATCCGCCGGCCGACGTCTGCAATCCGTCGCGCGACTGCCCCACTGTATTGGCTACACAGTGGAAAATGTGGGTCGTTGGGCCTGCAGGGTGCGTGGCGCGGCCGGCCAGCGACTTCCACGCCACGCCCTCGATCCGCTCGCTGCCGGAGGCCGGATGGAAGAGGATGCGCGCGCCGGCCATCGCCGGAAGACGATAGAGCTCGGGATGGCGGCCGTCACGGCAGATGATCAACGTGCACGGACAGCCGCTCACCTTGAACAGGGCGATTTTGTCCCCCGGACGGCAGTATTTGCGTTCGAGACGTCCGGCCAGTTGCACCTTGGCGTACTCATAAACGACCTTTCCGCGCGGCGAGATGACGTGGGCGAGGTTGAGGAAACGGCGGGCGCCGCGTCGCTGGAGGCTGCCGACAATGGCGTAGAGGGAGAGGTCGGCAGCGTAGCGGGCCACTTCGTTGAGCGCCTCGACGACGGCTTTTTCCGGTGTCGCCAAAATATAGTCAAAATCGTAGCCGGTCAGGCTGGCTTCCGGGAAGAGAACTATATCGGAGCCTTCGCTGCGCGCCCAAGTCAGATAGTCGCGGTGTTTGGCGACATTTTCTTCGATGTCCTTTGCCCAGTGCAACTGGACACAGGAGATTTGAAGTACGTTGGGTTGGGTGTTCATGGCAGCCTCGGATTGAGTTGGGATGGGCGGAGGTGAAATCCTATCTTTCCCTTGGCACCGCGCCGAAAAACGGATGCAGCCATGGCGGCAAAAATCAACCTAAAAGACGCTCTGCTGTTCAATTTGGCTTGGAGATCAGAGTTCACCGTCCCCTGCAGTTCAAACTCTCTTTTGTCGTTCGTGGCTCTTGCTTCCACATCCCATTTATCGTTTATATTTCAGCTTGAAGCACGAACATCCATTACAAACAAAAATGACTTGAAGAACTGCCGCGGATGAACGATCTGGTGCCCGCGTCTTATTCTGGTATGGGAGCATTAATTAATGAATCGTGTCCTCTTCTTTGCCCTGCTTCGAGTCAGTCTCGCCACAACGACAGTTGCAGTCCTGCCGGTCGGGGCCGACTCTGCCGAGTCGCCTGCGGCATGTGACCTCCGCGCGGTGGTCCAAGTCGCCGCGGGTCAGCCGCTGGGCCAATGCCGGATCGTGCCCCTTTCATTGGGCGCAGGCCAACCCAAGGCGTTTCTGGCGGTTTATGCTGAAGACGTCACGGTGGACCCCTTCGAGGAGATGTTTTTCTTTCCGAAAGACACCCTCCACTTGATGGCTTTCACCGAGAAGGGCGAGGTTTTATGGAAACACGACCTCGGCCGGGGCGTCGTGCCGGGCATCTGGTTCTGCCCCGTGTTTCCCTTTGATCTCGACAGCGACGGCGCCGACGAGGTCTGGTTGGTCGGCAATCCCGACGTGGATCATCCGCTTACGGTAATCAAGCGCCGTTTGGAACGGCTCGACTCACGCACGGGCAAGGTGCTGGGCCATTGGCCTTGGCCGCCGGCCGACCGCTACCAAAGTCCCAGTTACATCTATCGCAACTTCATCCTCGGCGGCCATGTTCGCGGAAAGCCTGTGCTGGTTACAGCCCAAGGCACCTATCAGGCTATGGCCTTGCAAGGATGGAATGCTGACATGACCCGCCGCTGGGAAGTGCGGATCGCCAAGGACGCGCCCGGCGCGCGCGGCAGCCACATGTGCCCTGTCGTGGACATTAATGACGACGGCGTGGATGAACTCCTATGGGGCGAGCGATGCATCGAACTCGATGGGGGCAAGGAGTTGTTCTGCGCCGACCGTGACACGTGGCATGCCCATTCCGACGTCGTGCAGCCGGTTTGGAATCCCATCGAGCGGCGCTGGCTGATCTATACATGCCGGGAAGGCACACCCAACGTGGCCCCGCGCGTTGTCGTGTATGACGACCGCGGCCAGCGCGTGTGGGGTGATCTTGACAAAGGCCATATAGACGCGGGATGGGTGGCGCGCGTGGGCGGCAACGAGCGCATGGCGTTTGCCATTCGGATCGGCGGCAAAAGCGCCGGCCCGCAGGGACTGGTGCGCAGGGACGTCGAAGAATTTGTCTATGACGTCTTCACCGGCAAGCCGCGAACGTTTCCCGTCAATCTGCTGGGGACTATTCCCGTGGACCTCAACGGCGACGGCATTCATGAACTGGCCGATGGCTCAAGCTCCGGCGAAGGCCGCGTGTTCGACATGCAAGGCCGCCCGTGTGGCCGCTTTACTGGCGCAGTGGCCGCAGCGTCGAAAGTCCTCGACCTGCCCGGCGAGCAGCTGATGACCTATACGCGCGAGGGAACAATTACCATCTGGGCCGATGCCAATGCCAAGGACAACGAGGCCGCGCAATGGCGTTATCGCCATCCGTTCTACAAAGCCAACCAGCGCCTGACGGCCACCGGCTCTAACCGAAACAATCTCGGCGGACTGTAAGAGACGCCGATCCAAAACCGAACGCGCGCCCGCGCACGCCACGAGACCTTCAAACAATTTACGCCAGCGAGGGAACGACCATGAAAGCCAACCGCCGCACCTTTCTCCGAAGTTCTGCCGGCGCCAGTCTTGCCGCCGCAGGGACCGCCCGCGCCGCGGGTGCCGAAAAACCGCGCCTCGACAAGGCGGCCCTCGACCGCATCCTCGCCGAGCCGGTTTTGCGGCGCGACCTCCTGCCCGCGCCGGTCAAGATCGCCCGGCTCGAATTGCTGCGCAACCGCAACCAGTTTCTCGTGCGCGTCCGCTCCAGCGATGGCGCCGAAAGCATCACTGTGCCCAACAACTCGCGCCTGCTCGATGTCTATCCGCTCTATCTCAAGCGCGTGGCACCGTTTTTCATCGGCAAGGACGCGCGCGATCTGGAAACGCTTCTCTGGGAAGTCTATCGCCACCAAAGCAACTACAAGTTTCAGGGGCTGGCGTTCTGGGTTTGCGTGGCCACGGTCGAAATGGCGCTGCTCGATCTCATGGGACAAATCACCGGCAAACCCATCGGCGATCTGCTCGGTGGTGTGCGACGCCGCGACATCGCCGTCTATCGTGCCAGCGGCAACCGCGGCAATACGCCCGAAGCGGAAATTGCTTATCTGAAAAAACTCGTGGCCGAAACCGGCGCGCGCGCCGTCAAGTTTCGGCTTGGCGCGCGCATGAGCCGCAACGCCGATGACCCGCCGGGCCGCAGCGAGACGCTGATCCCGCTGGCCCGCGAGGCCCTTGGCGATGCCATGACCCTTTATGCTGATGCGAACAGTTCCTACGACGTGCCCAACGCCATCCGGCTCGGACGGCTCATGGAGAAATACAACTACGCCATGTTTGAGGAGCCGTGCGAGTTCGACGACCTGTGGGCGCACAAACAGGTCAGCGACGCGTTGACGATGCCCGTCGGCCTCGGCGAACAGGAATTCAGCATGCGCCGTTTCCAGTGGGTGATTGAAAATCGCGCCGCCGACATCATCCAGCCCGACTTGCATTATTTCGGCGGCTACATCCGCTGCACGCAGGTGGCCCGCATGGCCAACGCCGCCGGCATGCCCTGCACGCTGCATCTGTCCGAATCCGGCTTTGCCTATCTGAATGTTCTCCACTTTGCGTCCTATGTGGACGATCCGGGGCCTTTCCAGGAGTTCAAAGGCGAAACCGGCATCCCGTTCACGTGCGACACATCGCCGCTGACGTGCAAAAACGGCACGGTGCGCTGCCCCTCGGGGCCGGGCTTTGGCATCAAGATAGACCCCGACTATGTGAGGCGCTTTCAGCCGGTCAAGGAGGTGTGAACGGGCGAAAAAATATAGTCTATCACGGGGAATATAGGAACCCCGGGAAGGAAAGGCTCTGTTTTTCCCTGAGTTCCCGCGTTTCCCGTGGTTCATTTCTCCACCCTTTTTGGCACTCGCAATGGAAGTACAGTGCCCGATGTCGCAAAGGATTTTCGGACAGGCTCAAATAGACAGGAATAATGGGACTGTCGCCGAATCAGCAAATTCATCTTGATTTGCCAAGGCCGTTTTAAGACCCTTTCTTTTGGCAAGAGTTGAATGGAGAGCGCGTCATGCTTCTGGACCAAATCCATAAGAAGGTGCTGGTGGACAAAGACCGGCGGCCTGTGGCTGTTCAAATAGACTATGCCGATTGGGTGGAAATCGAGTCGGCACTCAACCCGCTCGCCGCGCAAGCGAAGGTCACTGATCCCATGCAATTTGCCGGTGCGGTTCGACTTACCGAAAACCCCCTCGAGTACCAAATCCGCATTCGCGGAGAATGGTCTTGAAACACCTGCTCGACACTAACGCCATCCTCTATTTGTTTGGCGATCGCCTTGCCCGCCCTCTCGAGCCAGGAGATTACTATGCGTCCGTGATTTCGGAAATCGAGTTGCTGTCCTATCCCTCGCTCGACGCTGCCGAGGAGAACCGCGTACGGAGTTTTCTAGCCGCGATAACGCTGGTGGAGTTGACAAAAGAAATCCGGGAAATCACAATTCAACTTCGTCGCCGAAAATAAATGAAAACGCCCGATGCAATTATTGCCGCATCAGCCATATTTCTGGACGCTGAGCTGCTCTCCAACGACCGTCACTTTCAGGACGTGCCAAGCCTTAAATGCAGAAGCCTCGAACTAAAGTAGTCTTCCTCGATCACTGCACGGGCAAGGATGCTCTCAAGGCCAATGGCGAAAACATCATCGGCGCCTTGCCTTGCGCCACCTTCGAGGGCGCCAACGCCAACAAAACTGCGCACTGCATTCTCTGCGGGGTCAGCCACCTTGACAGCAAAGACCCTTGAAACACAACCGCTTCACTGAAGCACCGTAACCGAATTCAGATGAAAAAGACTATGTTGTTCCAACGGACGAAATAAATGGCATCCAACTATCGGGGATGATGGAATACGAGATCAAAAGTCTTTGTTTTATCTGTGCTCTCCTTTCCCCCATAGTATATTTTCTCGGCCCGTTTGGGAGGCGATCATGAAATCCACACGACGGCGGTTTCTTT
>JAOAGV010000014.1:0-3863 GCA_026415575.1 Candidatus Sumerlaeia bacterium
ATTCCTCATTCCCTATTCCGCATTCCCTCCCATTCCTCATCCTTCTTAATTCATCATTCCTCATTCCTCATTCCGCATTCTTCCTCATCCCTCATCCCTCATCCTTCATCCCTCATCCTTCATCCCTCTTAATTCATCATTCCTCATTCCTTATTCCGCATTCCCTCCCATTCCTCATCCTTCTTAATTCATCATTCCTCATTCCTCATTCCGCACTCCCTGCCATCCCTCCTAATTCCTCATTCCTTATTCCGCATTCCCTCCCATTCCTCATCCTTCTTAATTCATCATTCATCATTCATCATTCCTCATTCCTCATTCCCCCTCCCCCCTCACTGAATGACCGGCTTGATAATCTTCGCACCCATTTGGGCATAGCTGCGCGCGAGGCGGTCGAACATGGCCTCGTCGCGACAGACGCCGACGACTGCGCCGCCCGAACCGGCAAAATGCACGTGCGCACCCTCCTTGCGTGCACGTTCGACCAATTCGCGGTTACCCGCACTGATGGGATAGATCGAAGCGCGGAGCTCGAAATTCTCGTCCAGAAGCGGGCCGATCTCCGCCCCCCGGCCTGTCTCCAGAAGTTCGCGCGCTTTTAGCGCGAGGTCGGCAATGCGGTTCATCGTCTGGACAACTTTGGGCTCTCCGGCCAGCCAGCGCTCGCGCACCGGACTGTGCGCCACCTCGGTGCCCTCGCTAAGGGCATCGTGATAGGCCACAAACAGCGGCGGAAGAAGTCGGGGATCAAGCGGCTCATACAGGCCGTAGCCGCGTTGTTCGAGAAGATCGCGCCGGAAGTCCATATACACGCAGCCTTCATAGACCTGCACCACACGGTCCTGAAGCCCGGCGGTAATCTTCAACTCGTCGGTTTCCGTGCTCAGGATCAAACCGGGCAGAATGGGCTTCGGAATCTCAACGCCGTAAAACTGAATGAGCGCACGAAAGACCGCTGTGACGATGGCACTGGAGCCGGCCAGTCCGACGCGAAGCGGAATGTCGGTGTCATATTCCACGGTAAAATTCTTTGCGTCCAGTGCAATCCCCTGCTGGCGGCAATAATCATAGAACTTTTTGATGCTCGCTTTGACCAGCCGCGTCGCGCCGTAATAGCCGGACTCCTCGACAAACGCCACCAGATGTTCCACCGACTGAAACTCCAGCTGGTCGCGATAGCCGGGAACAATCACCAGACGCGGGCTTTCGTAGAGCGTCACGCGGCAGCGGAAATTTCGCACGATGATCGCGATGGTCTTTCCAAAATAGCCGTCGCTGGGATTGCCGACCAGTCCGGCGCGCGCGTAGGCGTGGGTGCGAATCAGCATGCAAGGCTCTCCTCATCCGTTGTCGGCAGCGTGGTCGAGCTTGCTGCGCAGTTCCGCGGCTTTTTCTTCGGGCGAGGAAGGATTGGTGAACGCGCCGCCGGCTGTCTCCGTCCCCGCGTTGTATTTGATGCGGTCGGGCGCCCGATGAAGCGGATAAAACTCCACGTGGAAGTGGTAGTAGGGATATTCGCCGCCATCCACAGGCTCCTGATGAAAGCCCATCATAAAGGGAAGTTCAAACCCGAACAGGCTGTCGTAAAGCCGCACCTGCCGCTGAAGGCTGCGCATAAAATCGTCGGCTTCGGGCGGTGTGAAATCGTCCAGCGACTGCACATGGCGCCGCGGATAGATATGCACTTCGTAGGGATAGTCCGCATAGCTGGGCAGAAAGGCCACAAAATGATCGCTGGTCCAGATGATTCGCCGCCGAAACGCCAGCTCTTTTTGCAGAATCGTGCAGAACAGACACGCGCGGTCGTGGCTGTCCCAGTAGCGGCGGGCGGAGTCGAGTTCGCGGGCCGGCCGGGCGGGAATATAAGGATACGCGTAANTCTGCCCGTGCGGATGCGGGATGGTCACGCCGATGATGTCGCCTTTGTTTTCAAAGACGAGAACGTATTTCACGTCGGCGCGGTGCCGCATCGCGCGATAGTGATCGCGCCAAAGCGCGAACAGTTTGCGCGCGTGATCGAGCGTCAGGTCTTTGATTGAGCCGTTGTGATCGGGGCAATACAAAACCACGTCGCACTGGCCGAACGCACGCTCAACCCGCAACAACTCATCGTCGGGGATAGTCGGCTCCGGCGGATTCGGCATGAGGTGGGGAAAGTCGTTCGGATAAAGAAAAACGTCATACTGATCGGGAACCTTGCCCGAGCCCGGGCAAAAGGGACAATAGGTCTTGGGCAAAAACGGGCGATGCTGGCGGGCCGCCGAAACCATCACCCACGTTTCCATCACCGGATTCCAACGCAGTTCCATTGCACGTTCCTCAATCGGCATAAGTCAAGACGGGCTGATTGAATCCGCTTGTGGCAGCGGCTGTCAAGGATTTAGGCCTGAGAAAGCCTTGCACCGCTGCGTCAGCGCCGAATTCCAGCACACACACTTTTATCAGAGGTTCAACATTCCGGAAAAATCTTTGTTGAAGGCTACCCGGCTTGATTTTCGTTCTTGAAAGAGGCACACAGCCCGTTTCATGTATTTGCTGCGGACTCACATTGTGACAAGGAGGAAAGAAAATGGGTGACAGACGGCATGTATTGACAGGACTCGCCGCACTCGCTGCGGTGGCAGGGATCACGTTCCTCAGCACTCTGCATGCGGCCGATGCGCCTGAGGCCAAGCCTATCCGCATTGGCATGGTGGGTTTGGACACTTCGCATGTTGTGGCCTTTACGCAGATTCTCAACAACCCGAAATCCACGTTGGGTGCGCGTGTGGTAGCCGCCGTCAAGGGCGGCAGCCCCGATGTCGAAGCCAGCCGCACGCGGGTGGACGGTTTCACCAAGACGTTGCAGGAAAAATGGGGCATCGAAATTGTGCCCGACGTGGCGACACTTTGCACAAGGGTGGACGCCGTAATGATCGAGAGTGTGGACGGACGTCCGCATCTGGAGCAGGCGCGTCCGGTCTTCGCCGCCAAAAAGCGTCTGTTCATAGACAAGCCGCTGGCCGGCAGTCTGGCCGACGTGAAGGAAATTATCCGGCTGTCGCGCGAGTCGGGTGTGCCGTTCTTTTGCTCGTCATCCTACCGCTTTATGAAGGACTTTCCAAAACCGGAGATGGGAAAAGTTCTGGGCTGCGAAACCTACTCTCCGGCCTCGTTTGAAGAACACCATCCCGACCTGTTCTGGTATGGCATTCACGGCGTCGAAGCGTTGTTCACGATCATGGGAACCGGTTGCGTCGAGGTCTCGCGCGTCCACACACCCGACCATGATGTTGTGGTGGGCCGTTGGAATGACGGGCGCATCGGGGTTTTTCGCGGCTACCGCAAAGGCAAAATCCCAAATACGTTTCATGTGCATGGCGAAAAAGGTTCCTACGATGTTCAAGGCGGCGACTATGAAGGGTTGATTGCAGCGGTGGTCGAGTTCTTCAAGACAGGTGTTCCGCCCGTTTCGCCTGAAGAGATGCTGGAAATCTATGCATTTATGGATGCCGCCGACAAAAGCAAAGCAGCCGGCGGCAAACCCGTGCCCCTTGATTTGAAATAAGACCGAGCGGGCGAGATTATGCAGCTGGAGGGTCGAGTTCCACCTCGACCGCATTTGATTTTGAATTTTTGGTTTCTGCTTGTCAGTCGTGCTTGCACTCAGACGCTGTGGCGGGTCGAGTTCCACCTCGACCGTTAGATATTGGATTTTCGTTTTTAGATTTTGATTTTTGTTTATCACTCGTGCTTGGAATCCGATGCCATGGAGGGTCGAGTTCCACCTCGACCGCATTCGGGCACGGCGGGAGGCATTCTTTTAAGAGTCTATCCGGAAACCGTTCGATCGTGGCTTGGGCGTGCCGCCCAAGCATCTTGGC
>JAOAGV010000014.1:3873-59501 GCA_026415575.1 Candidatus Sumerlaeia bacterium
CAAGCCACGTTTTCGGATAGGCTATAAATGGGTGTGTTTTTTCAAACGTACCCAAACACGTCAAAAGAATGGAAAAAGACAGAGCCGGTCCAACTCTCAATCCACAATCCAAAATCTACAAACCAAAATCATGCAAACCTGATCGCAGAATGAAAAACAAGAGTTCAATGAAGGCCTACGGCAAGCGGACCTTGATGGAATTTGACAGCGACCGCGATCTGAAGGAGAAACAGCGCGGCGAAAAACCAACCCTGCCAGTGGCGCAGCCGGCCCCGACTCAGACTCACCGTTGCCACCAGCGTCAGGCCGGTCATCATCCAGAAGGCCGGCACAACCACGCCGGGAAAGAAAAACTCGTGCCCACCCGTCCACGCCACAAACGGCAGCATGGCCAGCAAGAGGCTGTTGTGGTTGACCTTTGATCCGATAAAATTGCAGATGCTGATTTCCGCCAGTGCGCCATTGCGCCGCACGGTCACAAACGCCGTCAATTTCTCCGGCATCTCCGAGGCAATCGGGCTGAGAATCACGGCAATGGCAAGAGGCGGAACCCCGAAAAAGTGTGCCAGCTTCTCCATAGAATGCACAAACGGCTCGGAAACAAACAGAACGATCAGACCGCAGACGATCAGCGCGATCAGGGGCAAAGTGATCCGCGTGGGCGCACGGCCGGTCTCGCGGACTTCGTGGGCCTTTTTTTTCGCCTCAAAATAGAGGTGAATCGCATAGGCGAGAAACAGACCTGCGAGGATAATCGCGTCCACAAGACCGAAACCATGCCCGATCAGGCCCAGCACAATCGCAACAAGCGCCGTTACCAACAAGTAAAGCGCATCAATCTGCGTAGTGGGCGACAAAGTAATGACCTTTACGGGGCGGCGGCTGAATCGCGACGTCGCCGTCAGGATCACCAGCCCATAGCCAAGTGTTACAAGCATGGCGGCGGCACCCGTAACCGACCCGATGGCAATGGCATAGCGGTCGGCCTGCGCTTGGCCTTCCAGTCCTGCGCCGTGATGCACTGCCCAAAACACAAAGGCATATTCGGGCAAAACGGTAACCAGACCGAGCAGAATGCTGCCGGAAAAATTGGCCCCCCAACGCTCGGCCAGACGCTCGACCGCCTCGCTGAGGATAATTGAACAAACAAAAATGATGATGAGCAGTCCGAGAAATTCCCCAATCAGTAGAAACATGTGCTTTCCAAGTTTTTGGTGTGTTGCTCATGCGGCAGCAACAAACGCCCACTGTGAGAGCGGCGGATGGGTTGTCAATAGACAATGCGACACAGGTGGGGCAAAGCAAATGGGGCGGGGGTGTACGACATTCCTTATGTCGCATTTTTCTCAACCTTACAAACAGCAAGAAAGAGAGCCTTACAGGGAAAAGTGTTTTAACATGCAATCGCTGATGTGGTGGAAGTGGCAGCCTGTTTAGCAACCAACAGACGTTGGACCACCACAGGGAGCGGTCGGAAGCCCACCTTTTTTGGACCGCGCGCAGTCCAAACGGAAAGCTGAAACACGATCTGCGATTAATTCCAAAGAAAGGCGCTCGGTGCTCTTCAGTAGATGTTGAAATCTGTGCTTGCTCAACGCGGGGTCGCGTTTGTGCGCTTGTGACCAAAGCGGTTGTGTGAAATCGGGGGGATGGCCATTCGCTGGTTATGCAGATTCCGTAACGAATGACTGACAAAACGCTTGATAATGGTGGAGGCATAAAGAATACAGCTAAAAGGTATGATAATGCGATCGGGCAATGAAGCATGACTTTTAGTGACAAAAAGAGTAACCCTGCCGGTTATGCACGACGATGGTGCGGGCTGTTTGCTCTCGTTATTGATATCTGTTTCTATGGCGCTGTTCTGTTTGCTTCCGAGTCCGCAACGACAGCCTCTCCTGTCCTTACCGCCGTAACTCCCACCTCGCCCGCACTCGTAGTTCGCCCTGATGCACGATTTCTCTGGATGCCTCTTTTCGGTGGCATTGACTATGCCACCACCGAAACCGCCGTACCCGTTCCAATGAAACTTCATGCCCTGCGAATCCATCTCGACGAACCGGGCATCGAGTTTTTTGTTACGCCCTCGAACGGCGACGAGCCGTTGGACACTTCCGGATTATGCACAAGTACTTTTCTCGAAACCTACAAATGCCAGGCTGCCATCAACGCCTCGCCATTTCATCCGGTGATTCAAAAAGAACGAACCCCGCAGGACGTGCTCGGGCTTTCACTCTCTCGCGGCGATCTCTATTCGCCTCCCAATGAAACCTACGGCGTCCTTCTGATTAGCCGCGACAACCGCGCACGCATCGAAACGCCGCCCATTCGCTTCGGCAATGCATGGAACGGCGTCGGCGGATTCCGTCTCCTGCTCAAGGACGGCCGCAATGTCGCAGCCCAAGACGTGCGCCATCCCCGCACGGCCGCCGGCATATCGAGAAACGGCCGTTTTCTCTTTCTCGTTGTTCTCGACGGCCGACAAAAGGGATACAGTGAGGGTGCTACCACTACGGAAATGGCCCAATGGATGCGCGCGTTTGGCGCATGGGATGCCTTGAACCTCGACGGCGGCGGCTCGACCACCATGGTGGTCAAGGACGGGCAAGGCCGCGCGCGTGTGCTCAACCGTCCCATTGATATGGGCATTCCCGGCAAACAACGCGTGGTGGCCAATCATTTGGGTGTCTTTGCGCGGTCGCTCGAAAAGCCGCGGCGTTGAGCCTAATACTGCCCGGAAGGCTGCTCAGTCGGATGATTAGGGTTTCACCGGTTGCAGAAGCAATCCGGCACGCATTTTGCATCACTCCACAACGTTTGGCTTTTTGTTTTCGGAAAAATAATATACCCAAAAGGATTGCCCAAATGTCAAAGCCCCGACTTACGCTCATTTTTTCCAGCCTCAGTTTGCTTTTTTGCCTTGTCAGCCCATGGTTTGCCTTGTCTGCTGCGCCATCTGAGCCGGCCCCAAATCAAGAGGTTCTTGCTTCGCCCGGTACAGAACCGACAGCCGACGAGGAGGATTTGGATGACCATCAGCCTGCGGGTCTGTCCAGACTCATCCGCTTTGCCGGTAAATTCCATCCGGCCGCTGTGCACTTCCCCATTGCATTGATTATCGTCGCCGCGCTGGCGGAATTGGTCGGCCTTGCCACGCAGAAATCGCTTTATCGCGACTCGGCACGCGTCATGGTTTTTGCCGCCGCACTGACAGCCATCCCGGCTGCCGCCTTAGGATGGGCCACGGGCGCGTTTGCCGAATACGCGGGTGCTCTGGCGCGTGTCCTGACGCTTCATCGGTGGCTGGGAACGGCGGCAGCGGCACTGATCATCGTGACGGCAATTGTTTCGGAAATCTCGCACCGGCCGGGCCGCGAATCGCTCAAGCCGCTGTATCGCTTGCTGCTGCTTGCTTCGGCGATTCTCATTGCTGCCACAGGCTATTTCGGCGGAGCGCTGGTCTTCGGACTAAACCACTACCAGTGGTAGTTCCGCACCTGCATTTCTCACAATAACTTTCGTGGCAATCGTCGGAGCGCGCTGCAGTGTGAGTCGAATCCCAACACGGCCGCGGAACATGCACCGTGCAAAACCCGTGTTGTCACTAATACCTTCTATTTCGACGCCGAACACCCCTCGCACATACTTCTGCCGCTGTCGGGCCGATTAAAAAGCGAAACGCGGGCATCCGGAGGATTTCCAGACACCCGCGTTGGGACCGCGCGAAGGGGGTGGCACGCCCTGGATGTGCCGCTTTCCTAACGGAGGCCCCACATATTCCTTATGCATACATGCGATAGACCGCATCCGGGTGGTAAAGAATCCGGCCGCACCGGTCGCAGAACACCAAACTCCGCCTCAGCTGCTCAATTTGATAGCGCGGAAGCGTGATTCGGCAACCCGGACAGATTCCATCATCGGTCTCCATGACAGCAGTCTGCGAATACCGCGCCTTCAGCCGCTCGTATCGAGACAAAATGGCCGGTCTGACTTCCGCGCGACAGCGTGCAATTTCCGCCTCGGTGCGATCCGGAATCAGATTGGCATTGGCATCCAATCCAAATTCCAGCTCGTGCAACCGAACCATAGTCTGCAATTCGTTCAACATGATTCTACTCCTTCTTGCGCAGCAACTTCGACAGTATTTTTAGCAATTCTTGTGCCCTAATCGCCCCCTAATGGCCCAATCGCATTACCGAAGAACAGGAATGAAATACAAATATAATATTATCAATTATCTATGATTGTTTTTGTGTCGCATTTTGGTTATATGATTTTGCAATTAAAAGGTTGCTGACCCAGTGGGGATGTGCCAGAACAGGCGACAATGCAGCCAAAATGAGCGCGCATGAGCCATTCTGTCGCTTCAGCCATGCCAGTTTTCTGTCGCATGCGACGTTTCGTGCCAATAAACATAGGAGAGCATGGGGAGGGCGTATTGCGGAATCGCGGTTTCCTTGCGGCGCTACGCAATTGAGCGGGCAGGCAGGCGGGATTATGCTGCAATCAGGCTGCGGAGCCGCCGCAGGTTCGATTTGTCCAAAGCTTCGGTTTTCCCTTTCGGCGTTTCAATGATCATCGGACAGGTGGCGAACCGCGTATCATTGACCACCGCACGGAACCCTTCGAGGCCGATTTTCCCACGGCCGATATGCTGGTGCCGGTCGGAACGCGCCCCCAACGGCCCCGCGCTGTCATTCAGATGGAACACAAAAATGCGATGGCAACCGACGGCGCGGTCGAATTGCTCCATTGTCTCGGAGTATGCCTCCGCGGTTCGCAGGTCGTACCCTGCGGCAAACACATGGCAGGTGTCGAAGCAAATCCCCGTGTCCGCCCACCCTTTGAGGCCATTAAGCAATTCGCCCAGCTCTGCAAAGCAGCCGCCGATTTCTGAAGCCCGTGCTGCAGTGGTTTCAAGCAGCAGCGTCGGCACCCGGCCCGGATAGGCTGTCGCGCTGCGGTCTACGGCCCATTTGATGCCGCGGATGATATGATCCAGCGCCTGCTGCCGGCTGCCGGTGCCGCACGAGCCGGGATGCATGACCAGATAGGGAAGTCCCAGTTGGGCGCAGCGACTCATCTCGATGGCCAAGGCCTCGCGCGACCGACGCCGGACGTTTGAATCAGACGAACAAAGATTGATCAGGTAACTGGCGTGGGCGAAGGCCAGAGAAATGCCGTAACTCTGGAGATTCGCCGCAAAGCGCGTGCAGGTTTTACTATCCAGTTGTGCTGCGGCCCACTGAACATTGCTCTTGGTGAAGATCTGAATGACATCGCACGTGGCACGGCGGCCCCGTTCAGGAGCCTTATCCACGCCGCCTGCGATGGATATATGGGCGCCAAACAACGGCACACTGCACCTCTGTGAGCGCATTGCCCGCGGCGCGAGGCCAACGAGGTTTTGCACAGGAAAAAAATCAGGAACGAAGTTCGATCTTCGCGCCCAAGCGTTTCATATCCTCGAAAAAGGCGGGATAGGATTTGGCAATATGGTGCGCCTGCCGGATCATTATCGGCTTTCGGCAACGCAGGCCGACAATGGTCAGGAGCATGACGACGCGATGGTCGTTATGGGCGTCCAGTTCGACTCCGCCCGCGTAGCCGTCGGGCGAGCCAACAATCTCGAACGCGTCGGGCCATTCGCGGCTCTCGACGCCCAGTTTGCGCAACTCGGCCAGCGGCTCGCTGATGCGATCGCATTCCTTCAATCGCAGATTGGCCACGTTATAGAACCGCGACCGGCCCTCGGCCAGACAAGCCGCTGCCGCCATGGCCAGCACCGCATCGGTCGCGCGGTCACCGTCGAACTGAACGGCGGCAAGCCGCCCGGTGGAGCGAAGTCGCACCTGCGGCTCGTTCCATTCCACCGCCGCCCCCATTTGCCTCAGGACCTCCACAATTGCCCGCTCGCCCTGCTCGTCCGCATACAGGCGATTGACCGTTACGTCGGACTCGGTGACGGCGGCGGCGGCGAGAATCGCGGCCGCGCCCGGCCAGTCGCCGTTAACTTCATAGTCGCGCGGGACATAGCACTGCGGCGACGGGACTCGGAAATGCATCAGATCGGCCGATGCCTCGACAACAATTCCCGCCCCTCGCAACACTGCCAAAGTTGTTTCGATCAATGGCTTGGACTTTAATCCTTCCACCACCTCGATTTCGACCGGCTCGCCCACCAACGGGGCGAGAAACAGCAGCGAACTGAGAAACTGCGAGCTGTTCGCTCCCGACACCCGCACGCGCCCGCCGTGCAACCGCCCGCCTTCGATCAGAATGGGCAGGCGTCCTCCCTCGGCCGAACGGCACCGCGCGCCCAACTGTTCAAGGGCCGCCAGTAGGTCGCCATGCGGCCGCCGCCCCAGCGACTCGCTGTGCTGTGTGACAAATTCGACGCGGTCCAACAGCGCCCCGACCCCCATGAGAAGGCGCGCGACGGCGCCGGCATTGCCCGGATCGAGCCGGTCCGGATTGTGCGGATGCCGTCCGAAGCCTTCGATTCGCAGCACAGTTTCCTCTTCCCACGTCAGGCGCGCGCCCAGTGCCTCGAGGCAGCGCATCATGGCATCGGCATCGTCGCTTCGGGCGGGAAAGCGGACGCGGCTTGTGCCTTCGGCCAGTGCGGAGACCAGCAGATAGCGTGTCGTATAGTTCTTCGAGGAGGGCGGCTGAAGGATGCCGCGAAGCCCGGTAGCGGGATGGACGATTGCATCCATACGGATTACCCTGCGTTTTCTTCCGGTTCGGTGCCGGGGCTGAGCAGGCCGTATTTTTCCATACGGTATCGCAGCGTGGCACGGGTCAGGCCCAACGCTTTTGCCGCAGCGGTCTTGTTCCCGCCGGTGCGTTCGAGCGCCTGAACCAGAAGCGACCGTTCCAGTTCTTCGAGGGAAATCCCGGAGTCCGGCAGGCGGAAAAGTGGCGCATCGGATTCGGCACGCTCCCGCCGCGGTTCCTGCGCAATTTCGGGCAGCAAGTCCAGCGTGAGCGTGTCGCCGCGCAGCAGAATCACCGCACGTTCAATGTAGTTCTGCAACTCGCGGACATTGCCCAACCACGGATGGCTCCGCAGAGCCTGCTCGGTCTCGGGCGGAATGCGCGGAACAGGTTTTCCCATTTCAGCGCAGAAGCGCGACAAAAAACTTCGGGTCAGCGGCAGAATATCTTCCGGACGCTCGCGCAAGGGTGGAATCGTAATTGGAAACACACTGATGCGGTAATAGAGGTCTTCGAGGAATTTGCCCTCTTTGATCAAGGCCTTGAGGTCCATATTGGTGGCCACGAGAAAGCGGACATCGGCGCGGAGGGTTTGCTCGCCGCCCAGCCGCTCGAACTCCTTCTCCTGAACGAGGCGGAGGATTTTGGCCTGAAGCGCCAGAGGCATGCGGCCGATTTCATCGAGCAGAAGCGTGCCGCCGTCGGCCAGCTCGAACCGGCCCCGTTTGCGGTCGGTCGCGCCGGTGAAGGCGCCCTTTTCGTAGCCGAACAGTTCGCTTTCGAGCAGATTGTCGGGCAGGGCGGCACAGTTGAGGGCCACGAACGGGCCGCGCGACCGCTGGCTGTTGAGATGAATGGCGCGTGCCAGAAGCTCCTTGCCCGTGCCGCTTTCCCCGATAATCAGCGCAGTGGAATTGGAAGGGGCGACTTGCTCGGCCAGTTCAAGAGCCTTCTTCATGCCCGCTGACGCGGCAATGATGTTGCCAAAGTCATACATGCGGCGGACTTCGCGCCGCAGGACGAGGTTTTCCGTCAAAATCTTCCGCAGTTCGAGCGCCTTGCCGATGGCCAGCTTGATCCGCTCTTCCTCGAACGGCTTTTGGATGTAGTCCACCGCGCCGATTTTCATCGCCTCGACCGCCGAGTCCACCGTGCCGTAGGCCGTGATGACGATGATCGGAATGTCGGGGCGTTTTTCCTTGAGGCGGCGGATCATCTCGATTGCGCCCATGCGCGGCATGTTCAGGTCGGCGATCACCAGCGCGGGCGACTCGGCCTCGGCCTTTTCGAGCGCCTCGATGCCGTCCGTGGCCGTAAAAACCGTATGACCCAAATGCTTCAGCTGAAAAAGAAGCAGCCGGCGAAAGTTTTCATTATCTTCGGCGATCAGAATGCGTTGATCGGACATTCGCGACTCTTTAGATTCTTTCAGCAAAAGGTCTGGCTAGGTTGCGAAGATCTTTTCTGATATCCAACCTCTTCCCTCTGACATTTTCTGTCGTGGCCATAAACCCCGCTAGCTTTGGAGTGCGGCAGCCATGCTGCCGCTTTTTTCATCGTCCGTTGCGAAAGGAAACGTTCGTTTTCCCGTAAAGGGGCCCGTTTGGCCGGTTTAGGGCCGTTGGAGAGCAAAGCGGCAGCATGGCTGCCGCACTCCAAAGGTCTGGCGAAATACATACCATGCTTCGACTCTGCGGTCCAAACATCCAGCCAATTTGCGACAATCTCTTCTAACTTCTAACCTCTTGCCTCTGACCGCTTTAGTCGTGGCCGGAGGCCACGGTATTTGAATTGCCAAATGCGGATGACCCGGCAGCCCACTTAGAGCCAACGCATATCATTGGCAGCGCACGGTTAGACTGTCAACGCCGGAAAACTGAGGCAAACGTAAGGGACTGCTATAACAGCAGATCATCCCCCTGCCCCTAAAGCGACTGTGTGCACAGATGAATCAGCGTGCGGACGCCGATGCCCGTGGCGCCCGGTTTCAAATAGCGCCAGTCTTTTTCGATAATTGCCGATCCGGCAATATCCAGATGTGCCCAGTTGACGCCCTTGGGAACGAACTCGCGCAGAAACAGCGCCGCCGTAATCGCTCCGCCGTTGGGCGACGATGACACATTGTTCACGTCGGCCACCGGCGATTTGATCAGATCAAAATACTCGTCATGAAGAGGCAGCGGCCAAAATGATTCGCCGACCGCCTCGCCTGCGCGCACAATCCGCTCGCGCAGCTCCCGGCTGTCGCAAAACAAGCCCGACAGGGCATGCCCCAGAGCACGCTGGCAGGCGCCGGTCAGTGTGGCAATGTCTATGATGTCGGTGGCTTTTTCCTCGCCAGCCCGCGCCAGAGCGTCAGTCAATATCAACCGACCCTCGGCGTCGGTGTTCTCGACCGAAATGGTCTTGCCGTTTTTGGCGCGGAAAATATCGCCCGGGTGCGTGGCGTTGGGACCGATGGCATTGTGCGCCGCTGCCACGATGCCTGTTACCCGAAGCGAAGGCTTCAGTTGCCCAATCGCGTCCATCGTGGCCAACACCGCCGCCGCACCCGACATGTCGCCTTTCATTTGCCACATGTCTTTCGACGGTTTGAGGCAGATGCCGCCCGTGTCGAACGTGACGCCTTTGCCCAGAATCGCCAGATGCGCAGGCGAGGGCGTGCGCGGTTTGTAGCGCAGGACGATCAGGCGCGGAGGATTCGGACTGGCCCGGCCGACGGCGAGAAGGCCGTTGTAACCTTGGCGGCGAAGCGCCGCCTCGTTGAGCACGACGCATTCGAGTTTGCGCCGCGCGGCGATTCGGCGCGCTTCGCGCGCCAGAACCTCTGGATATACCACCGAGCCGGGTTCGTTCACCAGATCGCGCGCATAGTTGACCGCTTCGCAAATCAGCCGGACACGATCAAGAGTCCGCTGAGCCGGGTTCAACTGTCGGCGCGGAACCAGAATGCTGATGTTGGGCTCGAACCGCTTGGATGAATCGGCACGACGGTATTTGCTGAAGCGATAGTGGCCGAGCCAGAGGCCCTCGGCGACTGCGTCAAGCCATTGGGCGCCCGCATCGGTATTCAGCGTAATCGTCATTCGCCTGAGACTCATCGCGCGCGCATAATTGACCGCGCGGGCGGCGGCAGTTTTGACCTGCTCGGCCGCCGGCAGGCGCTCGATCCGCTCGGGCGCAAGCATCCAAAACCGCCGCTGGTGCCCGCCCTTGGATATCGCCGGCGCCCCCCAAATCAGCGGGTCGCTGACTTTCTTGTCCTTGGCGGCGCGGCAGTAGTCCGCAATGACTGCGGCCAGCGACGTGTCCTTGATCTTGCACCACTCTTGCTCCGAGTGAACAAGCAGTACGGTCAGATCACCGGGTGCATGTTCGACCGTTCCCGATGAAACAGTGATGTTCATTCCCGCCTCCTTTGATTTCTGGAAGAGCCTCCGAGTGTTTTTGGGCTTCGCGGCGAATCGCGCCGAAGCATTTACTTGTCAGGCTGGGCTGCTTTCTTTTTCCGGGCCTTGGTCCCAGCCTTGGCAGTTTTCGCTTTGGGCGTTGCCGGTTTGGGTTTAGCCGCCGACGGCCCTTCGAGGTCTTCCAGTGTTTTCTCAATTACGCGCAGAACATAACCTGCCGTCTGGCCCTTCGACTGCTGGAGATTCTCCTGAATCTTCTTGGTTTCCGGCAGCAGACTCGCGGCTTTCTTATCCAATGCGTCTATCGCGTTCATGGCAAGCAGTGCCGACCATCCGTTCTCAACGTTCACTGCCGCTTCTTTGATCAGCACCGGCAGCGCTTTTTGCAAATCGGCATCGCTGCCATAGCGCGCCAGCGCCTCCGCGGCCACAACGCGCACGCTGGCCGACTCGTCGCCAAGCGCCTTCTCCAGTTCGCCGTGTGCGGCGGCCACGCCTTCTTTGCCGCGCATCAGTATGCCCATCGCCCCCCAATAGCGCACCGCGCTGTCGCTGTCGGCAAACGCCTTTTTCAGTTCCGGCATGGCCTCCATGTTCAGCGACGATGCGATTTCCGCCGCCGCCATAATTTTCTTCAGAGGATACCGTTTGTCATCATGGCCCATTTCATAGGGCGAGGAGCCCTCCGAGCGTGTGTGGATTTCCGTTTCCGGCAGGAATCCCACGTCGCGGATTCGCAGCGCCCAATCCTGCTGGGCCTTGCGGAGGCGATCAAGAATGGCGCGATGTTCGGGTGAGTCGGCGAGATTCTTCACCTCGTCGCGGTCGTTTTGCAGATCGTAGAGTTCTTCGGGTGGCTTGGTCTGCCAGAACCGCGCCTGCTCCGGCGTCAATTTCCCATTGTCGAACAGGTCTTTCCACACGCGCGTTGTCGGTGTTTCAAACATATACGACACATGCTGCCCGTAAATCTGATGGGGCATGTAGTGCCGCATATAGATGTATCGCTGATCGCGCACGACACGCACCATGTCGTAGCGCTCATCCATGCGCCCGCGGAATCCATAAATAAACGGCTGCGGGCCTGCGTCGTAACGGCCCATGAACGCATGGCCTTGGAAATGATCGGGCGGCTTGATGCCCGCCAGACTCAGCAATGTCGGCGCAAGGTCCACGAAACTCACCAGCCGGTCGCTTTGGCCGCCCGGTTTGTATTCCGGCGGTGCCAGATGGCGGAATTTTTCGGGAATATAAACAATCAGCGCAACATGCAGACCCGAATTATACGGCCACCGCTTGCTGCGAGGCATCCCCGAACCATGGTCGCCATAGAAGAACACTATTGTGTCCTCAGCCAGTCCTGCTTCTTCCAACTCCTTCAAACGTTTCCCTGCCTCCGCATCCATCACAGTGATGTTGTCATAGTATTGCGCCCAGTCCTCGCGCACTTCGGGCGTGTCGGGATGATAGGCGGGAACACGCACCTTGGCCGGATCGTGGACCTGCTTGTGCGGCCGCGTGCGAATCTGGCTTTCGTGGGTCATGGTGTAATTGAAAATGGCAAAGAAGGGCTGGCCGGGTTTGCGGTTTTTCCAGTGCGCTTGGTTTGAACATTCATCCCAAACGTCTCCCTCCAGCCGTCCCGTCGGCCGCAGGTTGTAGTCGGTCTTGCTGTTGTTCGTGCAGTAGTAGCCGGCCTCGCGCAGATAACACGGATACATGCGAAATGATTCGGGCAGATGCGTCAGGCTGCGCATGTGCTCGCTGCCGGCTGAACAGGCATAGAGGCCGCTGATCAGCGTCGAACGCGCCGGCGCGCATACCGGCGCATTGGACCAGACATGGCGGTAAAGCATGCCGCGCGCGGCCAGCGCGTCGAGGTTCGGCGTTGTGGCGTAGGTGTCGCCATAGCAGCCCAGCTGCGGGCCGGTATCCTCGCACGTGATCCAGAGGATGTTCGGGCGCGGGGCCTCGCCGGCAGCGGCGGCGGCCGAATGCACGGCTGCGCACAAGGCGGGTGTGGCAGCCACAAAGGTGCGGCGGTTCATTTTCATTCGAGCTCTCCCTTCCGGACTTTCCGTTGTCATTGATGGTTTCGCAAAATGCAAAAACTCTGGCGGGCATTGGCTGTGTCTTTAATCCAAATCATTCCCCAACTCTCTGCGCTAAGTGCAACTTTACGCCTGATCCTTTTGTCGCCTGTTGTGCCAGTCAAGCGAAGAAAACACCCTGCGCCGCTTCGCATCAGTCGTTCGGTGTGTCCATTTCATCCACTCTGTGCATACTGCCCATGCCGGGCATTTTATCCAGCTTCAGCCGTCCGACTCGGCCAAAAAGCGGTGCAAGTCGCGCGCCAGCGCAATGGGAATTCCCGGAACGCGCGCAATCTCCTCGACCGACGCCTTGCGCAGTTGTTCGATGCTGCCGAACGCCCGCAACAGCGCTCGTTTTCGCGCCTCGCCCACCCCCGGCAGTTCCTGAAGCAGCGACCGCAAACTACGGCTCCGCCGAAGTTTCTTGTGATAGGTAATGGCAAAGCGATGGGCCTCATTGCGGATGTGTTGCAAAAGAAGAAGGGCCGGCGACCCCGCTGGAAATGTCACGGGATTTTTCTGGCCGGGAATAAACAGCCGCTCGTCGGTGTGTCGAATCTCCGACGCCGGCCCGGCGGTTCCGTCCTCGTCGGCGGAAAGTTTAGACTGCTCTTCGAGGCGGCTCTTGGCAATTGCGCGCAGGACCGCCGTCGGTGCACCCAGCGCTTTCATCGCCTCGGCGGCTGCATTGAGCTGGCCCTTGCCGCCGTCGACCAGAATCAAATCGGGCAGCGGGCGGCCGGTTTCGATCAGTCGCCGATAGCGCCGCGACAACACCTCGTGCATCATCCCAAAATCATTGGCACCCTCAACGGTGCGGATTTTGAACAGGCGGTAGCCGCTGCGGTTGGGCAGCCCGCCGACAAACTGCACCATCGCCCCGACGGCCAGTGTCCCCTGAATGTTCGATATATCGAAACATTCGATGTGCTCGGGCGGAGCCGGCAGGCGCAACCGCGCGCTCAATTCGCTGAGCGCCGCCTCGATGTTGCGGCCCGACTCGATACGGTCGCGCAAGCGCTGGCGGGCGTTTTGCAGGGCAAGGTCCATCAGACTGCGTCCTTCTCCCCGCTGCGGTACATGGAGTCGGACCGCCCGCCCCCGCACCTCCGCCAGCCATTGCTCGATCGTCTCGCGGTCGTCGGGTTCGCTCGAAAGATGAATCTCGTCAGGAATGGATTCCGGTATGGCGTAGAGTTGGCTGATCACGCCGCGCAGAATGTCGCCCTCGCTCTGGCCGATGTCCGGCAGGTCAAACTCGCGGCGGTCGGAAACCACACCGCCGCGGTAGATCAGTGCCAACGCCAGCCAGCGTCCCTTCTCGGCCACCGCGGCAATCACGTCGCGGTTGATGCCCGGCCCGACGGCAATTCGCTGGCGCTCGATAGTGAGATTGATGGCGGCGACCTGGTCGCGGATTCGTGCCGCTTCCTCAAATTCCATGCGGTCGGACTTCTCCTGCATCCGCTGCGTGAGACGCTCGACCACTTCGGTTCGCTGTCCGCGCAAAAACAGGATGGCATCTTGCACCAGCTGTGCGTAATAGGCCGGGTCCACCGCGCGGTAATACGGGCAGCAGCACATCCCGATTTCATACATAAGACACGGGCGGGTGCGGTTGCGCCGGATTTTTTCGCGGCAGCTGCACAGCGGGAAAATCCGCAGCAGCGTGCGAAATGTCTCGCGCAGGGCCTGCGAGGACGTGTAAGGGCCGAAATACAGCGCACCGTCGTCGGCGCGCTTGCGCACCATTTGAAGGCGGGGCCATTGCTCGCGCGGGTCAATGCGCAAACTGAGATAGGTCTTATCGTCGCGCAGCCGGATGTTGTAACGCGGTCGGTGCTTTTTGATCAGCGCGTTTTCAAGAAGAAACGCCTCCTTGTCCGTTGCCGTGACAATATAATCGAGCGCGGCCACACGCCGCACCAGAAATTCCGTCTGCGGCCGCTCATCGGGGGTCGCGCCAAAATAGGACGATACACGCGCGCGCAAATTGAACGCCTTGCCGACATACAGCACCTCGCCGGCGGCGTCCTTCATCAGATACACCCCCGGCGCTGCGGGAAACTCATGCGCACGCGCCAGAAGTTTTTCGCGATGGGATGGTGCAGATGTCTGAACCATGCTTCCGCCTTGCCCCTTGCACAGGCAATGATGAAAAAACCGCGCCGGCAAAGGCAAGGGGAAGTAGGGTCTTGCCAATGATGAGATAAGTCGGGTGTTTGAATAAGTTCCCGTCACACGCCACAGCCGGCGGGGCGTTTTCACTTTTCAGAGGAGGCCAAGACCAGGAGGGCTCGAATTGCGATTAGTCCAAATAGCCATGTTGGGAAACTGTGTGGGGCAGGCATGCCAATTCTTGGTCAAATCTCTGCTCGAAAATACACGACTTGCACTTTAGACGGGATGGTTCGGCTCTGTCAGGGTCGAGAGCACCCGGTCTGTCGGAGTTCTTTCCTGCTTATCGCCTCATTCACTCATCCCCTGATGGCGCTCGATTTTATGACATAATATTCGGACCCAAAATCCATTTCCCCTCAAGGCGATTATACGCTTGAGGTGCCCTGCCGATGCCTTCGGCTAACAATAGTGTTGAAGAGATATGAAACCCGATTCACCAAAAACGCAAAACCTCATCGCTGTTTTTGCGACGAGGAATCGCGCAAATTCTGCCTTATACGATGCCGTGCAAGTATGCCGGACGGCTTATTTCGCTTGCGGCGCGGCAGGCGGCTGAACCGGCGGAAGGCCGGCGGGCGCACCCGAAGCCCTAATGGGCGCGGGCGCGCGAACCGGCGCCGGCTTGGCGACCGGCACGGAAGCCGCTTCATCTGCATCGGCTTCGAGATCGTCGCCTAGGATATCCAGAGTTGTAAAGCCGAGGAGAAAATCCGCGAAATCGGCGTAGCGGTATTTTAATGCAATGCCAATCCACCCCAGATGAATGGTTTTATCGCATTCGAGAAAAGCGGGAAGCGGCCGTGGATTCGGATCCGCCATCAGTCCCACCAGCCCCAAAGTGTAAGTCGGCCACGTGGTCTCGTTGATCTGATCTTTACGCGCTTGATGCGGATCGCGCGGATTGAACTGGCCCACGCCCTGACGGTATTCGCCGGCGAGGAGGAAAAAGCCCCAACTTTCATGAATCCAATTCAACCGGCCCACTTGGCGGTTGCCGATTCCAATTTTCACACCCTCGACCGAACCATAGCCGAGCGGCAGCATGGAAAAACAGTCGGTGAAGATTACAAGCCCCGGTTTTTCCGAATACGTAATCCCCGGTTCCAGACAGTCCAATGCATCGTTAATTCGGTTTTGTACGTAGGCGCGTGTGCAGCTGGAAGCCAGCAAAGCAATCACACAGAACAGCAAAACGCCAAACACACTCTGTTGGATTTTTTTTGGTACTGCCTTCATTTTCTAAATCTCCCTTCCGGCACGAGAGTCGCTCTATCTCCTGCCGATGTCCACGTTGTGATAAAAAATTGCGGCCATGGATTGGCCGGAAACACAAACAGCTGCTACGAAACCCATAACAACGCATACCCAAAAAGCAAGAGGAAACACGGCCGGGAAAGAAAAAACCTTCAAGACTCCGTTTCGGCGCAAAGCCACCACGTCGTGAAGCGTTTCCCTCATTTCAGTCGGCCATAAAACAATTCAACTCTTTATGATCAAACGTTTGATGGGTGGAATAAAATAACAGATATTTAACATTTTTTTCTATTATGGCCTAACAATTGGGCCCCAGAGTCCCCTCGTTCGCAGGCGGAAATGGCCACAGAAACGGGCCAAAATCTCAATCTCAAGGAGGCAACACTATGTTGAAACGAGGGGGAAGAACTGCGGCAACGAAAGGATTCACCTTGATCGAACTACTCATCGTCGTGGCGATCATCGCCATCCTTGCCGCGATCGCGCTGCCCAATTTCTTGGAAGCGCAGACACGCGCCAAGGTGGCTCGCTCGGCCAACGACCTGCGCACGCAGGCCGTCGCGCTCGAAGCGTATTTCGTGGACTGGAATTCCTATACGCGGGACAGCGACTCGAGTTTGGACATCGCCGACATCGGACCTGCGGCAGCCAATCCGGCCATGCCGGAGTACGGGAAATGCGCCAACGGCGCGCGCCAGCTCACGACGCCCATCGCTTACATGACCACGCTTTTGGCCGATCCGTTCGGCGGTCCCATTCTTGTCGAAGGCGGCGGCGCGCAAGGCTATCGTATCGGCTCGGGAACGTGGTCCTACAGCGACCCGCCCATTAACACTGTCGACCATCAGGACTCGCATCTGGTCTTCAAGCAGGTCGGCCCGCGCGCCTGCTATGTGCTCATCGGAGTCGGCCCTGACCGGGCCCGCTGCCGCAATGCCTACAAGTGCTTTCCGTACTTCAGCATGTATGAAGGCGGCGCCAGCGAGAACCTCCGGAAAAACCAGCCGCTCAACTACACCGACTACGACCCGACCAACGGGACCATGAGTTTGGGCGACATCTATCGGTTCGGCGGCGAGTGGCAGAACGGCCGATTCATGCGCAACGGCGGCATCGTTGGCTCGACGGTATCACCCGGCGGCGCCTGCTGGTAAACCGCTGGCGTTTTCAAAACCTCTCCGTACCCCCGGCACCTTCCCACACTCCGCCTGCGGGAGGGTGCTTTTTCTTTTTACGGGATTTGTGCTTGATTTCCGGCGCATAGGGCAAGAAAACCGCTCATCGGATTGTGAGAAGGGCAAGGCAAAGGCATGCTGAAAATCTACAACACGCTGACTCGGAAAAAAGAGGAATTCCAACCCGTCGCGCCGCCGCAGGTGCGCTTCTACAATTGCGGCCCGACTGTGTATGATTACTTTCACATCGGCAATGCTCGCAATTTTATCCTGGCTGATCTTATCCGCCGCTATTTGCGCTATCGCGGCTACAAGGTCAAATTTGTCCAGAACATTACCGACATAGACGACAAGATCATCCGGCGTGCAAATGAAGAAGGCCGCACCACCGCAGAAGTTGTGGCCCAATACACGCACGCGTTCTTCGAGCATATTGCGGCGTTGGGGATTGAACGGGCGGATGTCATTCCGCGCGCAACCGAACACATCCCGCAAATGATCGCGTTTATTCAGCGGCTAATCGCAAATGGTATGGCCTACGAAGCCGGCGGCGATGTGTTTTTTCGTGTCGGCCGGTTCGAAGGCTACGGCAAACTGTCGCGAAAAAAAATCGAGGACTTGCGCGAGGGCGAACGTGTGGAAGTGGACCCGCGTAAAGAAAACCCCCTCGATTTTGTTCTCTGGAAAGCCGCAAAACCCGGTGAGCCAAAGTGGGACAGTCCGTGGGGGCCGGGCCGCCCGGGCTGGCATATCGAGTGTTCCGTCATGGCGATGACACACTTGGGCGAAACGATTGACATCCACTCGGGCGGCTCAGATTTGGTCTTCCCTCATCACGAGAACGAGATCGCGCAATCGGAAGCTGCTACAGGCAAACCGTTTGCGCGCTATTGGATTCACAATGCCTTTCTGAACATCGGCGGGGAAAAAATGTCCAAGTCGCTCGGCAATTTCGTAACCATTGACCAAGTGCTGGCACATTATCCGCCGATGGTCGTAAGGTATTTCTTTTTGTCGGCCCATTATCGCAAGCCGATGGACTATGGCCCGGAAAGCTTGGAGGAATCGCGCCGTGCGTTGGCAAAACTGGTCGGCGGCATTGAGACCATCGAGAAAGTGCTGGCCCTGACCTCGCCGGAAGGAGAAAAGAACGACGCGCCCGCGACGCCAGACCACGCGGCGGCGCTGGAGGCAATCCGCAACCGCTTTTGCGAATGCATGGATGATGATTTTAACACGCCGCGTGCATTGAGTGTATTGTTCGATACCGTGTCGCAATTACATGAAAAGCGCAAACAATTCGATCATCCCCACGATGGCACTCGAATGCGGGCGTATGCGCGCGCCGCCGTGGCACTGCTGCGCGAGCTAGGTGCCGTCTTGGGACTCGACCTTACGGAAAAGGCTCTGGGAGGCGGCACCGAAATACCCGTCGAGGCGTTGTTGCGCGTTCTGGCTGAGGCGCTTTCGCAGGCGCAGACGTCGGGTGCTCACGAGCTGGCCGATTTTCTCGCAGACCGCATCGCGGGATTCGGCTTTACCTATTCGGCCTCGGCCGGCTGGCAGTCGGAGAGGCCCCTGCCGCCGAATGCGTCCGGTCAGCTGATGGACATTCTGATTGCCGTGCGCAATCACGCGCGGCAGGAAAAGAAGTTTGCCATCGCCGATGGCATCCGCGCCGCACTAGGCTCTCTTGGAATTGTGCTGGAAGACTATCGTGCAGGAACCCTGTGGAGAAAGGAATGAATAGCCAATTGTGGAATGCGCGGTGCCGAAAAGCGAACATCCAGAATCCACGATCTAAAATCCAAAACCCAACATGAAGCTCACTCCTGCCATGGAAACACTCATCGCCGAGTTGGTCAAGTTGCCGACCATCGGCCGAAAGAGCGCGCAGCGCCTCGCCTTCCATCTGTTGCGGGCCAAGCGCGACGACGCTCTGGCATTGGCGCGGGCCATCGAACGTATGAGGGAAACGGTGCGGTTTTGCGCGCAGTGCGGCAACATCGCGGAAGCCGAGCGGTGCGGCATTTGCAGCGATCCGTCGCGCGATCCTTCCCTCATCTGCGTCGTCGAGGAAGTAACCGACCTCGTGGCGTTCGAGCGGCCCGGCAGCTTTCGCGGCCTCTATCACGTGCTGGGCGGATGCCTGTCACCGCTGCACGGCGTTACTCCGGAGAAACTGGCCATTGCGCCGTTGATGGAACGGTTGCGTTCGGGCAGTGTGCGCGAAGTCATCATCGCAACCAATCCAAGCGTGGACGGCGAGGCCACGGCGCTGTATCTGGCCAAGCTGGCGCGGCCGTTGGGCGTGCGCGTGACGCGCATCGGCATGGGAATTCCCATCGGCAGTTCGGTCGAGTTTGCCGATGAAATCACGGTCCAAAAAGCACTCGAAGGCCGCCGTGAAATCGAGGGATAGCGATTGCGACAGACTTGTCTCGGCGCGAATCTGAATTATCCCGGGTGGTCCGGCGGATGATTTGATCTGGATACACGGCCCCAGCCCCTCAGACAGTCTTGACAACGCCCTGCGTGCACACAACCATATTGTTGCGTTTGACCGCGGAGCGGAAAACGGAAACACACAGTATTCATGACAACAGATTGAGTTCCCGCCTTGGCGGGCAAACCATCCATCCGGAATGAGGCACGGACATGGCTCTATTGTGCGTTAACATTGATCACGTCGCCACGGTCCGGCAGGCGCGGCGAACGTTCGAGCCCGACCCGGTAACTGCCGCGATGATTTGCGAAGCTGCCGGCGCCGCCGGCATCACCTGCCATCTGCGCGAAGACCGGCGTCACATTCAGGACCGCGATCTGCGGATTCTGCGCAAGACCGTCAAGACGCGCCTCAATCTCGAAATGGCCGCCACAGCGGAAATGATTGCCATTGCGCTCGAGGTCAAACCGGACATGGTAACACTCGTTCCGGAAAAGCGAGAAGAGATCACCACCGAGGGCGGACTGGACGTGGCCGGCCAGCAAAAGCGCATCGCCGACGCCGCCCATCGGCTCCGCGATGGGGGGATTTTCGTCAGCCTGTTTATCAACCCCGATCCGTTGCAGGTAGAGGGGGCCGGCGCGACGGAGGCCGATGCAGTTGAACTCAACACCGGTGCGTATGCGAACGCCCGCACGCTCGATGACCGCCGGCGGGAGTACCAAATCCTCGTGAACGCGTCGGCTCTGACGCGAACCATGGGATTGACTCTCAATGCAGGCCACGGCTTGACGTATCAAAATGTGCTTCCCATTGCGGCCATCGAGGGAATGAATGAACTGAATATTGGTCACACAATTGTCAGCTATGCCGTCCTTTACGGGATGGCCGAAGCCGTTCGCGAAATGACCCGTTTGATCGAAAAGGCGACCCACTTCCCCCACGCCTACCGTTTGGTATGACCAAATCCTTGGTTGGATTTGGTGGAATGCAGAAACGCTTGGGGTTGCCATCCTGCTCCATCCGGAGATTTGCCAGTGAAAATCTGCTATTTGTGCGCCGACTACGGCATACCGATTCTGGGACGCAAAGGCTGCTCGACGCACGTGCGCGAGACCTGCCGGTCACTGCGCGAAGCCGGTCACGACATTTTTATTGTTACGCCGCGGCGCGGCAACGATGTCTCCGAATACCGGGATCAGGAGATTATCGAGGTGCCGCCGTTGCGTTCGCGTGCCATCGGAAGCGATCTGCGCTACTACCTTTACAACCGCCGGATGTTGAAAGCGTTATCGCGCATCATTCGCGAGCGATCGCCCGATGTTTTGTATGAACGCTATTCGTTGTATTCGACTGCGGGCATGCGGGTGGCCAAACGGTTTAATCTCCCCCGGATTCTTGAAATCAACTCCCTCCTGGTTGAGGAGCAAAAGCACCGGATTCATTTTCCCTGGATTGCCACGTGGGTGGAAAACCGCGTTGCCCGGTCAGCTCCGGCCGTGATTGTGGTTTCGTCGCCCCTACGCGATGCGTTTATTCGGCGTGGCGTGGACCCTTCCCGTATCACCATTATGCCCATGGCGGTGGACGTGCGGCGGTTTCATCCCGACGTGCCGCCGGCGGACGTGCGCAGGCGGTTTCAGATCGAAGGAAAGACAATCATCGGCTATGTCGGCACTTTGACGGCATGGCACGGCATCGAGCTCTTGTTCGATGTGGCCGAGCGCCTGAAAGCACAAAACGAGGCCATAGTTATCCTGATCATCGGCGGCGACGAACAAAAAGTTCTCGAAGAGCGGGAGATGGTACAAGCGCGCCGTTTGGGCGATTATCTGATTTTTGCCGGCAGCGTGCCCTATACCGAGGTGCCGCATTACATCTCTGCCATGGACGTGGCCGTCATCCCCGGTTCGATGGAATGGGCCTCGCCGACCAAACTGTTTGAATATCAAGCCATGGGCAAGCCTTCCGTGGCTCCCCGTCTTGTGCCCGTCCAAGATGTGCTGACCGACGGCGTGGAGGGCCTTCTGTTCAGTCCGGGCGATGTCGGTGAACTGACCGAGTGCCTTCTTCGGCTGCATCGCAATCCTGCCGAGCGGTTGGAGATGGGCCGTCGCGCCCGACGCCGCGTCCTCGAACGCCATGCATGGGAACACAACACTCGCCGCATCTTGGAAATGTTCGACCGAATGCTGAAAGAAAAGGGGAAATATCGTTCCTGAGCTAAATCAACCGCGGAGCCAACCCATGTCAAATCCTGCCAGCCCCAAACACCCCCTCGCTCTGCTCCAGAAATACGGTATTACCGCACTCATTGTCTGGTTCACTCTGCTTTCCTTCGCATGCGCCGGCACCACCCACACGGCTCTCATGGTGCCCATGAGCGATGGTGTGCGGCTGGCCACCAGCATTTATTTGCCTTCGAGCGACCGGCGCTGGCCGGCCATTCTCATTCGCACGCCATATAACAAAAGCCATCCTCTGGCCCCGATGATCGGTAGCATGGCCAACTTACGTGGTTACGCCTTGGTGGCACAAGACACGCGCGGCCGGTTTGCCTCCGAAGGAAGCGACTTTCCGGTTTTTCTGGCCGACGGCTGGGCCGTTCAGCGCGACGGCTTCGATACGGTCGAATGGATCGCGCGCCAGCCGTGGTCAGACGGCCGCGTGGCCACGGTCGGCGCCAGCGCCATGGGCGTAACGCAAAACATGATGGCCGTGACCGCGCCGCCCCACCTCGTTTGCCAGCATTCCGTTGTTGCCTTCTCGAGCATGTATCATCAAGCGGCGTGGCAGGGCGGCGCATGGCGCAAGGAACTGGTGGAAAACTGGGTGCGCAGCAACCAGTTCGACGCCCGTACGACGCCGACGTTTTACAGTCATCCCGACTACGACGACTTCTGGCGCCAGTTTGATCCAGAGCGTCTGGCCGACCGTGTCAATGCGCCGGTGATGTTCGTCGGCGGCTGGTATGACATCTTCAATCAGGGCACCATTGACATGTTCCTTGCTGTTCAGGAGCGGGGCGGCCCGCACGCCCGCGGCCGCTGTCGCCTTGTCATGGAAGCCTTCGGCCACGGCCGCTCCAACGACCTGAAATTTCGGAACTTGGAGCAGCCCAAAAATGCGGACCAACTGGCATGGACCGACCTGTGGATGAAACACGGCGGCAAGGGCCTGGAAGACATTCCCCCCGTTCAATACTACGTTCTCGGAGACCCGGACGACCCTGAAGCGCCCGGAAACGAATGGCGCAGCGCCGAAACTTGGCCGATTCCCGCCCAGATTACCCCTGTGTACCTCTACGCCGACGGACGTCTCGATTGGACGACGCCCACCGTCCTCAGTGCAAAACGTTCATTTCGCTATGACCCGCTCAATCCTGTTCCAACGGTTGGCGGCGCCAATCTGAGTGGAACAAAAGGGCCAAAAGACCAGCGCAAAATCGAGAACCGCCCCGACGTACTGCTGTTTGAGAGTCCCGTTCTGACCAAACCGCTTGAAGTGACCGGTCGCGTCAAAGTCCGTCTCTGGGTCTCGTCGGACGCACCGGACACCGATTTCACGGCCAAGCTGACCGATGTCTATCCCGACGGCCGTAGTATGCTGGTCTTGGACGGCATTCGCCGGATGCGGCACCGTAATTCGTATGAGCGAAGCGAGTGGATGGAACCCGGAAAGATTTACGAGGTCGAAATTGACCTATGGTCGGTCAGTATCGTTTTCAACAAAGGCCATCGGTTGCGTCTGGCCATTTCGTCATCGAACGCGCCGCGGTTCGAGCCGAATCCCAACACGGGCGCGGAACATGCACCGGGCAAAACCCGTGTTGCCACTAATACCGTCTACTTCGACGCCGAACATCCCTCGCACATTCTTTTGCCGCTACCGGTCCGATAAAAAAGCGAAACGCCGGTTTCCGGAGGATTTCCCCATACCTGTGTTGAAACCGCGCCGGGGACGCGCCATGGACGCGCCATTTTCCCGACGGAGGCCCTACATGCGCTTTGTCGGCGGCACGGAAAGAGATGCCCCCGAAAGGCGCTTCTTCGTCAGCATTTCTCGCACCAACTTCGGTTGCAAGCACACGATTGGGCTGCGGCAGTGGTGAGAACGAGGATAGAAAATCTTTGAGGGCACAGATAGTAAATCTTTTTGTAGATCTTTTTCTAAAAAACCGAGTTTTTTCCAAAAGCAATCAGAGATCGTAGTTCAGCTTGTGCTTTGGAGTGCGGCAGCCATGCTGCCGCTTTGCATTCCTCGTGCTCCTTCCAGCCATACGTTTCCGCTATCGGATCCAGAAAAACACTGCGCGGACAAAAGAATCAATAAAAGCCAAAAGGGCAGCATGGCTGCGCACAGTCCAAAGAGCGGGCCCTGCGGCCGGTGCTGCCGGCCGCGTTAGGTCGGGGGAATCGCTCGACAGTCGGCAATAACACAACATCATCTAATGTCCGGCAATCACGTACCATAAAGGGGCTTTCCGCATCGCCGCTTGTGTGGTTGCAAGAAATCCGGATTATAAGTGCTGCACGTTACCGGTGCAGACAGGAAACGCCCGCCGGTGATTCGAGATGTTCTCTTTTGCTTCGAGGCACTTCAGGCGGTTTCGAGCGCGGGTTCGCAAAGGCCGCGCAGCAGCTTGAGGAGCGACAGCACTTTGCGTTTCGAGTATTCACCCATCAGGCAGATTTGAATCCAGTTGCGCTTGAGCAGATACTCGCTGCGATAGCTCAGCAGGTAACCGGCGATTTTAGCACGACGGCCGACCGACATGGACTTGATGTCCGGCGGCAGCGCAATGGTGATCACGGCCGGAGCCGAGTGCTCTTCGGGGGCCACGAGAGTGAATCCCATCTCGCGCAGACGCGCGCGCAGCTGCGCGCAAAGGTCGGCTTTGGCCTTGAAAAACTCCTCGGCGTCAAAATGCGTCAATGCCGCGTGCAGCGCGTGAATCAAATTCGAGGAGATCGTGTAGGGGACGCCCTTCTTGGCCTGATATACGCCAAGGTCCAAATAGCTGGGCAGCCGGTCGGGCGCAGGCGTGAGCGAGTGGTTGTGGAATACAAGCGCCAGCCCGGGAAACGACGCAATGCCCTTGCCGCTGACGCCGGAAGCCAGATAGACACCGCGCAAGTCCACGGGTGTGGTGCCGATGGAGCTGATGCAGTCCATGCAGAGATGGATGCCGCGCTCGGCGCAAAGGTTCTTGAGAAAATTGAGATCGTTCAGAACGCCCGTGGAAGTTTCACAATGGACGGCCCAGAGCCAGCGGATGCGGGGATTGCGTTCGACAGCGGCAATAATGTCGGCCGGTTCGAAGACTTCGCCCCAGTCGCGTTCGAGCGTATCGAAGGTGAGCCGAAAACGGCGGGCTTGATCAATGAGGCGACTGCCAAACTCGCCGTTGCTGAGAATCAAACCGGGGGCATCGAGCAGGGACAGCTGGCCGGCAATGGCATCGTTGGCCAGCGTGCCCGAGCCGGTGAGAATCTGCACGTGGGCGCTGTGGGTGAGGCGGCATAGCATCCGGCGCGTTTCCTGCATGGTCTCCATAAACGATTCGGAACGGTGAGAGACTGGCTCGCTGGCAAAGGCTTTGCGAACCTTGCGCCGAATGCCGACGGGGCCGGGCAGGAGGTTGACGATCGAGCCGGGTCTGGCGGGGCTTTTGGCGAGGGTGAGAAGAAGCGGCATTTTGCGTTCAAACACCTCGCGCGTCAGATACATCGGCTGATACAGGGCGTCGGCGGTTCCCACCAGCGGGCCGAAGGGAGTGAAGCCCAAATGCTGATACAACTTGAGCTGGCGCGTAGTGCCGGAGATGATGGCCAGATCGTAGCCCTGTTTCTTGCAGTATTCCATGAGTTTGACCATGAGGCCGTAGAAGATATGGCCGCGGCGATGATCTTTTTCGACCGAGAGAAGGCGGATCTCCACCGGGTGGCGTCCGGGCGGCAGATAGGAGTCGAGATTGGGCAGCTTGCTGTCGAGCGAAAACGGACGCTTGGCGCGGCAACAAACCATGCCGACGAGCGTGCCGTTCACCAAGCAGATAATATAGGTATTCTCCGGATGGAAGCGGTCCACCAGCTTGCCGTCGGGATTGGGCTTGTGCTGGGGTATCTCTTCGACAAACGTGCGATAGTTCAAGCGGAAGATTTGATCAAATTCGGATTCCTCGGTAGCGATCTTGAAGACGATACGCTCGGACTTCTTCATCGGTAGTGCACCTCCAACACCAAGGGCTTCGGAACGGACTACATCGTTAGCAGGACAAAAACCTCTGGGACGGTCTTTTCTCCTGCCAAGCAGTATGATGCGGAACGAAAGGCCCAACAGATTATGGCAAGCCAGAAACTTGACTGCCGAAATCACGCATTCGTGTTAGGAGTGTGCTAGCCGGCGGTCAGCCCTGTCAACGACTGTTTGCAGGAGACAGCTAAACCCTTTGGCCGTAGCGTTGGTGGTATCGCTCATACCATTTGGTGATTTCGTCGGGCGGCAGGCGCGCGGGCTGCCCTAGTTGCATGGCCAGCCAGACCGTGCGGGCCACGTCCTCGACCATCACGGCGGCCTTGAGTGCGGCACGCGGCGAGCGGCCGAACGCAAACACCCCGTGTCGGCCCAGAAGCACTGCCGGCGACTGCCCCATGGCTGCGATGAGGGCTTCGCCGATATGGTCGCCCTTGTTGTCCACATACGGCGTGCAGGGAATATCGCCGCCGAATTCATCGGCGATGGCCGTCAGGCAGCAGGGAATGGAGCGTTCGAGCGCGGCAAATGCCGTGGCATAGTTGGAATGGGTATGAATGATGCCGCAAATGTCCGGGCGGCGGCGATAAATGTAAAGATGGTGCGGAAGGTCCACCGAGGGGTTCAGCCCGTTGGGATTGGTTGGCACGCCGTCGAGCGTAACCTCGACAAGGTCTTCCGACCGCAGGGTGTCGTAGTCCACCCCGCTGGGCTTGATCAGCACCCGGCCGCTTTCCGGGTCGAAACCGCTGGCATTGCCGCTGTGCATGGTGACCAGACCACAGCGCGGCAACATGATGTTGGCGTAATGCACTTCATTTCGCAACGCTTGGAGATTCATTTTGGAACTCCAGAATTAGAGATAAACTGAAAGCGACCCTCGGTATTTCGCAGACTTTTGCGCAAGCGCTCCGAGGGAAGCAAGGTTTATTGTGCAACGGCGCGATCGCAACGGCTTTTTTCCACAGGCATTTTCCTTGCACATCCCCGCTTGGAGCTCTATAGCCTCTCGGCATTGTTTCGATGGAGGATAAAGGCGTGCTTGGGCGATTGCAAAAAACGAAAATCAGACTGCTCAGCGCAGTAGCAGGATGGATTGTTTCAGCGGCCATTATCGCTAATGCCGCAGAAAAACCAAGTTTCGAGAGCATCCGCCACCGGATCGCCAGCACGACCGACACGGTGGTTCTGGCCACCGTTAACGGAACGACCATCACCAATCAGGTGCTTCGCAGCTGGCTGGATCTGGCCAAGCCGTTGCGCTATCAGGCACTGACCAGCGATCAGGTGCTGGCGCTGCCGGCCGCCGATCTGGCCGATGTGATTTCGGAAATGGGGTTTTATGTGATGGCGCGGGCCGAGGCGCTCAAGGAACGCGATTTCGCTACAACGGGTTTGCCTGAAGTGTTGGATGAACAGTGGCAGCGGGCACTGAAAGAACGATATTTCGAGAAGGAGTTGATCGAAAAGTATCCGCCGATGACCGATCAGGCGGCCCGCAAGTGGTATGAGGACAATATCTCGCTTTATACCGAGCCGTTCACCTTTAGTGTCCGCGTGATTTTTCTTTCAACCTATCGGCCATTTATCATCCGCAAAAGTGAGATCAAAGGAAACGTGGGCACACAGATTGCGCGCGACGAGATTGGCGACATTCGCGCCCTCAACCGCATTTTGGATCCGCTGACCAGCACCCCGATTTTCACGTCGCCGCATCCGAATGCTGTCACCGATTTCTTTGCGTGGAACCCGCAAGACCCCTTGCCGCAGTCGCTCGAAATGCTGCGATTTTTGCCGCCTCTGCCGCCGGTGGACGGCCAGCGGGTATATATTCCGATGAAAGAGGCCGAGCGCAAGGCTGTCCGCGCGCGGATGGAGAAAATTGTCGAGCAACTGAAGGCCGGGGCTGATTTTGTGACCCTGGCCAAAGAACATTCCGACGAGCCCAAAGACGTGCGCGGACTGGTTATCGGACCGCTGCCGCTGCCGGGCCGGCCGCTCTTGGAAAGCGTGTTGGACGCAGCCCGGAACACCCCCGTCGGCCAGATTACCCCGATTCTCGAAACGCCGCACGGCTTTCTCGTAATGGAAATGATTGCGAAAAGCGACCGCACGGTGCGGCCGTTCGAGGAAGTGCGCCAGCAACTGATCAAAGAGGAGGCCAACGCGCGGCAGGAGCGCGCATGGGAGGAGCATCTGCGCCAGCTGTTCAAAGACCCGATTCTAAAGGTGGACCGCGAGATGCTCATGAAGGACGGCGCGCCGGATTCGGCGGTGATTGCGCGCGTGGGCGACTTTGAATACACGTGGGGCGATTATCGCCGCGAAACCGGCCGACGATACAGCGCCCCGCCAAGCTACGAAGGCCGCCTGCAACTGCTCGAAAACTCCGCCATCCTCCGCCAGCGAATTCTTCTGGCCAAAGCCGTGGACATGGGCCTGGAAAACGACCCCAAGGTGAAACTGCGACTCGCCGCAGCGGACACAATCTTCCGCGGCCGCGCGTATCTCGAGTGGTATGCGCTGAAGCGCATTCCGATTAGCGACGAGGTGCTGCGCAAGTTTTACAACGACCAGAAGGACCGTTTCCGCGAGCCGGCGCGCTACACGCTGCGCGAACTGATCCGAAAACTTGAGCCCGAAGACCTCAACGATGCCAAAAGCCTTGAAACCCTGATGAACTTTTTGCGCAATGATATCGCCAAGCGAATCAAGAGCGAAAGAACGTTTGCGCGGGAAGCGGCTGCGAACGCCAACTGGCCGGTGCGCGAACGCGACCGCGGGGCCGCCCGCGATGTGGCCGAGGATTATCGCGGACCGGAATTTGCCAAGACTCTCTCGACTCTCGAGACCGGCCGTTGCCTCGGACCTTTCCGGGTCGGCGACGAAATCTTTCTCCTGTGGATCAGCAACCGCTCGGCCGTTCGCTATCGGCCGTTCGATCAGGTGCGCGCCGAAGTAGAAACCATGTATCGTCGGGAGCATTTTGACCAGCTAATGCTCGCGGCCGAGAAGGAAATACGTTCCCGCCATAAACTGGACTATCAGTTCACGTTTGCAAGAGAGGGATCGGACAATCGTGGCACGCGATCGGAGTTGTCGCCGCCCACGCCGTAAGCGCTGGTCCGTCATGATTCGCGCAACCGCGGGCCTTTTGCTTGTGGCCGCTGCGTTGGCGTGTCAGCGCGCCGAAGAGCGGGCTGCGTCGGGCCCGAAAGCGGCGCCCCCTTTGTTTCGACTCGAAGGCCGCGTGACCAAGCCCGCCGAAAGCGATCATTCCGGCATTCTCATTTTCTGCGCCGGAACGTCCTATCTTGCCTACAGCGACACGGGCGGTTCCTATTCAATCACCGGTGTTCCGCCCGGGCGCTATCATCTTCGCGCCCAACACAGCGATTACAAGCCGGTGGATATCGCCGATGTGACGCTGGTGGAGGGAGTGGATGATCCGGCGCGGCCGGTTCGGCTGCCTGCCCGGCAGCTGGAGCCGCGGGAAAGTCCGGGGCGTCGTGCCGACCGAATTTTGTGCTCCATCGCCGGCGTAGTGCGTTTGCGCGACGCGGAAAACCACAGCGGGATTGTCGTGCGGGCGGTGGGCACGGATTTTCGCACCGTGACCGACGCCGCCGGCTTTTACCAACTCCTCCGGCTGGATCCCGGGCAATACACCCTCGTATTTGAGAAAGAGGGATACAAAGAAGTCCGTCAGGCCGTCCGGTTGGAATCGGCCGACCTTGGCTTGCAGGAAAATCCCGTCTATCTGGAACCGCTTCTGGACGCTGCCAGTGCGCGGACGCTCAGCGGCACTGTGGTTTTTCGCGACCGCGAGGACAAGCTCGTTTCCAACCCGCCCGGCTCGCTTGTGTATATCGAAGGAACGACGCTGATTGTTGTGCCCAATGCGGACGGGAGTTTTCGTTTCGAAGGCCTTGCACCCGCCCGCTATACGGTAACGGCGCTGGCGCCCGGATTTCTCAGCCGCGACCGCGCCGAGGCTGATCTGACACAGGCCGCCGAAGTCAGCGTGACCCTCACACTGGAAAGTATGGAAACAAAAACTTCGGCCACAGGCACTCTGGCCGGGCGTGTTCTCAAGGACGCACCGGAGGAGCCGCTGGCGGGCACGGTGGTCGGACTGGTGGAAACCGGCGCAATGGCCATGACCGACGCCGGCGGGGGGTACGTGTTTCCCAACGTGCCGCCGGGCGTCTACACACTGGTGGCGCAGTGCGACGGATACAAGCCGGGGGCACTCGAGCAAGTGGTGGTCGGAGAAGGGCAGCAAGCGCAGGCGGTGGATTTGGTCTTGGAAAAGCGTCGGGACTTTCCGCGCGTGCTGTTCACGGTGCCTGCCAACGGAACGGACAATGTGGTGATTCGCGAGGTCGTGCCCTTGCAGGTTCGGTTCAGCAAGAAGATGAAACCGGAGAGTCTGCGGGCCGCTTTTGCCATCGAGCCCAAGGTTGCTTACCGCCTGTACACGGGGCGCGAGCATGCTCAGAGCGACTACGACCGACTCTATGTCGAGCTATATGGTTTCGGCCCGCCGGAAACTTCGCTGCGCTTTAATACAAACTATTCGGTCATGATCAGCAATGCGGCAACCGACGAAGAGAACCTGCCGCTCGAACAGCCGTATCGCTTCTCGTTCCGAACCGGCCGCGCCTCGGTGGTCGGCACGCAACCGGGCGACGGCGCGCGCGATGTTTTCCTCGATCAGGCGCTCTTCCGGCTGATCATTTACTTCAACGCACCGCTGGACCCCAAGACACTTACGTCCGACAAGATTCGCATCCGGCCCCTTGTTGGGAACGTGCCCCAACTGGCGCTGGTGACCAATCCGCGCACCGGCTGGAGCGAGGTGACCGTCGCAACAAACTGGGAGAAAGGCGTTCGCTATACCGTTACATTAAATAGCGGGATTCGGACGCTGGACGGTTCGCCCATCAGCAATCTGCCCTATACGTTCAGTTTCACCACCAGCGCGGGCCGGCCGCTAACGGTCATGCCGACACCGCCGGGACGCCGGCGATAACGTCCGCAGCTCATGGCAAAAACCATTAAAGAGGCGCAAACGATACGAGATCCGCGGCCGGTGCTGCTGCGGCAGAGCCTGACGGCATTGCAAGCGGAGCTTCAGCGCCACGGCTTTCAAGGCTATCGCGCCAAGCAGATATTCCATTGGCTTTACAAGCAGGCGGTTCCGTCGGTCGCCGCCATGACAAATCTGCCGGCAGAGTTGCGCGACTGGCTGGACACTTTCTACCGGTTTGGTGGTGTGCAGATTGCGGAACGGCGCGACAGTGCCGACGGCTCGATCAAATTGATTCTGGCTTTGGCCGACGGTGCACGCATCGAGTCGGTTCTCATGCACGATGAAGACCGGCGGACGCTGTGCATTTCCTCGCAGGTCGGCTGTCCTCTCGGATGTCTGTTTTGCATGACCGGCCAAGGGGGATTTGTGCGCAACTGCACGGCAGACGAAATCGTGGGCCAGTATCTGGCGGCGCGGCAGTTGCTGGGGCCGGGCGCCCCGCCCATTACGCACATTGTATTCATGGGCATGGGTGAACCGCTTCTGAACTGCGACGCGGTTTTCGAGGCTATTCGACGCCTGACCGACCCGCAGGCTGTGGGGCTGTCGCCGCGGCGCATTACGGTTTCGACGGCCGGCGTTGCGGCCGGCATTCGCAAACTGGGAGAGGCCAAGCTAAACGTCAAATTGGCGGTTTCGCTGAATGCATCTACCGAGGATCAGCGCGGGCGGTTGATGCCTTACGCGCGACGTGACCGGCTCGAATCGGTCCTCGAAGCATGCCGCCAGTTTCCGATGCCGCGCCAACATCGCATCACCTTTGAGTATGTGCTGTTTGACGGTGTGAACGATTCGCCGGTGGATGCCCGGCGCCTCGGACAGATGTTGCGCGGCATCCGGTGCAAGATCAATCTGATCCCCTTCAATCCAGTCGAAGGCGTGCTGCCCTTTCGGCGCCCGCCGCAAGAACGGATCGAGGCGTTTCAGCAAATTTTGATCGGGATGAACTATACGGCAAGCATCCGATACAGCAAAGGCGCAGATGTCGGCGCGGCATGCGGGCAACTGGCTGCTCATGCCGGCGCTCAATTGCTCTATGACACGCGGGCAAAAGGATAGGTCGAAGCGGTCGGACGCGCCCGATTTGTCCGACAATTCAACTGGACTGTCTCATGGCACATCTCTCCCGTTCCGATTTTCCCAATCTTTCCAAAGCCTCTCTGGACGTGGATGAAGCGGCGTGCGTTTTGCGGTCGCCGATCCTTGACGGATTCCTCTGGTTGACTCATGGCGTGACAACACGGCAGTTTGCCCCGCCTGAAAGCGACACATTCAGTCTTATGGAGCAAGTGCGCGCGCGACTGGTGCCCGGCGGACAGCGCATAATCTGCTGCGAGCAAGTGCACGGCAGCCGAGTCAGCGCCGTTGCGGCCGGCGGGCAATCCGGAGGGGATATTGTCGCTGGCGAGCACGGAACAGTCGTGCAACTGACCGGTGTGGACGGTCTGCTTACCGATGTTCCTAACATGCCGATTGCCATTCGCACAGCCGACTGTGTGCCGCTGGTGATCGTGGACGTGCGGCGGAAACGTATTGCGTTGGTGCATGCCGGCTGGCGGGGTTCGTTCGAGCGAATTGCCGAAAAGGCCGTGGGGGAGATGGCGCGACGCGGCAGCGATCCGGCGGACTTGGTGGCATGGCTGGGACCGGCGATTCTGCGTGATGCCTACGAAGTCGGCGCAGAATTGGCCGGACGGTTCCGCCGCGAGTTCCCGGAGTGGGAGGAGATAGCCGACGGACGCCATTTGGATCTGGTGCTTTTGAATGCCTGCCAGTTGCGCGAAGCCGGCATTCCGGGCGCCCAGATCCATGCGGCCAACTACTGTACGTTTCGCAACCGCAAGGTGTGTTACTCACATCGCGCGGAGCGAGAACACGCCGGCCGCATGGTGACCTATGCGATGATTCTCGGCCCCGCCGTCGAGCAATAAATCCCCGATTCATCCACAAAGTCCCCCCGTCCACAAAGTCCACTTGCATTCCCTCAGTCCTTTGCGCAGTCTCTTTCTCCGGAAGTTTTTCCCACCATTCTTTTCGAGGCGAATCGCCATGGACGAACAGGAATTCAAACGCAAAATCCGGGAACGCTGTTTGCTGTTCGGGCAGTTCAAACTGCGTTCCGGCAAGATCAGCGACCGCTATTTCGACAAATACCGTTTCGAGTCGGACCCGGCGCTTCTGCGCGAAGTGGCTGCCCGCATGGCCCGATTGCTCCCTGAAGGCACGCAGCGTTTGGCTGGTCTGGAAATGGGCGGCATTCCGCTGGCCACCGCGCTGTCGCTTCAAACGGGCATTCCTGTGATGTTCGTTCGCAAGAAAGCCAAAGACTACGGCACGTGCAATTTGGCCGAAGGCGGCTTCGAGAAGGGGGAAAAAATCGCTGTTATCGAGGACGTCATCACGACAGCCGGCCAAGTGGTCGAGTCATCCAACGCCTTGCGCGATCTAGGTCTCGAAGTCCTCAAGGTTGTTTGCGTTGTGGACCGCCAGCAGGGTGGTGCAGAGAATCTCGCCAAAGCCGGTTATGCGCTGGCCAGTGTGTTCACACTGGCGGAAATTGAGAGTGCGTAGAAGCGTTCGCCGATTTTTTTCCGGTTGTATAGTTTTCATTGCAGGGTCGGCTTCCACGCCGACCGTTTATTGATTATATTCCGATAACCGAATTTCGATTTGCAGCCGTGCAAGGCGTCCCTCCGCTCTATACCCAAGGTGCAGTGCGGCAGGCCGCCTTCTTTTCCTCGAGTTTGAAAATTCGCCGGCCATTGCCGCACATAATCGGCTCGACCAATTCAAGAGCGCCGTCCACAGTCAGCCAGCCCTCATCCACCAGCTCAGCCAGTGCGCGCGCAATGCCACGCCGCGCAATCGCCGCATGGCCCACAACCGGCTCGACAGGCCGATAGTCGCCGCCGAAGGTAAGGATTTTGTTCGCCGGCGCGGACATTAAATAGTGCTTCAAAAACTCGGTGCTGGTGGCCGGCCCCATGATCCACGCCCAGCACATATCCAGTATCACATTGCTATAATGCTTGGCCAGCGCGATCATATCCTCATAAAACGGCCAGCAAATGTGCATCAGCACAAATCGGGTAGCCGGCGCGCGCCGCACAACCTCGCAGACCGATGCCGGGTTTTTCGCCACGCGCCCAAGCGGCATCCGGTTGTGTCCCGCATAATAGCCCGTGTGAAGCTTCACCGGCAGGTCATGCTCCGTAGCCTTTCCAACCGCATACCAGAACAGATGGTCCTGAAGTTTCTTTTGATCCTCGGCAGAAACCGGCTCTTTGGCAATGACACGCTTGAAAATCCACGCCGCCTGCTCCGCCTTTACGTCCTCGTAGTCGAGATCGCGGCTGTAGGCCGCCTGCGATTTCACGGCAACGGCATACTTGGCATACTTCTCGAACCACGCATCAATGACCTTGTGCCAGTCGGCCAGCTCTTTGACCTCGATGCCTTTGCCATAGGCGTTTAGACTCGGCCCCATGTGCATGCCGACAATGCTGATGTCCTGCAGGAGCAGGTCGGGCATGTCGGATTCGTGAAACGAGCCGGCGTTCACCTGACAGGAGTCAATCTTTGCCACGTCGCACAACACTTTGCGATACAGGCCGGGTTTGAGCGAGGCCCGATAGGCCTCGGCGATGCGGCCGACGGTCTTTTCGGACAGTTCATCCACTCCGTATAACTCGCGAAGGGCAATTGTGACCGCCTGTCCGTAGCCGGTGTTCTTCACCGCCGGCCAGAAGGGCGCAATCAGGCGCCATTTGGCCTGTGGGTCCATCTGGGTTGTAAAAAACGCGTTATAATCCTTTTGTGACATGCCGGCGCTAACCAAGTCGGAATCCAGATAGTGGTTGAGAATCAATGACCAATCGTTGGCACTTTTTTCGCGGCTGGCGACGGCACCTCGCAGCCGCTCGCTTTCATCGGGCAGATGTTCGTGTGAGTCCACCAGCAGTGTCTCGTTGACGCGTCGGACGATCTGCTCGGCATAATCGGCGGGTTTGGCGCGCGCAGCCGCGCCGCTTGCGCCCTGTGCCATCTTTGTGCCATAGGCCGTGCTTCCCGCCACCGTCCCCACCGCGCCGATTCCTTTAATTGCGGTTCGTCTGGACATTCCCTGCCGTGCCATTGTTTTTCTCCTTCACAGCCCGGGTCCGTTTCCGGACACGGCATTGTCAACGACCGAGACTCTGGCAGGTTAAGTTGCATTTCGCAAGCGAGATTATGGCACATGCGGTTGGCGGTTTTTTGGAAAAACTCTTGCCCGGCGTTGGCAGCACACATAATATTGGCGATGACATGCCAGAACCGCCCAAGGATAATTGAACAATGTCGGACACACGAGCCAACGATGGAAACGAACCGGGCGTGGGTGAGCCGAGTCAGGCGGAAGAAAAGCCGCTTCGTTGGGTGCCGCAACAGAGCGTCCCTGAACAGCGGCTATCAGGGCGGCCAACCGCCGAAGCCGAAGAAGAGGAACCGGCGGACCGTTTGCTGTTCGGCGAAGGCCGCCTTTCTGTTGCGCCCTTTCCAACCCTGGTGCCCGCCATGCCCTCGTGGGAGCGCATCGAGGAGGTCGGGTTTTTCCGTGCCTTGTGCCGAAGTGTCGGCGAAATTCTTTTCCATCCGGGCGAGACATTTTCGCGCCTGCCGCGTCGTGCCGCCCTTGGCTGGCCGCTTCTGTTTTTGCTTATTGTGGGCACTGCGGCCACAGCGGCGGCCACAGGATATGAGGTGCTCCGTGGTGCCTACTCCGTCGCGGCAGACAGCCCGTATGTACGCATGCTTCAGCGGATGGGCATCGAAGAAGCCTCTGCGGATTTTCTGCGGCTCCTGCCGGTTCTGCAAATTGCTTTGACGCCATTCTTCCTGATTCTTAATGCGTTTGCCAGCGCCGGCATTTTCCATGTTTCGCTGCTTTTGTTCGGTGGGGCACGCCATGGCTACGAAACCACGTTTCGAACCTTGTGTTACGTTTCCGGCGCCGTCCATGTGCTGGCATTTCTTCCCGTCCCGTATATCAATCTGGCGATGTTGGCTTGGTTTTTTGCGGGAAGCATTGCGGGGCTAAGCCGGAGCCACCAAACGCCACCGATTCGTGTGGCGGCTGCGGTTTTGATGCCGGCATTTTTGCTGGCTTGTTGTCTTTTGGCCGCTCTGCTGATGGTCATGAATCCGCCTGTCGGACTGGGGGAAGGTTGGACGCAATAGCAGGGGAAAGAATTGGAGACACAATGGATGCGGGAACGAAATGAACCATAGGACGGGTCAAACCAATTTCTATTTCAAAAAGAGAAAGGGGCACGGCCTTGTCGTGCCGTGCCCCGCGGGCCAAAGAGGTGAGATGAGGAGGAATGGAACTATGTAGGTAGGGCAGCCGTCGGGTTGGCCTGGGGGCTCTTTATCGCCTCCGCAAAGTGCCCCCCCGGCGGCGGACTTGGTAGGCCTCCTTCGTTGAAACAGAATACCACCTTTGCAACAATCACAACTGACGCGTGGTGTGGCGCAAGCCTCCGACTTTTCGATGCCGCAGGCCGGAGGCCTGCGCCACGATGTATCAGATCAAGCCGGCGACCATCTTCTGCAAAGCGGGCCGGCGGAGTTTGTCCAAGGCTCGCTGCTCGATCCGTCTGACGCCTTCCTGGCTCAAGCCGACCAGCTTGCTGGTCTTGCGCAGGCTCAGCGTGCGGCCGCTCTCGAATCCGAAGCGCAGACGCACGATCCGGCGTTCGCGTTCACCGAGGTAGTCCAGCACGCGCGCCACTTTGCCGCGAATCTGTTTTCCCGCCGCAATCTCGCGCGGCGACAGGGCCTCATCGTCGGCCATCGTCTCCAGCAACGGCGCGTCGTCCTCGTTCTCTTGCGCATCCAGCGAAAGCACACCCTCGCGCAACATCATCAGGCGTTCGACTTCCTCCACCGTCGTATCCATACGTTCGGCCAACTCATAACTGGTTGGTTCGCGTCCAATCTCCTGGCGGAGTTGTTGCATTTCCCGGTTCAGGCGACCCAGCATGCGACTTTTCCGCACCGGCAGCCGGATCAGGCTGGCGTGTTGTCGGAGCGCCATTTGGATGGCCTGGCGAATCCAGAAGGCCGCATAGGTGGAGAACCGGAAGCCCTTGCGCCAATCGTATTTCGGGATCACCTCGAGCAATCCCACGTTGCCTTCCTGAATGAGATCGGCGAGCGGCAAGCCCCGGTTGACGAACTCATACGCTATCTTGACAACAAACCGCAGGTTGGCGCGCACAATCTCCTCGCGCGCCTCTGCATCGCCCCGTTCGAGGCGCTGGAACAACGCCACCTCCTGTTCGCGAGTTAGGACACATTCGCTTTGAACCTCGTCCATGTAGAGCCCTGCATCGTTGTCCATGTACTCTGTCATTTGCGTTCGCCTCCAACTGTCGAAACCGCTTTGGAGCATCAAAAATGCCAGTGATTGTTTGTTTATGATTACATCGGGTTTTTCAGTATAAAATAAATAATATGAGTATTTTACGAAATGATGCACCGGAGGGCTTCTTACGGTGATGTATGGAAGCGGGAGGATTCGGTGAGAGATTTTCCGCACTCCGTGCGGTTTTCAGCACACACCGCCCGCGAGGCGAAAAGTCGAATAGGGCATTGTTGACAAACCAACTGCGGTTCTGTCACCGTTGGCTCTCGGTGTGAACGGGTCAGGTCGCCAACTCTCCAACCGAGGGCCATGCTAATGGAAGACAGACCTCAGGGACAGGCTGCCGAGGACGGGGCCGCGCGACGAATTCCCAAGGCCGTGATCAAGCGCCTGTCGCTTTACTCGCGGGTGCTGCAGAATCTGGAGATGAAAAACATCACGAAGGTTTCGTCCAAGGAGCTCAGCGAGCATTTGGGACAGAATCCGGCGCAAGTGCGAAAAGACCTCGCCTATTTCGGACAATTCGGGACGCCGGGGGTTGGCTACTATGTGGCCGAACTTCGCGCGCAGATCAAACGCATTCTCCGCACGGACCGCGAGGTGCGCGCCGCAGTGGTCGGAGTGGGAAATCTCGGGCAGGCCTTGCTGGCCTATACCGGTTTTGCCCGCGAGGGGTTCCGAATCCCGATTGCCTTTGACACCGATCCGCTGAAGGTGGGGCGCACCATTGGCAGCGCGCAGGTGCTGCCGGTCGAGGAACTCGAAGAGCGGATTCGGCAATATGGAATTGAGATTATCATTCTGGCTGTGCCGAGCGAACCGGCTCAAGCCATTGCTGACCGCGTGATCCGCTGCGGAATCACGGCCATCCTGAACTTTGTGCCCACGCGTCTGGTCGTGCCGCCCGGCGTCAAAGTGCATTATGTGGATTTGACCATCGAGCTCGAAAGCCTTGCTTATTACCTGAAATAAGAATGATGGCTTGTGAGGGGTGGGTTGTTGAAAGGTTGATGCCAACAGATTCGTTTTCTCAGTATGGCCTCAGCCGTGGCCGACGGGGGCGAACTTTAGAAAGCGTTCCTTGTCCAGTGCGGCCAGATAGGCGGTTTCGCCGGAGATTCGGCCTTCATCCAGATAGGATTGGATGGTGTCATCCATGAGTTGCATGCCGAGACTTTTTCCGGCGATCATCTGCGAGAGAATTTTGCTGGTCTGGCCTTCGCGAATGGCGGCCGCAATTGCGGTGGTTCGGACGAGGATTTCGACCGCGGCAATCCGTCCGGCTCCATCCTTGGTGCGCATCAGGGTTTGCGAGCAGATGCCGCGCAGCGACTCCGCCAGCATTGTGCGGATCTGCGCCTGCTGATCTACCGGGAATACGTCCACAATCCGGTCAATGGACTTTGGGGCGCTGTTGGTATGGAGCGTGCCAAAAACCAGCACGCCGGTTTCCGCCGCTGTCAGCGCGAGGCTGATCGTTTCAAGATCGCGCATCTCGCCCACCAGAATAACGTCCAAGTCCTGATGGACCGATGAACGCAAAGCTTCCGCAAAACTGTTCACTTCCGTGCCGACTTCCCGTTGGACAATGATTGATTTTTTGGCCGGATGAACAAATTCGATGGGTTCCTCGATGGTCAGGATGTTGCGGCAGGACGTCGAGTTGATGAAGTCAATCACCGCCGCCAGCGTGGTGGATTTCCCGCTTCCGGTGGCTCCCGTGACCAGAACAAGCCCGTGGCGCATCTGGGCCAAATCGCGCAGAATCGGCGGCATGCCCAGCTCGTCGAGCGTGCGGATGCGCGAGGGGATGAGACGAAAGACGGCGCCGATGCCGTTGGCGTGGCGATAGTAGTTGGCGCGGTAGCGGGCCTTGTCGCCGAGGGCATAGGCAAAGTCCAAATCGCCGCTGTCGAGAAAACTCTGCCATCGCTCGGTCGAGCAGATTTCGGACAACAAATCTTGAATGCTTTCGGATGTAAGCTCGGGTTCATCGCAGGCGAGAATCTCGCCGTGAATGCGATACTTGGGCTTCTGGCCTTCAGCCATGTGCAGGTCGGATGCCGAATTGCTCATCATGGCTTCCAAGAGCCGGTCTATTTTTGCCATGGGTGTAATCCTTCTTGAACACAGACGGGCTGAAGGCCCGTACTATTTCGTCAACAAGGGAGCGAACACGCGCTTGTCGTCGGCGCGCGCATACGCCTCCTCGATGGAAATAATTCCCTTTTGATATAAATCCATCAGCGAGTCGTCCATGCGGACCATGCCGAGACGTTTTCCCGTTTGGGTGGCCGTGGCCACTTGATGCAGCTTCATTTCGCGGATCAGACTCGAAATGCCCGGGGTGACGACCAGAATTTCGATGGCCAACGCCACACCGGTGCGGTCCAGACGCGGGATCAGTTGCTGACAGATGATGCCGCGGAGCGATTCCGCGATCATTGTGCGAATTTGTGGCTGTTGGTGCGGCGGGAACGAATCAAGGATGCGCGAGATGGTGCGGGCCGCTGTGGTTGTGTGAAGCGTGGCCAAAACCAAATGGCCGGTTTCCGCGGCCGTAATGGCCAAGGCGATGGTTTCGAGGTCGCGCATCTCGCCCATGAGAATCACATCCGGGTCTTCACGGAGCGCCGCCCGCAGCGCGCGTTGATATGACTCGGTGTGGCTGCCGACTTGCCGTTGCGTGATGTGCGCCTTTTTCGGCACAAATACAAACTCTATCGGCTGTTCGAGGGTGATGATATGCTCATGCCGCGTGGTGTTGATATATTCAGCCAGAGCCGCCATGGTGGTGGTTTTTCCGCAGCCACCCGGCCCGGTGACCAGAATCATGCCTTGGCGATAGTCCGCCAGCCGCAAGACGGTTTCGGGAAAACCCAACTCCACGACCGTGGGAATGCGCGATTGAATGACGCGGAAGCAGCCGTCCCATCCGAGGCGTTGGCGGATGACGGTCGTGCGGTAACGGCCTTGGCCGGGGATTTCGAGTGCCATCTCGAGGTTGAGGTTTTTTTCCAGCGCAGCGTGTTGCGCCGCATCCAGATGGGGGAAAATAAGATCCCCCACCTCGTCGGACGTTAATGGGGGACGGTCCAAAAAGCAAAACTCACCGAAACGCCGGACAAACGGCGGGTATCCGGAACTGAGATGCAGGTCGGAGGCCTGATTGGCGCGCGTGAACTCCAGATACTGTTCCAAAGTGGAAAAGGCACGCACGCTTTCACCGCCGATAGTTTGCCGGCCCTCAGGATCCGCCTGAACGACAGCTGCCGCACCGGCCGGCTCCGGTTCGGAGGCGGACAAAGTAGATGCGGCGGGCGCCGCAAGGGACGGTGCCACCTCAGGTGGCGATTCCGGTTGGGGGGCAGATGTCTCGCCGCGCAACCTTTCTTCCACGAGGCGATAGAGTTCAGTGGTCTGTTCGGTGGTGAGGAATCCTTTGAGCGCGGCCAGTTCGCCAATGGATTTTTCGGGATAAAAGGGTTGCTCCTGTCGGAGGGAGAAGACGCGGCCGCCGGTCAGGAGTTTTTGTTCCTGCGCAAGGGCCAAAAACATTTCATCGCGTTCGGGAAGTCCGCCAGTCATTGCTGCGCCCTTCTTTAATGGATGCGAAAACTGTTTGTGACGCACCTGCCGCTTCGGATTCCATAGTGCTTTTCATCACCGCATATCGCCTAGAGGGTAAGGATTTGTCAATGACTTTCCTTGAAAGAAAACGGGCCGCGCACATGTGGATATTTCATGGACGTTGCGCGTTGCGGAGAAGTGGAAAAAACCAGTCGCCGTGCATTTTTCCCTTTCTGAGACCAATCCAATTCGTTAGGCCTTGTCATCAACATCGCGGGCAACCGCTGAAATTGCGCCGGGAAGGCGGATCGAAAACGTGGCCTTCTTCTCCATCGAAAAGCGTCATTTCAAGCAAATAGACTGGTGGCTGGTCGGCGCCATGCTCCTGCTGACCGCATTCGGCATCCTCGTGATTGACGGGACAACCGCCAGCGAGGAGATCATGGGCAGCTTTGCCCGCCGCCAGATTCTTTGGTGGGCCATCAGTCTCGCCGTTTTCTCGGCGCTGTTGTGCTTTGACTACGCGCAGTTGTCGAAACTGGCCGTGCCCGCCTATCTAGTCTGCCTCGTCCTGCTGGCCGGTCTGCTATGGGGAAAACCTTATGTTCCCCAGTTGATTGTGACCAAGTACGGGGCCACGTCGTGGTATCGGATTGGGGGCAATTTGTTTCAGCCGTCGGAAATCACCAAGATCGCCGTGGTTCTGGTGGCCGCAGCGTATCTGGCCCGCATTAAGGCACGACAGCCCGGCTGGCGAGACTTGGTCGTGGTTGCCGTGTTGGTTTTGGTGCCTGTAGCTTTGGTGAAGATGCAGCCGGACTTTGGCACGGCGGTGACCTTCCTTCCATTAATCGTCGCCCTACCGTGGGCGGCCGGTGTGCCCCGCCGCATCTATGTTATTCTGTCAATCGCCGCTCTGGCCGGCACGATTGCCTATGGAACCGTCGTAGCCGTAACGGGCGAGTTTCCCTTTCTCAACGCCAATCAAACGCGGCGCGTACGGGCCTATCTGGCAGAAATCTTTCCCTCTTGGGGCGCCGATGCATCGGACGAAAACCTGGCTGACACCATCCGCAAACGCGAGCGCTGGCAACCCTTGCAGGCGCGCATTGCCTTGGGCTCCGGACGCATTTGGGGGAAAGGCTGGCGACAGGGAACGCAGACCCGTCTCGAATTTCTCCCCAAAGCGCACTTCGACTACATCTTTGCCAGTTGCGGCGAACAGTTCGGATTTGCCGGCTGTATCTTTGTGCTTGGTCTGTATACCTTGATTGTATTTCGTGCGATCATGCTTTCGCTGCGCTCAAAAGACTGGTTCGGCTATCTTCTGATTATCGGTGTTCTGACTGTGTTTATCACGCATATTGCATTGAATATCGGCGTTTCCACGGACTTGCTGCCGGTGACCGGCCTGCCGCTGCCGTTTATGAGCTACGGTGGGTCGTTTTTGATGACCAACTATATCGGCTTTGCTTTGGTCGTGAATGTGGGAATGCGAAAGTATGTGTATTGAGGGGAGAAAGGCGAGAGGTAAAAAGTAATAGGCAAGAGGTGAGAGGTTAGAGGCGGGAGCCAAAAGGTAGTGGCAAACCGGTCCGTCCCGTCCGTTCCGTCCATGTTGTCCAAGGCGTCCATCTTGTTCGCCTCTCATGGTTCCAGCCGCCCCACCACCGCCCCCCAATCGCCCAACCGCTTTTGAGCCCGTCGGCAAATCCCCGCCGATTCCAGATGGCGCATAACATTATCGCGGTCGGTCCAAAGGTAGCCGGAGAGAATCACGGTCGCACCGGTTGGCCGGCGAACCAATGCGCGGAAGTAGGGGAGAAGCGGACAGATTTTCTCGAACAGAATGTTGCAGACGATCAAATCAAATCCATGCTGAAGGCTGCGGCGCTCAATAAAGTCTTGAAGTCCGCCGGCAAACAGCCGAATCCGGTTGCCGACTCGATTGAGCCGAAGATTCTCGCGAAAGTTTTCATAGGCCTGCGCGTCCAGTTCGACGGCCTGAACCGACCGCGCGCCCAGCTTGATTGCCGCAATCGAGAGAATGCCCGAACCCGCGCCGATGTCGGCCGCCCGCTCGCCGCCGCGCATTTCCTTTTCCATCAGCCGCAGACACAGCCGCGTCGTTTCGTGAAGCCCCGTGCCAAACGCCATTCCCGGCAGGATGACAATCTCAATGGGACGCGCGGCCGCGCTTTGCCGCCCAATGCCGACACGCCACGGTGGAACGACGCGCAAGCGGCGCGACACACGAACTCCCCGGAATCCGCGCCGGCATTCCCCGACCCAATCGTGTTGTTCGACCGCCGTAACTTTGAGCTGCGGAAGAGTGGAGAAAATGCCTTCGCGTTGCAGCCCACGCGCCGTCTCAACTACCCGCGTGTGCACGCGCGACGGGGGAATGGAGTTCGGGAAAAAGACACGAACGAGCACTTCATCGGAAACGTCAGGCGTTGCCTCTTGCCAGCCGCTTGCACCGAGGTCGTCGAGCACGCTGGCCAGCGACTCCGCCGCCACCGCCCCGTCAAGGCGGTTGGCGAACACCATGTCAAGAGCCCAAAATGTGCTGTTCCCATCCATCGTAGCTGCACAATTTTTCTTGCGCGCCGCGACGCGCCGTTCAAGTGTGAAAACGTGAGTGCGATTGGATGGTTGGGACCATCGCACGGATTGAATCTAAAAATTGTTCGCCACTTCGACATAGTATTGCGATGATTCGACTGCTCAAGGCCGATGGATTGGCCGAACATCTGAACGAGGCGGGAACACTGTGCCGGGACGCCTTTTCGTCGTTGATCTTTTCTGCCGGTACCGAGTGGCTGCGCCGTGGTGTATTTGATTGCTGGTATTACGATCCCGAACTGGTGCGTGTGGCCTTTGACGGCAAGGCGCTGGTCGGTCTGGCGGTGGCCGACGTGCGGACGCGCAACGGCGAGACGTTTGCCAGTCTGAAGCTCCTTCTAGTCCGACCGGACTATCGGGGCCGGGGAATTGGCACGCGGATGCTGGGCGAGATCGAGCGCGAGGCGGCAGCACGCGGAGCCGGCCGGATTCTGATCAGCGACTACTGGCCTTTGTATTTTTTCGGCGGGGTCCCCTCGGGAGAAACTCAAGCCCTGATTTTTTTCCACCGCCGCGGCTATGAACCCGCCGGCTACGATTTTCACCTCGAGGTCCCACTGACCGGCAATCCGCTGATAGACAGGCCCGACCCACCGTTGCCCGACGGCGTAACCATCTGCCGTGCCACACCCGACGATTGCGACCGCACGCTCCACGCCATCAACCGCATGTTTGCCATGGCGTGGTGGTTTGAGACCTCGCTGGCGTTTCGCGCCGCCGAGCCGACGGTGTTTATTGCCCTGCAAGATAAAAAAGTGGTGGGCTTTGCCGACTATGACGCGACAAATATCGGGCTGTTTGGTCCAACCGGTGTCCATGAATCACTGCGTGGACACAAGGTTGGCGCCGTTCTCTTTCGCCGGTGTTTGCGGGAAATGCGCGCGCTGGGGTATCCCTACGCGCTGGTGCCCACGAATCTTGAACGGCTGAATTTCTATTATCGCGAAGGCGGTGCGCAGATCGGACGGCTCTTTCTGCGGTTCCAGAAGAAACTCTGACAGAAGACATGCGCAACCGGCCGTCGAGGCTCGCATGCAACATCCGATTCTGCTGCCCGTCCCCAAGTTTCTTCAAATAGGTGAAAGCCGTTTTGTCCTCGACGAGGGCACCGAAATCCGCCTCCTGCCCGGCTGTCGCGACGCCGAATACAACGCTGCCAGAGAGCTGGCCGAAGCCATAAAAAGCTACGCCGAGTGCGATCTGTTTATCGAATCGGAGCCGCAAGAGCCAACCGGCGCGAACGAAATCATTCTGCAGATTCTTCCGCTTTCCGGCGAAAGAATGTCGGAAATCGGCGAACCTTGCGTCCGGGACGAATACATCCTTACGATTAGCCGCAATCAAATCCGGCTCGCGGCCGGCCATAGCACGGGGCTGTTCTATGCCGTGCAAACACTGATTCAACTCCTTCGCCAATATGGCCGCTTGTTGCCGGCGCTGAGGATTCACGACGAGCCGGATTTCCCTTGCCGAGGATTCCTGCTCGATGTATCGCGCGGGCGCGTGCCCACGCTCGACCATCTCAAATGGCTGGCCCGCACCCTCTCGCATTTCAAAATCAACATGCTGCAACTCTATGTAGAGCACACATTTCAGTTTCAGTTCGATCCCGACATCGGCGCCGGCTGCAGCCCTCTGACCCCGGACGAAATTTGCGAACTCGACCGCTACTGTCAGTCGCGCCACATTGAGCTCGTGCCGTGCCTCCAGTCCTTCGGCCACATGGGCTTCATCCTGAGCCTGCCGAAATATCGAAACCTCGCCGAGATTGTGCAATTCGACAATTGGTGGGCGGCCACTTGGCGCCAGCGCATGCGCGGCATGACCCTGTCGCCCGTACGCACCGACAGCTATCTCTTGCTCCGGTCGCTATACGCCGAGTTCTTGCCGTGCTTCGCATCGCCGTTTTTCAACCTGAATGCCGATGAGACGTGGGACCTCGGAAAGGGTCTGGGGAGAAAACAGGCAGAGCGGATTGGCGTCGGGGCCCTCTATGTGAAACACATTCGCCGAATCTGTGCCATGGCCCGAACATTCGGTCGGCGCCCCATGATCTGGGCCGACGTCATTTATCACTATCCGGAGCTGCTGGGCAAATTGCGCGAGGATATCATGTTTCTCGATTGGGGATATAACCATGACTCCCCGTTTGCGCGCTGCAAGACCATGCACGACTATGGCAAACCGTTTTTCGTCTGCCCCGGCACATCTGCATGGGATCAGGTCTTCCCCGACGTGTGGAACGCCACGTTGAACATCCGGCGCTTTGTCGCCGCCGGTAAAGAACACGGCGCTCACGGCGTTCTCAACACCGACTGGGGCGACTGCGGCCACTTCAACATGCCCGCTTTGTCTTTGCACGGCGCCATCCTCGGCGCAGCGATGGCGTGGAACGAAGGCCGTCCCGCCGACGATGAGGCATTCGACCGCGCTTTTTCTCTCCACCTCTTTGACGATGCCAGGGGCGTCATTGGACGCGCAATTCGCCGTGCCGGCAGCCTCATCCGTCGGAAAACGGGAAAGGACATTAAAACGTGGGAACTTTGGACGATGCCGCTGGCCGACGCGGCGGTCGGGCGCGAAATCCCGCCAAGTGAGGTCGGCCCCATGATTGAAGCGGTTCGGCAGGCGCTTGACGCCATCGGAACCTGTCGGCCGGCGCGCGAGCGCGACCCGGTCAGTTGTGCCGAACTGACACGCGGTCTTCTGATGTTCGAGTCGCTTCTCCTGCGTGCCGCTCTTGAACATCGCCATTGCGGCGCACCGCATGCCTATGACGAGCCGGGATTGACTTGGAACGAGTGGGCGCAACACGCCGCCATGACGTTGACCGGCATCGAAACGCTGTGGCAATTGCGCAGCAAGCCGTCGAATTTCGAGGATATTCGGCAAGTGTTCCACAAGCAGATCGCCAAAGCGCGTGCCACAAGCACCGGCACAGCGCTATAGTGCAACCGCTCGGGAAAACGTTGTTGAATTTGTCCGCGCACCGCACTACATACCTTGCGACTCGGTTCGAGCGAACGGGCAGGGGAGTGATTCGATGAGCTCAGACAAAACCACGCGGCAGTATCGTCTTCTGATTGACGGCGAATGGCGCATTACGGGCGAGATGCAGTCAATCTATAATCCGTATGACGGAAGCCTTGTGGCCAGTGTGTGTCGTGCCACTGCGGAGGTCATGGACGCGGCCATTGGCGCAGCCGGCACGGCATTTGAGAAAACGCGCGCGCTCACCACCTACGAACGAGTCCGCATTCTGGACGGGATTGTGGCGGGCATTCGCCAGCGGGCCGAACTGCTGGCGCAAACCATCGTGGCCGAGGCGGGCAAGCCCATCCGGCTGGCGCGTGCGGAGGTCGAGCGCGCCATCAGTACGTTCGACACGGCGGCGCGCGAAGTTCACCGCCTTGAAGGCGAGACGCTGCCGCTGGATATTACGCCCAACGGAAAAGGCCGAATCGGTCTGACCCGCCGCTTTCCCCTCGGGCCTGTGGCGGCAATTACACCGTTCAATTTTCCGCTCAATCTTGTCGCGCACAAAGTCGCCGCCGCCATTGCTGTCGGTAATCCGATTGTGCTGCGGCCGGCCTCGCAAACCCCCATTACGTCGCTGATTCTGGGAGAGATTGCGATGGAGGCGGGATTGCCAGCCGGCGCGCTGAACGTCGTGCCGTCGCCGGTCGAACAGGCCGAGCAGCTGGTGGCCGACCGGCGGATCAAGATGATTTCGTTCACGGGCAGTGCCGCGGTGGGCTGGCCGCTGAAAGTGAAAGCGGGCAAGAAAAAAGTGAGTCTCGAACTGGGCGGCAGCTGTGCCGCCATTTTGGAGCCGGATGCGGACCTTGATTATGCCGTCCCGCGGCTGGCTGCCGGTGCGTTCGGCTACGCCGGACAGGTCTGCATTGCCGTCCAGCGCCTGCTGGTTCACAACTCCATCTATGATGAGTTCATCGAGAGATTTTTGCGATATGTCGAGATTGAGGTCGGGGTCGGCGATCCCCGCGACGAAACTGTGATCTGCGGCCCGCTGATTACACCGGCCGATGCCGACCGCATCGAGCAGTGGTGCGAGGAGGCTGTGCGGGGAGGCGGGCAGAAGCTGATGGGTGGGCGGCGTGAGAAAAACGTCGTGTGGCCGACCGTCCTCGCCAAAGTCCCACCCGTCTATAAAGTCTATACGCAGGAAGTGTTTGGTCCCGTGGTGACATTGATGCCGTACAATGATATTGAGCATGCGATTGAGTTGGTCAACGGTTCGCGCTATGGATTGCAGGCGGGCGTGTTCACGCGCGACGTGCAAAAAATCCTCCGCGCCTTCGCGGCGTTGGAGGTCGGCGCAGTCATCGCCAACGACTATCCGACGTTCCGGGTGGACAACATGCCGTTCGGTGGCGTGAAGGATTCGGGCTTCGGCCGCGAAGGCGTCAAATATACCATGCAGGAAATGACCGAGCCAAAATTGCTGGTGCTTCCAATGGAGCCGCCCGCGTAAAGAGTCTGGCTGCGCCGCCGGTTGCCATTTTTGTTCTGCAAGCCGAAAAGGACAGGAGTGTATTTGTGATGAAGCACATCAACCGCCGCCAATTTCTGCAAGCGGCCGGTGTGTCAGCCCTTGCCGCCGCATCGCCCGAGCCGATCCGCTGCGCTGCCCAACCCAAACGCCCGGGCGGCCTGAATGTGCTGTTTCTGATGACCGACGAACAACACCATCGCTCACTTTCGCTGACCGGAAACCCCTATATTGAAACGCCGAACATGGACCGGATCGGGCGCGAGGGTGTGTGCTTCGAGAACGCCACCTGCGTTACGCCGTACTGCTCGCCGTCCCGCGCCTCCATGATTACGGGCGTGTATCCCCACCGGCACGGCATCCTTTTGAATGTCGGCGGGCGAGGAAGCCGTCAGGCGCCGTTGGCTCAGGATGCGTTCCCCAATACCGAAACCCTTCTCCATCGCCGCGGATACGCCACCGCGTTTCGCGGCAAATGGCATCTCGGCGATCTGGGCGACTTCGACTGCTATGAATCATTTGACTATGGCGGCACGACGCGCCGCGACTATCAGGCGTTTCTGGATGCCCGCCTGCCCGCTGCACAATTTGCCAACCATCCCAGCCCGGGCAAATATCTCGGCCGGCCGGTCGAGATGATTCCGGCCATCGAAAAGGCGTATCATGCGTTTATCAACAAAAGTTCCGTCGGCTACATCTCCATCATCGGCCGCAGCCTGATTCCGCCTGATCTTCTGCCCGAAACCCTCGTGACCAACCAAGTGATTGAGTTGCTCGAAAAGAACGCCGACAAGAACTTCATGATTACCGCCTCGTGGATTCCGCCGCACGACCTGTGGGTCATTCCCGAACCCTACTACAGCATGGTGGATCGCAAGAAGATCGAACTGGCCGGCACGACCAGCCTGCCGCCATGGGATCAGCGCGGCGCCAGCAAACAGCTGGGCGATCTGGCCGGCCCGGAGGGCATCCGCGAATATGCCGCCATCTATCACGGTATGGTGAAATACATAGACGATCAGGTGGGGCGGGTTTTAAAAAAACTCGATGAACTGGGACTGGCCGGGAACACACTGGTCATTTTTACATCCGACCATGGCGACATGGTCGGTGCGCACGGTTGTATCGGCAAGTCCATCACCGGCTGCTACGACGATCTCGTGCGCATTCCACTTCTGATGCGGTTGCCGGGGCGGATCGAGGCGGGCACGCGAGTGCGCCAACCGGTCAGCCAGATTGATTTCATGCCGACCATTCTGGACTATGCGGGCGTGCCGGTGCCGGAAAACATCCACGGCAAGTCCCTTCGGCCGCTTATCGAGGGGCGAAAGGTGGCATGGCGCGATTATGCGTTTTGCCAGCGGGCCAATACCCTGCGCATGCTGCGAACGGAGCAGTATAAATACGTTGTCGGTGCCGGCCGCCGGATTGTTGCCCTCTATGATCTCATCAAAGACCCGCATGAGGATCGAAACCTCGCCGACGATCCTGCTCATGCGCCTGTCCTGAAGGCCATGCACAAGCGGCTGCTGGAGGTCATGGCGGCCGACGGCGACTCAACGCGCGATTTTGCAGCAACCACAACATAGGGCATGTCCATAATGGCCGCTCCGGACATGCCGTTTATTTCTTTTGTGAGGCAACACCCATGCGATTGTTTTTTCCATCAACACTCGCTATCGCACTCTTGGCAGTGTCATTCCTTGCCGGCGCCGCAACCTATCAGGTTGGTCCGTCGCGCGAGCACAAGAGCCTCAAAGCTCTGGCGGCAAATCTGCAACCGGGCGACGTGGTCGAAATTGACCCGGGCACTTATCGCGAGGTCCTGCGGCTGACCTGCAATGGGACGCCCTCGGCGCCGATTATCATCCGCGGCGTCGGAGCGGAACGCCCCCTTTTCGACGGCGAAGGTCTGGATGTGTCCGGCCGCGGCTCGATTCCGCGCGCCATTTTCGAGGTCGCAGGCGCCTACATCATTGTCGAACATCTTGAATTCAAGAGCGCGCGCAATGGCAACAATGGCGCCGGCATTCGTCTGCTCAATTCTACCAACGCCGTCATCCGCGACTGCAAGGTAACCTATTGCGACATGGGCATTTTCGGCGGAGACCGCCAGACCGCCCTCATCGAGTCGTGCGAGGTGGCCTTCAACGGCACGCCGAAGTTCAACGGTTATTCGCACAACTTCTACATGCACGGCAACCGCGTGGTCGTGCGCGCCTGCCATATTCACGACAGCATTCACGGCCAGAACTACAAAAGCCGCGCGCACTACAACGAACTTTGGTATAACTGGATTGCCGACTCCAATGAAGGCGAGGTCGGCCCTGTGGACGGCAAGGGCGAAACCGACCGCCCCAACAGCAACGTGCTCATGGTCGGCAACATTGTGGTGAGCAAACCGAATCGAACAGGCAATCGCGGGAAGTTCATTCTGATGGGCTCCGAGCTGGGCGGCTCGCATGATGGAACGCTGTATATGTTCCACAATACGCTGGTGGCGGGCAACCCCCGCATTCAGTTTGTTCAACTCGACGATCCGAAGTCGCGGGCGGTTTTAAAAGGCAATATCTTCTACGGAAGCGACCGAATCGCCGCCAGTTCGCGCGGGGCCGCACCTGCTGCGGGCAGCCACAACTGGGTTCCCAAGAGCGCAGGGCTAACCGGAGAATTCTCCGAAACTCTTCGCGGCGAAACACCGGGGTTTTTGGATTTGGCCGGCCGCGATTTTCGCCTGCGGCCCGATTCGCCCTGTGTGAATCGCGGGCCGGAAGTCCTCGAATATGTGGATGGCAACGGCATGAAACAAACCGTAAAATTGGATTGCTGCTATGGGCCGCACCGGACGCTGTTGCCCCGCAGTGTGACAGGCGCGCCGGATATAGGCGCCTATGAGCTGGGAGCAAAGTTTTTGCCGCCGCCGGCACATTAAAATGAAATCCGTCCACCCCGTGCATACTGTCCATCTCGTTCACCCCGCGTCTCTTTCCCGCCCAGACAACAGTTGACTTTACAAACCGCCACAGCATAAGTTTTCTTTAGTTGGCCCGGCCAAAAGCGGGGCTTTTTTTGGAGGATTACAATGTCGGAACATGTCACACGCCGCGGATTCCTAAACAAATCGCTTCTCGGTGCGGCGGCAGGAACACTGGCCCTTAGTCTCGAAGAAAAAGCACTTTTGGCACAGACGGCATCTCCACAGCCGGCCGCAGGTGCTTCGTCTGCCGCAGGCGGCGCGAAAACGCTTCCCCAAGGCCAGATCGGCAAGGTGAAGATCAGCCGGATCATCTGCGGGGGCAACCTGATTGGCGGCTATGCACACGCGCGCGACCTAATTTATGTCTCGGCGCTGCTCAAGCAATACTTTACGGAAGACAAGATTCTGGAAACGCTCGAAATCTGCGAAGAAAACGGCATCAACACGATCATTACCGGCTCGGGCTCGGCGCCCATCCTGAAACGCTATTGGAGCGAGCGCGGCGGGAAAATTCAATGGCTTGGCCAGTGCTCGGCAAAGCCTGATGACATCGGCAGCGACGCGCAGGCGGCCATTGATGCCGGCGCCGTGGGCGTATTCATGCTCGGCAACGTGGCCGACGAATGGGCGCGCAGCGGCAAAGTCGAACTCATCGGCAAGTTTGTCGAATACATCAAGCGGCAGGGCCTCATTGCCGGCGTGGCCGGACACAACCTCGGCACGCCGCAAGAATGCGAGAAGGCGGGTGTGGGCGCCGACTTCTATATGAAAACCCTTCACAGCACAAACTATTGGTCCACACGCAGACCCGATCAGGACAAGGACGTCATAGACAACTACAAAATAGACAACTACTGGGACAAACACCCGGAGCAGACCATCGCGTATATGGCGACGGTCCAGAAGCCATGGATTGCTTACAAAGTGCTGGCGGCCGGCGCCATTCATCCAAAGGATGGTTTTCGCTTTGCCTTTGAGAACGGCGCCGACTTCTGCTGCGTCGGGATGTTTGATTTTCAGGTGGTCGAGGATGCCATTATCGCGCGTTCGGTCTTGAGCGACCCCAAATTGAAGCGGTCGCGCGCATGGTTGGCGTGACGGAAAGAAACAAAAATGAGGTGCAGCATGTCGGAGAATCTAAATCGTCGAGACTTGCTCAAACGGTCGGTTGCTCTGTCGGCCGGCGTCGGAGCATTCCTGAGCTTTGAAGAAATGCATCTACTGGCGCAGGCGGCGCAGCCGGCCGCGGCCAAGGTTGCATCCGACGCACCGTCCGGGCCGATGCCGATGGGCAAAATCGGTCCGCTCAGCGTCAGCCGCCTAATCTGCGGCGGCAATCTGATCAGCACGTTCGCGCATGCGCGCGACCTGATCTACGTGTCGGCGCTGCTGAAACAGTATTTTACGGACGAGAAGATTTGCGATACGCTCGAATTGTGCGAAGAGCAGGGCATCAACACGGCGATTATGCGCGTGGACGACCATACCTTGCGCGTAATCAAGAAGTATCGCAGCGACCGAGGCGGCAAGATTCAGTGGATTGCCCAAGTCAAACCCAATGAAGACGACCTTCTGTGGGACTCCAAGCTGGCGTTGGAGAACACCGCACTGGGTGTGTATATGCACGGCGGAGTGGCCGACGAATGGGTGCAAAAGGGCAAAGTGGACTTGATCGGCAAGTTTGTCGAGCAAGCGCGCAAACTGGGCGCCGGCGTCATCGGCCTCGGCGCCCATGACATTGCCACGACGGTCGCATGTGTAAAAGCAGGACTTGAGCCCGACTTCTTCATGAAAACCTTGAACGCCAAGAACTACTGGTCGGCCGGCATCATGCCGCGCAACGACAGCGTGTGGTGCGAACAGCCCGAAGAGACCATCGCCTTTATGAAAACGGTCAAAAAGCCTTGGGTGGCATTCAAAGTCTTGGGTGCCGGTGCAATTCATCCTAAAGAAGGATTCAAGTATGCGTTCGAGAACGGCGCGGATTTTTGCTGTGTCGGGATGTTTGATTTTCAGGTGGTTGAAGATGTCCTCCTCGCCAAAAAAATTCTCGCCGGCAATTTGAAGCGGGAGCGCCCTTGGATTGCATAAGTGCTGTGGGGCACGAGCCAACGTTTCGGCATCCTTGCCGTCCATGCCTGTCGTCTATAGTGTCCATTCCATCTTTGCCCACGGAGGGAATTTCCATGAACAAACCATTCAATCGCCGCGGTTTCCTGAACACCTCCTTGGCGGGAGCCGCAGGAACGGCGGCCCTCGCGCTGCATAGCTTCGAGGAAGCGGCGCTCAAAGCTCATGCCGCCGCCGCTGAAGCAAAGGCGGCCGCTCCGGCCAAGGAAGCGGCTGCCAGCGGCCCCATGCCCATGGGACAAATCGGCCCCTTGAAGGTCAGCCGCATTTTCTGCGGCGGCAATCTGATCGGCGGTTGGGCCCATGCGCGCGACCTCATCTACGTCTCGGACCTCGTCAAGAAATATCACACCGAGCAAAAAATCTTCGAGACGCTCGAACTGGCCGAGGAGAACGGCATCAACACCATCCTGACCAATCCCAACGCCGGCCCGGTGATCAACCGCTATTGGAAAGAGCGCGGCGGCCGGATTCAGTGGATTTCCGACTGTGCGATGAAAGACCTCAAGACCGGCATCCAGACCTCAATAGACAACGGCGCCCATGCGGTCTATGTTCAGGGAGGCATTGCCGACCGCGAGGTCGAAGAAGGCCGCGTGGCCACGCTGGTCGAGGCCGTCGAGTTTATGAAATCGCAAAAAGTGCTCGGCGGCATGGGCGCGCACAAACTCGAAACGGTCAAAGCATGTGTGGCCGCCGGCATTGATCCGGATTTCTGGGTCAAGACGATTCACCCCACCAACTACTGGTCGGCCAACGGGCAGCCGGAGCACGACAACATTTTTTGCCGTGAGCCGGAAGAGACCGCCGAGTTTATGAAAACCATCAAGAAGCCGTGGATCGGCTTCAAGGTTCTAGCCGCGGGCGCGGTTCATCCCAAAGTGGGATTTCGCTTTGCCTTTGAGCACGGCGCCGACTTCATTTGCGTGGGCATGTTTGATTTTCAGGTGGTCGAAGACGTCATTCTGGCGAAAAATGCTCTCGCCAATCTGAAACGCGAGCGCCCGTGGATGGGCTGAATAGGGGAGAAGGAGTGGACGGGAAAGACAGGATGGACCGGACAGACATGCACCCGCAGCAGTGATCCGTCCACTTTGTCCATGTTGTCCGTGCTTTCCATAAGGCGCAGCTTTTGGAACACCAAATTCCGAAGGAGCAGGCATGCGAAATCGCAAAAACCGAATCGCGCGAAGAAGCTTCATTCGTTCCACCATGGCAATCAGCTCAAGTGCAGCCGCGTTAGCGGCTGCCGCCTCAGAACCGGCCAAAAAAACCGACGACCTCAACGTGGCGCTGGTCGGATACGGCACGCAAGGCCAGCTGCTTCTGGGTGCAGCACTGAAAACCCCCGGCATCCGGTTTCGCGCCGTCTGCGACATCTGGAAGGACTTCAATCTCGACGGCGCCTCACAAATGCTGCGCGCCTACAACCACGAACACCGCGCTTATGTGGACTTCAAAGAGATGCTCGACAAGGAGCGCGGCAACCTCGATGCGGTAATTATCGCCACGCCGGATTTTTGCCACGCCGAGCAGACCGTGGCCGCACTCAAGGCCGGCCTTCATGTCTTCTGCGAAGCGCCCATGTCCAACACGCTCAATGGCGCGCGCCAGATGGTGCAGGCTGCCAAGGCCTCGGGCAAAATCTTGCAGATTGGCTATCAGCGGCGAAGCAATCCACGCTATATCCATTGCGCCGCCAAGGTGCTTCGCGAACTGAAACTCCTCGGCGCTATTCAGGCCGCAGACGGACAGTGGAACCGCTCGTTGCAACCCGACCGCGGCTGGCCCAAGCGCGCCACCATGGACGAGACCGCGCTGGCGCCTTTCGGCTACGCTTCGATGCAGCATTTTCGCAACTGGCAATGGTATAAGAAATTGGGCAGCGGCCCGCTGGGCGAACTTGGCTCCCACCAACTCGATGTCTTCAACTGGTTCCTCGGCGCCTATCCGTCCGCCGTTCTGGCCAGCGCCGGCACGGAGTATTACGACAAAACCACCCACGAATGGCCCGATACGATTATGGCTATTCTCGAATACCCGTCGCGGCAGGGTGTCGTGCGCGTCTTCCAGCAAGTTGTAACCACGAACGGCAATCTGGGACACTATGAGAAATTGCTGGGTGCCGAGGGCGCGCTGGTCATTTCCGAGGCGCAAAACCTCACCAGCCTGTTCCGCGAAGCGTCCGGCCCCGACTGGGGCAAATGGGTGGACCTTGAGTATCTGATTCAAAGCGGCAAGAAGCCTGTGCAAACTGAGGGCGAAACCAAGAGCGCGGTCAGCATCACTGAGACCGTTTCGCCGCTGCACTACACGGTTCCGGTGGAAATCAAGGACTCGTTCCAGAAGTTGCATCTGGATAATTTCTTTGCAGCCATTCGCGGCGAAGCGGCGCCGAACTGCCCGCCCGAAGTCGGCTATGCGGTCGCCGTGCTTACGGCCAAAATTCAAGAGGCGGCGGCCACCGGGCAGAAGATTCAACTCAAGCCGGAGGATTTTGTGGTCCAGTAGTGCGCCAAGTCTCTTGTGATGGGAAAAAATCACCGGCCAGTTTGCAGTTCACATCTTAGTGTGTCGTAGGTAATTCACACTTCAGTGTATTGTATTCTGTATAAAACAGCAACCAAACGCTAAACTCCATCCCGTCCATTTGGGAGATAGCCGCATGGAACTGATCTTTGAAAAAAGCGCGCCCGGACGCCAGGGCGTTTCACTCCCGTCAACTTTTGATCCCTGCGCGGAAGCAACGCGTTGGCTTCCGGCCGATGTCGTGCGTCA
>JAOAGV010000014.1:59511-59846 GCA_026415575.1 Candidatus Sumerlaeia bacterium
TCGGCTCGTGCACGATGAAATACAATCCGCGCCTGACCGAGAACGCCGCGCGGCTGGACGGCTTCGCATGGCTTCATCCGCTTCAGGATGCCGAAGACACACAGGGAATTCTGGCGCTTCTGGCGCAGCTCGAAGACTGGCTGTCGGCCCTGTGTGGTATGGATGCGTTCACGCTCAACCCGGCTGCAGGCGCGCAGGGCGAGTTTTGCGGAATGAGTATCATTCAGGCCGCGCATGTCCGCCGCGAGGGCAAGCCGCGTCCTTACGTGCTCATTCCCGAATCGGCCCACGGCACAAATCCGGCCAGCGCCGCGCTTTCCGGCATGACCGTGAAG
>JAOAGV010000151.1:0-3971 GCA_026415575.1 Candidatus Sumerlaeia bacterium
GAGCACGCACAGTCCTATGGCTGCGCCATCGGCCTTGGCCCGCGCCAGTGTGCCCGCACAGAGCAACTCGGCGTCGTCGGGATGAGCCACGATGGCGAGGACGCGCTCGTTGGAGAAATCGAGATGCATGACAAAACTCCCGTAGAAATTTTGGGGTTTGGATTCTGGATTGAGTGTGAGGCCGGATTGTCCTTTCGGTTCCTTTATGCAGGCAAATCTTAAATGTCATTGGTGCGTGCTGCTTCAAGTGTGAATTGATGCAAAACGCCCGCAGTTTAGACTTTGGTTGATCTTGGGCAATGCTATCGGATGTCCCCTCGGCTTTTTGGCATAGGTGGTTGCTTATAGGCGGGCAGGGAAAAACACGGGACCTTCTCCGGCCTTCTGGAAATGTCCGCGCGCGGGGTTGAGCGTTGTTTCCCGAAAAAGGTTTTTGTTGAACGTCCAAAACAAATGGGTCATAAATCGTTCTATCCGCATCGGGCGAATGACATGCCCCAGCTTTGGAAACGGGAAGGCCTGCCGATGCTCGATATTCCCATAAAGCCGGACTACGAGGCGTGGCTGGCGTGTTTGCGACGCGAGGGAACGCCGCGCCGTGTCCATTTTGCCGAACTGTTTCTCGACGAGGAAATGAAGCAGGCCGTTTGCCACCGGTTTGGTCTCGATGCCGATCTCGACCGCAACGACCCGCGCTTCATCGAGAAGCGCGAGATTCGCATCCAGCGCCATCTGGGCTACGATGCCGTTCGCGTAAAAATCGAAAACTTCGACTGGCCGCTGATCGAAACCACCGTCCCCGACACGGTGGCTGACGGTCAGGTGCGGGCCGCCGGCCGCGACTGGATGGAAGAGCATCGCGGCCCGATTGCCTCATGGCAGGAGTTCGAATCCTACCACTGGCCCGATCCTGCCCAGTTCCGCACCGACACCATCGAGTGGTATGATCGCCACCTGCCCGATGACATGTGCATGTACGGCGGTGCGCACAGCATTTTTGAAATCACCTCGTGGGCCATGGGCTTCGAGACGTTGTGCTATGCACTTTACGAGCAGCCCGACCTCGTGGATGCGGTGTTCACGCGCGTCGGCTCGATCTTCCATGAGGGAATCAAGCTGCTCTGTCAGTTCGACCGCATTCCGGTACTTTTTGCCGGCGATGACATGGGTTTTCGCTCGGGCACAATGATTCAGCCGCAAGTGCTGATCGAGAAGTGTCTGCCGTGGCACCGAAAGAATGCGCAGACGGCCCATGAACACGGCAAACTGTATGTGCTGCATTCGTGCGGCAATCTGTCGGCGATCATGCCGGCGCTGATCGAAGATGTGAAAATAGACGGACGCCATTCGTTCGAGGATGTCATCGAGCCGGTGACCGAGGCCAAGCGAAAGTATGGCGATCGGATCGCGCTGCTGGGCGGAATAGACGTGGACTTGCTGGCGCGCAAGAGCGAGACGGAAATTCGCCGCCGTGTGCGCGAGGTGCTCGACGTTTGCCATCCCGGCGGCGGCTATTGTCTGGGCACCGGCAATACGGCGTGCAACTACATTCCAGTGGATCATTTTCTGGCCATGCTGGATGAAGGGCGTCGCTGGGGCGCAGGGCTGTAAGAGAGTGTCGGACAACGCACGCAGTTGCCGCTGTAGCCCCATTTCTTTGGCGCCACTTCGCACACCCTCGCCCGTAACTGCGGCAATCCCCTTGCTACAACTTTATTGAGGCGGTTGGCGTGTATCTGTTGTGAACCAAGAGCTCGTGGTGAAGCGGGGTGGAGATGAGGCAAACAAAAGTTTGAACTGATGACGCACAGTAAAGTGAAGACTATTTGCGGCGCACCGAAGTGTGGACTACATAAGGGGCGCTGAGGCGTGAACTACGCGCCCTCTTCCCTTAAAAGGCGCCTGAAGTGTTTCCGGAGTTTTTCTTTTGCAAAGGTTCTTCCGCCGCCGCCTCCAGTGTCTGCATCAACCGGAACACCTCGTGTGCACGCGAGCGAACGCCCAGCCGCTCCAGCCAGAAAAAGTCGTGATAGCCCGCCGCAATCATGCGCCGATACATCACCCACGGCGACGCTTCGATCCGCCAGATGGAGTCGCTGACCGGTGCGGGCAATTGCCACGGCTCGATCACGCTTTCGCCGCGAAGCGGATTGGCTTTCATTTTCACCTCATAGTATTGATGCAGAAACTGTCCGTCATGAAACGGGTCGTACCGGAGGGTTGCCTTGGGTTCGGCAAACGGATAGCGAAAAGCAATGAAATGGTAGTCAATGAAGTTTTGGCTGGTTCCCAGAAGTTGCACGGCGATGCCACAGACCAGCAGCACGCCGTATGCGATGCGAACACCTGCAGTGCGCTTCATCAGCAGTGCGCAAACCGGCAGCGCGAGAAACACATGCACCATGAAAATGTGCCGCGGTCCCCAGCACCAGCCGCCCGCCCAGTTGATCCACTTGGAATGAAACAGCAGGAGCGAGACGATCAACACAATGGCACCCCAAGCGGCCTGAGGGGCTTGCGTAATGAAGCGGCGAATTGCCCAAAAAAACAGCACCAGTGGCGGCGAGAAAAAGAAGATGCCCTTGCCCACGCTGAACAGAAATCCGTACAACCCCACCAACAACGGATTGATGAACTGAATGCCCTCCGGCTGTGCCTCGTAGCCCGTCGCCAAGGGCGAGCCGTAGCGCATCCAGTTGAGCCCTGCAATCACTAGGCAGGCCAACGCCACCGGCGGGGCAAAACGTCCGATGCGTTCATTGCGGCCGGTGTCCATCTTCATGTCATTGAGGAATCGCCGTAACGCACCCAAACGCGGTGGGACAGCGGCGTCGGCGGTTGGTTCGGTCGAAAACGCGCTGCCGGCGGCGTGCGGCCAGAGGAGCATCAGTCCGAGGGCGGGAAACGCGGCAATCGAATCGAGCCGCGTCAGGAGTGCATAGCCGGCGGCGCAGCCCGCCAGCGCCAGCAATCCCGGACGGCCAAACAACCGCGCCCGCACGATCAGCGCAAACGACAACAGGGTGCACAGGGTTGCCAACGTCTCCGTGAAAAAGGGTTTTGAGTGCACCCATGCGATTGTGCCCGCCCCGTAGAGAATCGCGGTCATCGCTGCGGCGGTTCGATCGCCGGTCAGGTCTGCGGCCAGCGAGAACAGAACCACAACCACCAGCGCCGCGATCAGTTGATTGAACAGCGACACGCCGAGGCGCTGCCATTCCTCGCGCGGCGTTCGACCATGATACTGAATCACTGAAAACCCTATCGCACGATCGCCGGATTTTTCCGCCAAAAGCCGGCCCAGCCAATAAAACGGAACCGCCAGAAGGGGCTGGCCGATGCCGTATTGCCCATATTCGCGTCCGTCCACGCCGACACGAACCGCAAACGGCGGCATTTCCTTCGGGCGTTCAACGGCCAGCGAGCCGCGCTCGGCAATGGCCCGCGTCATCTGGAAAAGAATTTCTTCGTCCGGCGAATAGATGTGACCGCCCATCGTCAGCAGATAGAGGAGCAAGAAGACCAGAAAGAGAATGACGGCAGTGCGAGACATGGCGGAAGGACGTTACGCATTTGCTTCCGCCGCTTCAAGGTGCAAGTTGAAGGAGGGTCTGGAAACCTGTCGAAAAACCTTCTGGAGCATGGTAAGGGATGCAGGTAAGTTCCACTTTAGCGGGTGTTTTCCCGCCCAAATTGTCCACTTAACGGGGAACCACATGCGTTTCCCGGCAGGCTTTTAGAATCCATAACCTTTCGGGCAGGATTCGCAGATCGAAAAGGGAAACATCTACAGCCCGTCGGTTTCGACCGCAGAGGAGGCCTCGCGCGGCAGTGTGATGACAAATCGCGTTCCCACCCCCTCGGTCGAATAGACGCGAATGGTCCCGCCCACGGCGGTGACCCACTTCTTGATCATGGCCAAGCCCAAGCCGGTTCCCTCGGCGCCCTTGGTGGTGAAGCGCGGGAAAAAG
>JAOAGV010000151.1:3981-8883 GCA_026415575.1 Candidatus Sumerlaeia bacterium
CCTTAGGCCTTTGGCGGGTGGGGGTGCGGGGGAGGGCAGCGCCCTCTCCCGCCCGACGCCGTGTCGCCCGCGCCCTCCTCGCCGCGGTCGCCTTGGTTCTCGCCGTGGTCGTGCTGGATGGCTTCGCAGGCGTTGACCAGAAGATTGAGAAGCGCGCGCTCCAAACCATGTGCATCGAGCATACAATCCTCGATGCGGCGGTCCAAACGGAGTTTGACCTTGATGCCCTTCTTTTCGAATTCCGAGCGATAGCTGTGGCATTGCTCGCGCACGAGGGTGTTGAGATTGCATTGGGTTTTGACGATTTGGGGGGCACGGGAGTAGTCGAGCATCTCCTTGACCATCGTGGAGATGCGCGCGAGGGTCCGCTGGGTCAGGGTCCAGTTTTCACGCACGCGCGCCAGATCGCCGCTGTCAATCAGGCGGTCCATCAGTTTGATGCTGCCCTCGGCCAGAAGCAGGACGTTTTTGATGTTGTGGGCGAGATCGGTAATGACCTCGCCGACGGCGGCCATTTCCTGGTTGCGAACGCTCTCTTCAAGGACGCGGCGGTGGTCGAGGTACAGGGCCAGATCGTCGGCCAAGCTGGTGACAAAATGCAGGTCGTCGTCGTTGAATGCACGGACGCTTTCGCGCGTGTCCAGATGGATGACGCCCAGAATCGCGTTGCCGCTGACAAGGGGCACGACCATGGTCGAGCGGATGTCGTGCAGGACGATGCTTTCGGAGGCTTTGAACCGCGCATCGGAAACGGCGTCCTGACTAAGAATGGCGAGACGTTCTTCCATGCACTTGTCAATGATGGTGCGGCTGACGGCAATGGGGGTTTTGGGTTGGGCGTGTTCGCGTGTGCGCGCCACGCGAATCTGGAGCTCTTCGTCCGGTGCAGCGCGCATTAGAATGACGCCGCGGTCGGCGGGAACGACCTGAAAGATCAGGTCCATGAAACATTCGAGCAGCTGCGGCTCTTCGGGGGCGGAGCGCAGGAGATCGCTGAGTTTATAGAGAACCGCCAGACGGCGATAGGCTTTGACGAGCGCTTCCGGGTCGGGGGGGACTTCGATGATTTTTCCGGGAATGGCCTCGCGCCGGCCGGCCTCGGCTTGCAGGATAAAATGGGACTGATGGCGGTCGCCGGCGACAAACTCCACCGGCGTCTTCAGCCCATACTCGTCGCCGGCGGCTGCTTCCAGCCCCTCGCAGCGAAACTCCACATTGCCAAACTGCACCGTCAAGCCGGGTTCGAGAGCCGCCTGCTCGATTCGCTGGCCCCGGATGAATGTTCCGTTGCTGCTGCCGAGATCCACCACCACCCAGCGGTCGCCCTGTTTTTCGATTCGCGCATGATAACGCGAGACCGCCTCGACCGGCACGCAGATGTGATTCGAGGGATGGCGGCCGATCGTCAAGGCGGCGCTCTCGAGCGGATAGACGGGCTGGAGACCCGGAATGGCTTGAAGCGGCCGCAGACAAAGTCGAACGGAGTTGGCCGGTCCGTTGCGTGCTTGTTCTTGACTCATCCGGTGTGCTCCTTGGGAGTGGACTGGGTCCCGCGATTCGTTCTTTACAAGTCTCCGATGCTTCGCCAGTTTTCTTCTTGTGCCGTGCCGTAGCCCCCGATAAAAGGCTGCACAATATTGTTGGAGGCACGCGTGGAGCGATCATCGGCGGCATGCATTGTGTCCACACACCCGTTGTCAGGTATCCAAACGGGTGGGCCAAAGTCAACAACACATTGCAGGCGGACCCAAAAAAGCGGGGAGTGCGACATGGAGCGGGCGGCGGGAATGCCATCAAAGAGCGCGTGCCGACTTCCGCAGCGAGGGATGTTTTGCCATGACATTGTCCAATGACTGGCAGACAGTCTCGAAACGGTGGGGGCATCCGTTCCATGCGATGTGCAGCTATCTGGCGATGTTTCCGCCCCGCCTGCCGCACTATTTCATCGAGAAGTTCACACGCCCGGGCGATGCGGTACTCGATCCTTTTTGCGGACGCGGCACCACTCCGTTTCAGGCCTGTGTGACCGGTCGCATAGGCATCGGGATAGACCTTAACCCTCTGGCCTATACGCTGACCCGCGCCAAAGTGAATGCTCCGGACTTCAAGCAAATCCACCTGCGCTTGCGCGCCTTGGAAAACGATATGTTTTACGGCGACATTGCCGATGAACCCCCGCATGTTCAAATGCTCTTTCATCCGGCGACGTTGCGCCAGCTCGTCTATCTGAAACAGGTGCTCGACCTGGGCGACCCGTGCGACAATTTTATTGCTGCGACCATTCTCGGCATTATGCACGGCGCGGGCTCGCGCCGGAGGCAGCGAACGGCGTTCCTTTCGCTCTCGATGCCCAACTCGTTCAGCCTTTCGCCCGACCGGCTTCGCCGGTATATCCGCGCGAAACGTCTGAAGCAGACTCCGGTGAACGTCTTTTCCGCCGTGCGGCTCCGCTTGCAGCATCTGTTTGCCTGTGCCCCGCCCCAGACTGCCGGCGCCGCATTTCTTGAGAATGTGGACAACCTCGCGCAAATTGCCCATCCCGCCATCCGCAAGCGCAGGGTCCAGCTGGTCTTTACCGCGCCACCCCACTTTCACACCGTCCGGTACGGCCTTTACAACAGCGTTCGTTTGTGGTTTTTGAACGAGGATTATGAGGCGCTCGACCGACGGCTAACCCAGTATCACTGTATGGATGAATACAAAATTTTTCTCTGTCGTGCACTCAGCCGAATCTACTCTGTTCTGGCGCCGGGTGGCGTCTGCTGCATGGTGGTCGGCGATATTACCGACCGCAAAACCGGCCGGGTGGTTTCACTGGCCGATGAATTGTGGAAGATGCTTTGCGCCCAACATTCCCGATTCAAACTCTACACCATTCTTCCCGACCACTCGGACAAGGCGCCCCCCAATAGCGGCTTGACGCGCTCCGACACTCCCCATACATCGCTTGATGATCGCATCCTCGTTCTTTACCGCGAGACCATCGAGGAAGTGACCGACGAGGTGGACTGGACGCCGCCGCGCCGCAGCCGGGCCGCCCGCGATGCCCAGCGCCGTCTGGAAAGGCAACTGAGGCTCCAACTGTGAAGATCGGCATTGACCTGCAGACCCTCGAAACCTTTGAAGCCGACCGCGGCATTGGCCGCTATGCGCGCGGCCTTGCCGAAAATCTCGCCCGTTATTGTCCGCATCACACAATCATTGGATTCGGTTTCGCCGAACAACCGTCGAGTCTTCTGAACTGCGCACAACTGCCCAACTTCCAATACCGCCGTTTCGACCTGCCCCATCCGCGACTCGATTATTTGTCCGAGGGGATTCTGGCACCGTTCGGATGGAGCAACACGCTGCGCGACCTCGACGCATACATTGTGACCAGTCCACTGATGCCGGACATTTTATTGCCCGACGGCGCGCCGTTTCCGATTATTGCCCTCGTGCACGACTTGATCCCGTTGCTGTATCGCCGCTCACACCCCGAACAAATGTCCGACTATCAATGGATGCTGTATGACGCGCGGCTGGAAAAAGTGGCCGATTATGACTTTTGGTTGACCAATAGCGAAACAACGCGCCGCGATGTCTGCCGGCTCCTCGGCTTGCCGCCAGAGCGGGTTTGCGCCTTGGGTATCGGCATCAGCGAGGACTTCTTTGATCCTCCGTCGCGCGCGACCATCCGGCGCATCCGCGAGCGCTATGCAATCCACTCGCCCTTTGTGCTTTCAGTAACCGGCCACCACTATCGAAAGAACTGGCAGGCGGTTTTCGAAAGCTTTGCCGCCTTGCCCGCAGCGCTGCGCCGTTCGCATCAACTGGTCGTGACCTGCCGGCTCGATGCTCCCTCGCGCGATGATTTTGTCAGCCTTGCCAACCGCCTCGGTATTCTTCGCCGCGTCGTGTTGACCGACGCGGTGGACGATGAGGGCCTGCGCGTGCTCTATCACGAAGCCGCCGCGCTTCTTTTCCCCTCGTTCTGCGAGGGTTTTGGCATGCCCCTGATCGAGGCCATGGCCGCCGGCCTGCCCATTGTGGCCAGCGACATCGAGTCGTTTCGCGAAACCGCCGGCCATGCCGCAGTACTGGTGGACCCTGCGCGAAGTGACCAGATGGCCGAGCAACTGAAAAATGTATTGGGCGATAAAAGTCTCCGACAGCGCCTTGTCGAGGCCGGACGCCGCCAAGTCGAAAAATACCGCTGGCCGGCAGTCATCCAGACGGCCGACCGGTTTCTTTCGAAAGCGCTTTGTCCACCTGAGCCGACGGTTCAAGGGGAACAGCCCTGCTCGGCGCATTCCCGCCCGACGGCCGAGCGTGTGGCGTATTTTACCCTCCTGCCGCCGCAAGTGTCGGGTATTGCCGACTACAACGAAAGTCTGGTTCGCGAACTGGCCAAACACGTTCAGATCGAACTGTTTCTGGACGGCATCACGCCGTCGCATCCTGGAATCCGCGACGGTCTTGTCTGGCACTCGTCGCGCCAGTTTGCGCGACGTCATCGCGAGCGCCCCTACGACCTGATTGTCTATCATATCGGCAATAACGTGCTGCACGGGCGGCACTATCGGATGGCCCTGCATTTCCCTGGCATTGTCATGCTGCACGACTATTGCTTGCGGTTCTTTGCCCCGCTGTCCAACCGCCAATTCTCGTTTCTCGAAATCCATGACGACATTGCGCAATACTACGGTCGTTCCTTTCCCCGCAGGACGCCCCCTGAACACATTTTTGCCCAGCTCGACCTGCTTGACCATCCGCTCAATGAGCGCCTGATCGAAACCGCGTTCGGCCTGATGGTCCATTCGCAATGGAGCCGCAATCGCATACACCGCCGATTCCCCGACAAGCCCGTCGAGGTTGTTCCCTTTGGCGTGGACCCGGATCCGCGGTCGCGCATTCCCGCGC
>JAOAGV010000152.1 GCA_026415575.1 Candidatus Sumerlaeia bacterium
CCACACCCCCTTGGTAAAGCTTTAAAGAGTGACTCATTTTTTGCGTCTGAATGTTGCTGTTTTTCTCCCGTCACAGACGCAAATTTTGAGTCTGACGGCTCGTCACAGACGCAAATTTTGCGTCTGTTTATGTCAATTTTTGAGGTTGAACTTTGACGGCCTGCCGATGCCCGCAAGGCTTCATTGCGCCGCCGCTTGACGTCCGCTGCCGATTCCGCAAACCGGCGTTCACGCACCAGTAAATCCTCCAATTTCTGCTGCCAAAAAACCCGTCGTCTCGGATCGGCTTTTGCGGGACTCCACGTCCGCCAGTCGTCTGTCAGTTGGTATTGACTGGGCACAGCAAGCAACCCACCTTGCCGATGCACTACGATCAGGCCCAGATCGCACAGTGCGCGAATCGCCTTCGCTACCGTGTTCTGGGTATAGTTCAAGTGCCGCTGTGGAAACGTAAAAGGCTGGGTTGTATCGCCCTGCGTCTGTCGCCGCGCCTGCCAGACAATTTCCGGCCATAGAGCTCGAGCAGTCACCGGCAACAATTGCCAAACGCGGCTGCGCAGAAGCTCGACGCTGATCGGGACAAACTGACCGCGAATCGGTTTCTTGGCTCTCATCGCAGTGTCCCCCGTTGCTGTTTGGCTTCATGGAGCAGCCGCCGGGCCATGCGGTAGCAATCGGCGAACACGTTGGGATCCAGCAGAAGCCGACCGCGCGCAAGATCGGCCAATATGCGCCGCGCCGGTTCCACGTCGGGAAACAGCAAGTAAAGCCTTGGGCCGCGCCACTCATGGCCAACTGGCGTGAACCCCGCGGCCAAGAGCGTGCCCGCTTCCGTCAAGTCATGGACGGGAAGAATCTCGGATTGGGGGGGAGTGGTGTTGGTGGGTTCCATGGTTATGCCTCCAGCTTTCGCATGGTATCCGCGCCTTCTTTCCGCGCGATAAGGCAACCATAGCACGCTAAAAAAAATTAACCTTTTTCGAGGTTCAACTTTTTTTCAGGCGGGGCTTGGAACATGCAGGAAAGCCGCAATTGACGCGGGTTTGGTGGGAGTTGGGGGGGATGAAAAAAGTTGAACCTTCTGAACCTTCACCGAAGGTTCATCGAAGGTTCAAACTGTGCTTTCGCTTAATCCGTTCTTCGCTTTTCCCAATCCGTTTTCGGATGTAGGCCGTGCTTGGAGTATCGCCCGAATACAACCTCTTGGCGTCTTTTTGTATGCGCTGAATCAACTTCGTCATCGGTTGGCTCTTGATCTCCAAGTCGTGCAGCTCAGTTTGAATCCTATCGTCGTCCCATTCTTCCCAAAGTTTCTTCCATGACCTTCTTTTGTCGGGAATTTGTGATTCCTGTCGTGCCGCGTGTCCATTTTCCGTAGCCGGGCTTTCTTGTTCTGTGCCCGATCGGACAATTGGAACAGAGGAAGGGGATTGCTCGGTTGCCGCAACCAACGGGGCGTTTTGGCGTTTTTCAGGACTGACAAGGCGAATGAATTTGTTCCCCCCGTCCGTTTCAACTTCGCATTCGGTTGGCGTATTTTCAGGATGGCGCGCCCAGTCTGGTGCTGGTGGAGGGTATAGGGAAGCGCTTATGTTTTTGCGAAGCATGGCTTCGAAAGCAAACTTTTTGCGATAGTTGCGAAGTGTTTCTAACGATTCGCCGTAAGGTAGTCCCCCATAGTTCTGCATGTGTTCGACGATCCATCGCGGGAGAATCATCTTTTCAACTGGCATTGTTCATGGTTCCTTGTGCCTTGTTCTCGGTGCCGCTCAATCGGCAACCATTCTGGAGTTGAATAAGTCAGACAATGGCATGCGTGTCAAGGGGGGAAATCGAGCGGGGGAAAGTGCAGGTTATGCCGCTTGATGCCGCGTCGGGTTTCTGTCTGACATTGTGCGCACAAAATCCACTGCCATTTTACTGCCAAAATACTGCCAAAATGAACCCAAAATGACAGCGGGTTGTATGCGGACTAACCAAAAAAGACGCGGGGCGTAAGCCTTTGCTGTTTCAAGACTTACGCCCCTAAAAACATGGTGCCGGGGGACAGAATCGAACTGCCGACACAAGGATTTTCAGTCCTCTGCTCTACCGACTGAGCTACCCCGGCACGTGCCATAAGCGCTTGCCGCCGCAAGCAGGAAAAGCCGCCTTTTTGAAGGCCTTGCAGCGGTTATGTGGATGAATATCTATTTCCATAGTCCATGCACGGTCAAGCAAAAACACACGCTGCCCGCGCCGCCTTTCTATTTTGTATCGAGAACGAGAAACGAACTGCCGCGGCTTCGTTTCCTTTCCGTTCGCAGTTGGGACAACAGATGAACTCCCGCCCCGCCATCGCACTGCCAAAGAAAACATGCCGACTCAGGTTGCGACGACGAACGGCAAACCAAAGTTTGAAACACAAGCTTCTACAGGGTTGCATTTACAGTCCCGACGCGGCCACATACGGGGCACCGGCCTTCGAGCGCGAATCCTTGTACGGCAGCACATCCACCAGCTTGTAGTCGCGGCGACCGAGGCCCAGTTTTTCGCACTCCTCGACGACGATATACGGGTTTTTCAACGGGCCGTGCAGGCTCGCCAGCGGATGCGGCGCATTGGGCTGCAACTCAAACACCGACGGCACGTTCTCCTCGATGATCTTCATCGGCGCCAGAGCGTCGAGCGTTGCTTGCTCGACTGCTACGATGTCGTCGCTGCCGAAAATGCCCACATCGTTCAGGATCGCCGGCCCTGTAAAGCCAAAGCAATCGCACACGGCCGTCATGTGGATGGCAACGTTAATGAAGACGGTCTTTTCGCGGTCAAACGTGTCGAGGCAGAGTTTCGCCGAAATCGCGCAGGCTTCCATGAACGAGCGGAAGTTGGCCGGATCAATCTTGAGCGAGCCTTTGGGGGCAACTTTGAGGCAGCGGCCGCATTGATTGCACGGCTCGGTGTGGAGGTGAATGCGGCGCGCGTCGTCGCGGTCATGCACTAGCGCGCCGAACGGGCATGATGCGATGATTTTTTCGATCATCTTTGGGTCTGTGCATTTTTCGGGAAACCAGTACGGGTCAAAGTGCACCGTGTCGTGGATGGCCCCGCGAGTGGTGGCAATCATCGCGCCGAGAGCAAGGTTTTTGATTGCCCCGCCGTAGGCGCACGACGGGTGGCCTTTGACATGGGCGAGGTCAATGAGGAACGTTGCGTCGGCAATTTCGCCGGCCAAGCCCCACTGCTCGATGTTTTTGTAAGGCCGCTTTTTCCAATATACATGCCGCTCATCGGGGCCGGCAATCGGATAGATCGGGCAGCCAAGCGTTTCGTGTGTATAGCCACGCTCGTGGGCGGTGGCCACGGCGCCGGCAGTGTCGGTGACAAACGGCTTGCCACCGCCATCGAGGACGGCCTTGACCACACGCCGCACGAACACGGGATGAATGGTCGAGTATCCGACGTTGCCGCCAAGGTGCATTTTGATGCAGACGCGCTCGTCCTTGACGCGGTCTGCAATCTTCAGCCGTTCGAGAATCCGGTCGAGCTTGCAGGGCAGCGTTTCGCTGTCATCCAGCCAGGCCTGTTTTGCCGTGGCGAAAAAGACGGTGCTTTTCATGGGCAGTTACCTCTTGTGTCGTGGAAATGTCGAGGCGTTCCTGTGGGGCACGCGCACTTGGCCATTCTGCGCTGCCGTTTTATACAACCTGTAGCAATTCCTATGAGTCCAAAAGGACAAAGTCAACATGCCTTGTGCGGCGAGGATTTTTCAAAAAGAACCTCACACAAAAACGCCAAGTCTGCAAAAAGTTGCATGCAAGGCCAAGTCGGCGGGTCACTCTTTTGAGACCGCGGGGATAGAATATTTCAAGGTCGGTCAGAATAAGACAAGACCTCGAAGAAGTTGATCAAGACCGCCGTATTCCAAAAGAGATTTCTCGCCGGCTGCCAACGCATTTGCGGTGCAGATGGAAGCCGACTGAAAGACTGCCGCTGAACTGACGCCGGCGGAAACCCGCGCGATGCCCGGACATGCCGCCGAATTCCTGCATGCCGTCCAATCCTACCTTGAGCGGACGGTCCTGTGATTTCTTACGCCTTCACCGGCAGCGGATGGTCCACGACTTCTTCCTTGACCGGATCATACGCATACACCTTGCCGTTGCGATAAGAACGGCAGGCCAGGTCAATGACGGCCATGGCGGCATAGCCGATTTCGACGCTGCAAACCGGCGTCGAGCGTTCGCGGATGCAGCGCAGCCAGTTTTCCATGTGGCCCTCGCGCGGCTCGGTGCGCAGGACGATCTTGTCCTTGCCCCACTTCTTGATGAACTGGTCGCGGAAGCAATCCTGTGCAGTCACCGTGATCTCGTCGGTTTTGCCCTCGAACTTGCCGTGCTCAACCAGCATCATCGTGGCCTCATGGCCGCGAATCAGACCGGGGATATGGGTGTCGTTGGCCATCGAACTGCTCAACACCAGTGAGTGGCCCGACGGATAGTCGGCGCACAGCATGAACGTGTCGGGCACGTCGCGGTCGTGGAAGGCCCAAATGCCGCCGGTGCCAACGACACGAATGGGAAACTCCGGCTTGCCCCAACACAACGTCATCGGGGCGATGACGTGATAGAAAAGGTCGGTCGCGATGCCGCCAGAATAATCCCAGTATTTGCGGAAACGGAAGAACCGGTCGGCGTCGTAAGGCCGCTCGGGGGCGGGGCCCAGCCACTTCCTCCAATTGATGAATCCCTCGCCCTTGGCGGTGGGGCCGGCGTCGGCATCAATCGGCCAGTTCCACTGCCCCTCGATGTTGTTGCGGTGATACGATCCTTGGCTCATGATCAATTTGCCCAGCATGCCGTCGGCAATGGCCTGCTTGGCCTTGTGCCACTGGTCCTGCGAAGTGGTCTGGCTGCCGACCTGAACGACGGCACCGGTCTCGCGGGCCACCTTGAGCATCTCTTTGGCTTCCTCGACCGTATGGGTCATGGGTTTTTCGCAATAGACGTCCTTGCCTTTTTTCATGGCTGCAATCGCAATCGGCGCATGCCAGTGGTCGGGCGTGGCAATGATGACGGCGTCCAGATCCGGCATGTCGAGCATTTCCTCGAAGTCCATAAACGCCTTGGCGCTTTTGGCGCGTTGCCTGGCCCGCGTGAGCCGCCTCTGATACACATCGCAGACGGCAATGACCTGCACGCCGCCCTTGGCACTGAGATCGAGCGCTTGTCCGAGCAGACCGCTGCCGCGTCCGCCGACGCCGATTACGCCCACATTGATGCCGTCGTTGGGGCCGAATTTGCGGCGTGCCGCCGCCGCATACGATTTGGCCGTCAGGGCTGTGGCCGTCCCTGCCGCAATTCCAGCTGCTTTTCGTACAAATCCCCTTCGGGTGAGTTCTTGTGACATGGTTGCTCTCCTTTTTTGCTTTTGTGTGCTGATTCTGTGGCATTGCCCGCTTATGCATGCCAACATAGCGGCGTGTGCCAGATCCTTGCGGGCAAGGCAAGTGAATGTTTCGGGCTGGCAAGTCCGTGGGGGCCTCTCCCGAAGTTGGGAAGAGGTCTTTCCCGCCTATTGCGGCCTCCGGCCACAGGCAAAGAGGTCAGAGGCGAGAGGTTGGAAGTTAGAAAAGATCTTCGCAAATTGGGTGGACGTTTAGACCGAAGAGTTTAAAGAGATACGGTTGGCGTGGAAGCCAACGCTCCGCGGCAGGACGTCTTCTACGGCAGGACGTCTTCCGCCCATTTCTGGCAATGCAGCCCAAGTATGTGCGTAAGCAAAAATGCACTAAGGCCATGGACTGTGTGGGTGTGCACAAAAGCCTTGCCTTTGGCCGTCTGCAGCGGCCATTCTGACTGGCCGTTGCACGGCAGGGAATTTCACTGCGACGGCAAAGTTTTCAGGGCGTGCAGCGCAGCATGGGTCGGACGCGCTATTCGAGCAAAGTGGTCTATTACGGCGGCTATCCGGGTTCGTCGGGCAAGCCCATGGTCGGGCGGCTACAATTTGATGGCGAGGAACTGCGGTTAGTTGCGCGCAGCGGCGAAAAAAGTCCCGTGCCGCCGATTCCCACCTCGCGCCTGCGCGGCGTCCGGCGCATGGAAGAAGGTCTGACAGGCGGGCGGCGGGTGCGGCTCTTGATTGATGTGGAAACGGACGCGCAGGCTCGGGCTACGCTGAAATTTGAAATGGGTGGACTTCTGTGGAAAGAGCGCAAGCTGGCGCGATGGATTGACGTGCTGGGTTCGGTCTGCACGGCCGGCGAAAAAGGCGCCTGAGGCCGGCGGGGAGTGGCTTGGGTATAGAATACAATGCAGGAGAGTTTTATGTGGAGCGTCGAACGACTTCATCAACTCGTCGAATTGCGCGCGGATTTTTTGGTCGGCACCCTTTGCGATCTGCTGCGGTTTGAAACGGTTGGCGGCGCCAACACTCCCGACGCCGTAGCCCGGTTCAATGCCGAAACGCGCCGCTGCCTCGATTATCTCCGCCGCTTTGCCGGGGAGTACGGTTTGGTCTGGCGCGAGCATCCCGCCGGCGTCGGCGTTATCGAGTGGGGCGAGGGCGAAGAGACCATTGGGTTTCCCACGCATTGCGATGTGGTGCCGGCAGTCGGCCAGTGGCGCCATCCACCGTTTGGCGGAGTGGTCGAAGGCGATATGATCTACGGCCGCGGCACGCAGGACAACAAGGGGCCTTTGGCCTGCGGACTGACGGCCCTGCTGGCCATTCGCGATCTTGGCTGCCCGACACGGCGCAAAATCCGGTTGATCTTTGGCACGCATGAGGAAGGCGGCGAGTGGACCGACATTTCCGCCTATCTCGCCGACGAGCCGCCCCCGCTTTATTGCATTGTCCCCGACGCCACGTTTCCGATTATTAACGGCGAAAAGGGCATGGCCACGCTGTTGTTGAAGCCGCCCGCCTTTACCGCGCCCGAACGAAAGGACGGCCTGCGGCTCGATGCCGTGCATTCGGGCGTGCGCGCCAATGTGGTGCCCGACCGCGCCGTCGTGCAGCTGAGCGGTCCGGTCGAGCGCCGCGACAGCATTGTCGCGGAATTGAAGGAGGAACTGGAGGCCTATGGGAAATCCCGCCCGCTGATGATGGAAAGTCCGCTTCAGGTCTGCGCGGGCAATGATCCCAACCGTTTCACCGCCACGCTGGTGTTTCTCGGCAAGAGTGCCCATGGCAGCCGGCCTTACGAAGGCCACAATGCGGCGGTGGATGCTCTGGGCTATCTGGTGCGGCTGCATTTTCCCGCCGGGGCCGCGATGGATTTTCTGGGGCTGGCCTACTGCGCCGGCAAGGATTTGTCGGGCGAGTATCTGAACATTCGCCACACGCATTCGTTTATCGGGCCGACCACCGCCAGTCTAAATATCTTCGATCTTGAAGCGCCCGATGGGCAGGCCCAGATCAATGTGCGGCATCCGCTGGGCCTGACCAGTGCCGAAGTGCTCGAGCGGGTTCGGGCCGAGGTGGACAAAAAGATTCCGGAGCCTGAACGCCGTCCATCCGTCGCATTTGACGGCATTGTTTACGAACCGCTGTTCACGGATCCGGAGCAGTATCCTGATCTGTTTGCCGCGCTGCGCGAGGCGTGGCAGAGCGTTACGGGCCGCGAGGCGCGCTGCCATTCCACCGGCGGAACGACCTACGCCAAGGGGTTCCCGCGTGCCGTGTCGTTCGGGCCGACGGATGTGGACGCCGGCGAGCCGGACCTTTGCCATAAAGCCGATGAGTGCGTCTCGCGCGCGGCGCTGATCCGCAACGCCAAGGTCTATGCCCACGCCCTTGCGCGGCTGGCGTTGGTGTAAAGCCCATCGCAGCGAATGCCTCCGCCTATGATTTCCGCAGGCGTCGTTCCCATCCTGATTGGTCCGCTGCAAATCCTTTTGGTGATTCTTGGCGGAGCGGTGGTGGCTTTTGGCGGCCTGTTTCTGGCCTTGTTTCGACCGGCCGGTGCGCGAAAAGCCCTGCGGATTCTCTGGCGGCAGAAAATCCCCATCGTTGTGGCGGTCGTGCTGGTATGGGCGGCCGCCTTCGGTCTGCCGCAATTGCACCGCGGCGGCGGAGGGAAAGCGGCGGTGCCCGGTTTCGTCGAGTGCCCGATGTTGCGTGGCGGCCCCGACCGCCGTGGCTACTTGGCATCCGAGACGGCTGCGCCCGATCCGATGCTGGGAGAATGGAATTGGGCCTTTGCGCAGGAGGCGCGAACCTTCTACTCCTCGCCCGCCGTAGACGGCCGCTATGTCTATGTGGCTTCGGCGGAGAAAAAGGTCTTTTCAGATACTGGAAACATTTTCTGTCTCGATGCCGCAACGGGTGAAGTAGTCTGGCGGGATAATCTCAAAGGTTATCGCGCGACATTTTCCTCGCCCGCCGTAGCAGGCGACGCGGTGGTCTGCGGCGAAGGGCTTCACTACACCGCCGACGCGCGGATTGTTTGTCTCGACCGCCGAACGGGCGAAGTGCGCTGGGAGCATCGCACCGCCAGCCATGTCGAGTCGTCGCCGTGCATCTATAACGGCAAGGTCTATGTCGGCGCGGGCGATGACGGAATTTATTGCCTCGATCTGGAGCCGGAATCACCCCCTGCCGCCAAAATCGTCTGGCACAAACCGGGCGCAGAGTATCCCGACGCGGAGTCGGCGCCCGCGGCGCTCGACGGGAAAGTGTACATAGGTTTGGGGCTGGGCGGCCGGGCTGTCTGCTGCCTTGATGCGGAAACGGGCGATGAGATTTGGCGCACGCCGACGCCGTATCCCGTCTGGAGCGCGCCGTCGGTAGTCGCCGGACGCCTCTATGTGGGCATGGGCAACGGCAACTTTGTGGAATCGGCCGAGGAGGTCTGGGCCGCGACGCTGAAAGAAATGCGCAGCCGCAACG
>JAOAGV010000153.1:0-8562 GCA_026415575.1 Candidatus Sumerlaeia bacterium
TCCACCGCCATTGTATAGGCCTGATGCTCCCCTTTCCACCACAGCCAGACAAATCTCGGCGGAGCTGGTCGGATTGCTCGCCAGCGCCAAAACGGCCGGCCCGAAACCATTACGCATCACACCAAGCTGTCCCTGCCCGGCCGTGCGGTCGTAGATCGTCATGTTGCCGGCCGGAAAGATCTGGGTGATCGGATGCGTGGTGTTAATGATATTAACGGCGTTTATGTCGCGGGCCGCACCCTCATTACTGAACCACATATCGGCCGCTTGGTTGCTATCGTCGAAATTGGCCTGTTCGGTCATCACTACGGGGATCGGATCATCGCAATGGCGCTTGGTGTTGCCGGCGCCGACGGTCTGGGAGACAAAGACCAGATCGCCGTCAGCCGACCCGTAGGTATCAAGGTCCTCGAGTTCCTGCACCTCGATCACCTGATAGCGAGCCGGCGGAACCGTAACGTTGCCCACACGCACGCCGACATCGCCGAGCGCATTGATGATATTGCGGTCGTGCGTAGCATAGTCGGCGGCATTCCGGTTGCGGATGTAAATAATCCGCTTGTAGGCCGACAGCGCCATGGTTTCACCCGTGATCGGATAGGTCAGCGGGATGTTGTCCACCGCTTGGCCTTGGAACAGCCCCGGCATGCACTGGTCAATAGGTTTGACCCAATAGGACAGCACCGTCGTCGTAGTGAACGGAGTCAGATTCCAACGAATCACATTGGCCGTGGTGGTTGTTCCGCCATGACTGATGTTGGAGACCGTCCAGCTGGTCGGCACGGTTTCTGTGACCGTGAGCGAGGGGGCAATGGCGGCCCGGGTCAGGGTGATGGTTACGCGGACAGGTTGATTGGGTCGAAAAACGGCCGCTTGAATGTCGCGCGTGGCCGCACTGAGAACGGGTGTAACCGACTGCACGGCAAAGTCGTCAAAGTTGGCCGTGGCCAGAATGGTGTTGGTGGTTGCCCCTGCATCGCCGTTATCCTGATGGCTGGTGACAAACAGGCTAAGGGCCACGTCCGACTCGGTCAGCGCCGGTATTTTCGTAGGTGGATTGATGGCTACCCATGCGGTTTGTGTGGTATTCCAGTAATAGCTGGAGATCGTGTCGCCAATCCGAACGATACGGACCTTCACGGGCGAAGCCACGCCATTGGGCCAAGAAGATTCGCCACCGTTAATCGCATTCGCACCGTCGTCCGTGCGCCATTCAAAAACCGCCTCGCGTCCGCGAACATTGTTGGGATGACGAATGCCGGCCCAAGCCCGGGCCGCGCTGCCCGGCACGCGCCGGCGCACCATCAGGCCGGCCTTTGCCCAAAGGTGCGTTCCCGGGTTCACCCAGCTGATCGTGGCGTCTGCGGCAAAGTCTCCGGTCATCCTCCTTGCCGTCATGTAGCAGCGATCCACCGTTCCGGCCACGTCGGCGCCGGCGCCACTAATGGTGTAACGGGTTCCGGAGAAGCTGGCGCTGCCGGGAAGCGAGGGGTTGCCGCCGGCAGCTCCCAGAGGCGGGTTGCCGATGTTGCCGTGCCAGTTGAACAGTCCCAGCGTCAAGCCGCCATACAGTGTGTTGTCCCCCCCGATGGGAATATTGCCTCCGCCCGGCATACCAACATAGGTGCCGGGGAAGGTGTAGGTCGGTCCAACCGTGGGGGTAATTTGATAGGTAAGCGTCTCGGCGACCGTGCCCAAAGTCACCGTCCACGTGATGGCCCCGCTGGCAAATGAAGCGGAACCGGCACTGGGCGTGATGTTGGTCGGTGTCAAGCCGCCGGGAATAGTTTCGGTGACGGTAATCTGGCCGCCGCCGGGAAGCGGGGTTGCAATCAACCGGACCGTTACGGGGGCACCCGTAAAGATCAGCGGCGACGGCAACACGCGGGTGACCGTGCCGCGGGGAGGTGTTGGCACCACGGCATACAGTTGAGCGACCTCAGCGCCGGTCAGAGCGCGGTTGAACAAGCGCACCTCGTCCATCAGGCCGCCATAGTAACGTGCACCCGACCACGCATATGCCAGTCGCGCCACGCCGTTGCACGTGAAGGGGTTGCCCGTGTGCGCACCTGATGCCGCCGGTGTTGGGTTGCCGTCCATGTAGATGGCCACAAGATTGGCCGTTTTGTCCCATGTGGCCACGACATGGTGCCAGTTGTCATCGTCATAGCGCGTGCCTGTGCCGGTTTGCAGGTTCACATCCGCGCCGCCGGTCGTGGTGCCTTCGATAAAGAACCGCATCCGGCCGTTATTGGTGCCATTGTTGATATAAAGGTGCAGTTCGTTCTGGTCGCCGCCGCCGTCGCCGGAATTGGACGCTCCCGCCCAAAACATGTGGCCATAGTTTGCCGATGCGGCCCAAATAGGCGGGGTCTTAAACCACATGGCAATCGAGCCTTGGTTGGAGTTCAACATTCCGGGAGGCAGCTGAATGTAGTCGTCCACCTTGTCAAAGCTCACACACGCGCCAAATCTTCCGGCCGTCCATGTGGGGCCGTTGAAAAGCTGCCCGTGATTCCCATTTTGAAAATCATACGTCAGGGTGCCGCCGTTTTCATCCAACGGCCAGTAGCCCACCTGCCCCGATGGAACTTGTGCCATTGCCGCGGGCGCCAAACAAAGCGCCACGCCAACAATGGTTACCATCCGCATTGAAGCGTACCGAGACATTTTGTTTTCCTCCTAATCTAATTTTTTGCACTTGTTCGGCTTCCTCATGGAACCCGAAACCCTTCCGCCCAATTCGTCTTTGCGGGGGTGACCCGGGCGGCAGGTCATGGCATCATCTCTCTCTTTGCGTTGATACTCTAATGCCGATCATGGCACGAACAAAAACCGCAAAGATAGACCGCCATGTCTTCCCCTTTCTCTCACCTCCTTCTTTCAGTTATTCTTCAATAATCATGAGCATCTTATCTTTTCTTATTTCTAAAAGAAAACTAATCATAAACCAATCTTTAGGTCAAGTTATTTTTGCTGATGATTTTGCCACCTTCTTATGACCTTTGCGATAGTAACCCACGCAAAGACGTCCAGCTGGCAAATAAATGCAAACACGACGAATCGGTCGCCGGATTGAGGGCCACTAACTCATGTCGGAAGGCGGTCGGCGTGGCGTGGAAGCCGACCCTCCAAAGAGGCAAATGAGGAGTTTTATGCAACCCAACGCCGTTGCGTGAGAATCCTTCTTTCAAGGATCAAGATCCCATTAGGGAGAAGCACCGACTTGGGCTTCGTCCAGTTGGCGGCGGAATTGCTGGTAGCGCACTTTTTCCTCGGCGCCGCTGGCATATTTCAGCGCGTTGTCAATATGGCTCCGGGCGGCGGCAAGATCGCCGCCCTCGCGCTCGAGGTCGGCCAGCAAATAGTGATACTGCCCGTTCATCGGATAGGTCCGGATGGCGTCCTGAAGGAGCCGCCGGGCCGCGTCCAGCCGTCCGGTCTTGCGTTCGAGATCCGCAAAGTCGGCGCGGATGGCGGCAGCTTCGCGGGCGTCAAGGCTTGCGGCCATGGCTGCGCGATAATGCTCCCGCGCCGCATCCAGATTGCCCGCTTCCCTCTCGACAGCGGCCAGCAAGTGGTAATAGCGCGCGTGGGGATAAAGCGCGACCGCTTCGGTCAGGAGCCGCCTCGCCTCGTCATAGCGCTTGTTTATTTGTTCAAGCCGGGCAAAATCCATGCGGATTTTGGCGGAGTCGGGATGAAGGCGCAAGGCTTCGCGAAACTGCTCGCGCGCTTCGTCGAACCGCCCGGTATCCCGATAGAAGCAGGCCAGCCAGTCGCGATACCATGGGTTTTGGGGCTGATAGCGGATGGCCTTGAGCGAGAGGCGGAGAATCTCGGCATTGATTTGGGGAGTCGGCTCTTCGCGCAGAAGATCGCCGGCGGCCAGTTCGGCGGCCTCGCCCAGAAGCGGTCGCAGCAAATAGGCGTTCGAGAAAACCACCCCGATGGCCAAAGGAATGGATGCAAGGATCAGCCCTGTGCGGCGCCGGAGCAGCGCAACAAAATGGAGAGCGGGTAGCGTGCTTGCGGCGGCCGGCGGCTTGCCGGCTTGCGACACGTCGGCGTGCCGCGAGCCTGAGCCGCCATAGCCGGCAATAATCCCTGCCAGCAGACACCAGTCCAGCCATGTTTCGCGAAATGTCCATGTAATCTCCATGAGGTTGTTGAACAGATACGCCAGCAGGGCCGCAAGCAAAGCGGCCACCATTGTTCGCGCCGCGCCCGACGCCGCGCGCATTTGCCGGACACCGGCCGCCACGACAGCGGCCACCCATGCCATCCAAAGTATCAAGCCGACGAGACCTGTTTCCACCAGCAGATGAAGCACAATATTGTGGGGATGGCGGGCTTCGCCGGCTTGCGGATGTTTATGGCGCGGATATAGCACGGCGTAAGAACCCAACCCTTGGCCAAGCCATGGGGATGTGCGGATCATAGCCGCGGCACTTTGAAAGTAAAAAACGCGCTGCCGGATGCCGGGCGCTGTTCGCAGGCGCTCGAAAAAACTGTAGCGGGCGCGCGGCATCGCCTCGGCGGGCAGACCGGCGGCCTGTTCGGGCGGTTTGGGCGAAGGCAGATAATATGCCGCTAACACAGCACCAACACACATCAGTCCGGCAAGCGAAAGAATCCGAAACTCCTTTTGCAGTTCCGAGCGGCCCAAGACGGCCACGCCCGCCAGTGTTGCCCCAAGAAGCGTCAGCATGCCGCCGCGCGAGCCGCTGAGCAGGACAACAAACCAGATTAATCCCAGACTCACGGCTGCGGCCAAGCGCAATAGGCGGTCGCGCCACACCACGGCGGCAGCCACGGCCAGCGGCGCCATCATGGCCAGAAATCCGGCCAGTACGTTGGGATTGCCGAACCGTGCCCCAACGCGGCGCGACCGCAGGGCATCGAGCAGAGCCCACTCGCGCGGTGTGAGATTGGACAGACTCCGCCCCTGCCGTTTAATCTCAAGGCTGAATTCGACAAATTGCAGTTCATAGCGGACAAAATACTCGTAGATCGCCCACAGCGACACGGCTGCCGCGAGGGCCAGAAAGTAGGTCATTGCAGCATTGAGAAACAGCGGCGGCTTTCCGACCGAAAGGATTTTGTCCGGCGGACCGCCGCCTGCACGCATGTGCTTCGACAAATCGGCAGGGGCGCTTTCCTCTCTGGCGCGGAAACGGAAAGACCTGAATCTACTGCCAACGGCCGACAAGACAAGCGCAATGGAAAAAACAAGAAGCCCTTCAAGCAGCGTTCCTGCTTGCGAGGTGCCTTCGGCGGGAACGCGCGCAAGAGACGTTCGCCAAAGCGCCCAAAGAAACAAACCGCTCGGAAAAAGAACCGTTGCGAGAGTGCGGGCCGGCATGTCCGGGCTGCGTGCAACCATTAGCACGGCCGCCGCGGCGAGAATAATCAGCCCCAGCGCCGGCGCAACGCCGTTGAGCGGATAGGGTGCCTGCGGCCACGCATGTAAATAGGCCAACAATGTGGCCAAAGTGGCGGCGGAAAGAACCCAAAGCAGTTGCAACGGATTCACAGGAAGCGGCAAAGCGAGCGACGGCGGACGGTTGGCGGGCATCGGGGACAATCTACTCCAGCGGCCAGTTGCCGGACTGCGCGATGACGCGGTCTATTTCCGCCATCAGGCGGATGGTTTCATCGAGTGCGGCGACAACGTATTGATAATGCATAATCTCGTCGTGGGAAAGGATGCGGCCTTTGCGGTCCTTGAGCCACTTTTCGCAGACCTGATAGCCGCCAATCCGAAAAGCCCAAACCTCGGGCGGAACCTTGTCAAAATACTGGGTTGCGTTGATGGCGACGCGCCCGTCTTTGTAAAAAACAGTCTCCACATGATCGCTGCCGAGAATCGGGAAACGCGTAATCAGCGGCAGGCGGTGGCGCATCCGATGCAGTTCGGTCAAGGTTTCTCCGCTTCGACACAGTTGGCGGAAAAGTGAGGAGTTTGATGGGATGGGGACTCGCGGGAAATCGGCGCGCAGAAATTGTGCGTATCGCGTGCGGTAGGCCGGTGAATGAAGGATGGCGTAGATGTAGTGGAAAACAGCGTCCGGCCCGAACGTTTTCTTCAAATCTCCCTTTCCATCGGGAACGAAGGTCATTTTCAGCCGCTGCGAAAAAGCCTCGATGAACTCCAGAACAAAATTGGGCCGCCGGTCGTTCCCGTAGTCGAACAGCGTCGCCGGCAGATCGCCGTCGGGATAGAGATAGAGGGGGAAAAGATAGTTCACTTCCTTGCTGGAAACCGTATGAAGTTGAATAACCTCGCTGGAACAGAAAACGTGTTCAAACCCTCTGCAAATTTCCACGCCTCGAGTAGTGCTGAGCGCCAGATTATCGCGGCCGATCATGTGGCGCATGACAGCCGTTCGCGGGCGGCAAAGGAAGCCGCAGTCGCGGCCGGTATAATAGGTGTACCGCTGATCAAAGGGCCGATAGAGAATGGGGATGATGCAGGATTTGTTCGGCCCGGAATCACGGATGTCATTTTGGGCTGCAGCAACCCGCCAATCGCGGGTGTCTTTCCGGAGATTATACTGATATCGTGCTTGTTCTTCAGAAAGAATGGCGAAGATATTCACAGTATGCCAAAGTTCCTTTTTCGTCCAGCTCACGGCGAGTTGGTCGCGCGCGGTAGCGATGCCCAAGGAATGCACCGGCATGGCGTCGGTGATTTTCCATCCGCGTTCGTATTCGGCCAGCAGCCTGCGTTCCTGCGGAATGAACAAATACAAGGGCGGCTGGGGCGCGACCGGCTTCCAGCGCGTGTTCTTGATGCTGTGGTTGTTCAGCCAAAAATACTTGCCGCCGACCAGTTTCCTCTCCCCGCGCCGGTCTTTCTGCCACACTTCCCGCAGGCCGTAAAGATGGGCGTGCCGAACGACCGTGGCGCGCTTTTTTCCCTGCGGCGACTTGACGAAAATGCCGATTGCCACACCCTGCTGAATGTCGAAGACATTTTCGTCTTTCGAGCCGTCGGGTGCCGTCTCCTTCTTCTTCGTGTTGCCGTGAAGGTCGAGCAAATAAATCCTGTCGAACGTTTCCATCAGACACCGGCGCATGCCGCGAAAAGTGGGATTATCCAAATAGCCGTGGTTGGATATAAAGGCCAGAATCCCGTAGCCCGTCTGCTCGATGCGCCACTGGGCAAACCGGATGAACTTCACGTAGTCGTCGTTGAGCCATTTGGGATTGCGCTCGGCCAACGGCTGTCCGTCCACTTCGAAATAGTTGTGCGTGGGCTGGCCGGTCAGGCTGTCCGTGCCCCGCATCAGGCCGGCGATCCACTCGCTGCGGTTTTCCGAGTGACCCGAATACGGCGGATTGCCAACGATGACCATGACGGGAGCCTCGGACTTGATTTGCGCGGCGGCGTTGGCTTCCTCGGCGATGATGCTGGCGAACAGGTCACGATTGCTGACGCGGTGGGCCTCTTCGAGTGTGTTGGTCAGATAGATTCGCAATCGCTCGCCGGATTTGAATTCGTAGCCCGTCTCGGCCAGCTGCAAACCCAGTTTCATGTGGGCAATGGCATAAGGGGCCATCAGAAGTTCAAACCCGAAAAGGCGCGGCAGCAGATGGTTGGAGACATAACCCGACCATGTGCCCGCCTGCCCTTTGCGCTGGATGGACTCGTAAATATGATCAATGACACCGTGGAGGAACGTGCCAGTTCCGGCGGCAGGGTCAAGAATCAGAACCCTGTGAGTTTCGCCGATGGTCTCCCGGCGCTCAGGCCCCTTGGCGCAGTGAACGGTGCGGCGCAAGGAGATTTTCGATGCGTCGGCCAGTCCATCCGGCAGGCCAAACACATCCTTCAGGATTTCGTCCACGCTGCGGACGATATAGGATACGACAGGTTCGGGCGTATAATAGACGCCGCGGGCCTCGCGCAAGGCCGGGTCGTAGGCGGCCAGAAAGGTCTCATAAAAATGCACCACAGGGTCTTCGCGGCGCGACCGGCGCCCGAAGTCTTCCAGAATCTTTTCGATGTCAGTCCGGTTGAGCAATTCCGCCAGATGGTCCACGGCCCACGTCAGGCGCCGGTCCAAACGCGGCCCTGCGATATGCGTGAACATTTCGATGAGAAAGGGATTGGTCTCCGGCAGTTCAAAAGCCGCCCGCTCACGAACGAACGACCCGCCGCCGCGATGATTGCACCGCGCCGCAAACAGGCCGTAGGCAATGGTCTGGGCATACATGTCCGCGAATTCGGCGGCGTCGAGGCTGTGCAACAGCACGCGCCGGAAAGCGTCCATCTGTACGTGGAGCGAGCTGCCGCCGTCCTCGTCGGCCAAGGCCAACTCGATTACTTTGCGCAGCAGCCGCGCCAGAGCCGCCATGCGCGCCGCCAGATCGTGCGGGCCGCCAAGAACCGGCATGGGCGCCGCCAGAAACCGTTGGACCAGTTGACCCAATGCGGCCACCGCATCCGGGTCGGTTTCCAGCGCACCGTTGTCCTTGATTCGCGCCACGCGCACCGCCGCCTGCGCGGCGAGCACATTGGCCGAGGCCGTCCGCTCCTGCGCCTGCGCATTGTCC
>JAOAGV010000153.1:8572-8834 GCA_026415575.1 Candidatus Sumerlaeia bacterium
TTTCCCGCCGCTCGCCGCTTTCATACCAGCGGAATTCCAGATAGTCTGTGAGAATCAGATTACCGAGCGCCTCGCGATAGCGCACAACTTGCTCGCTGCGCTCGGCGGCGTCGAGATTAGTCCCAAGATCCTTGGCTTCAATGTATCCGACCGGAACCGGCCCGCGCGTGAGAATGAAATCCGGCGCGCCGCACCGAATCCGCTTGGGTTCGTTGGTGGCGACAACGTCGGGCGCCAACGATTCAATAAGGGTCTGCAGGGC
>JAOAGV010000154.1:0-3159 GCA_026415575.1 Candidatus Sumerlaeia bacterium
CGAGGCGGTGAACCAAGGCGCGGCGGCGCGGGCACTGCGCGAGCAAGGGTTAATTCCGATCTCGATCGGCGCAGGAGCAGGTCCGGCAGCGGCAACCAAAAAACGCCGGCCGTACCGCGGCAAAGGCGGCCGCGTGAGGCTGGACGACCTTGTGGTGTTCTCGCGCATGTTGGCGGTGATGATTCGAGCGGGCTTGCCTTTGCTGGAAGTGATCAATATTCTGGGCGAACAGGCCGACAAACGCGCGTTGCGCAACGTTCTGGCGCAGGTCGAGCGCAGCGTGCAGGAAGGTTCCTCCTTCACCGAGGCACTCCAAAAGCACCCGCGCGTGTTCAACCAATTCTTTATCAGCATGGTGAAAGCCGGCGAGGCTTCGGGTATGTTGGACACCATTCTCGACCTCGTGGCCAGCTATCTGGAAAAGACCGCGTCGCTGCAGCGCAAGGTCAAAAGCGCCGTGACCTATCCCGCCGTGGTCGGCACCATCGCCCTGCTGATCACGCTGGGGCTGGTCTGGAAAGTAGTGCCGCAGTTCGAGGATATTTTTGCCGACCTTGGCGGCGAACTGCCGCTGATGACCCGAATTACGGTCGCGTGCAGCCACTTTATTCAGCAGCGATGGTATTTGCTGTTTATCGGCGTGGCCGTATTGATCATCGTGTTCTGGCAGTTCAAACGCACGTATCATGGCAGACGCGTGGTGGACCGCGCGCGGCTGAAGTTGCCGGTATTCGGCCCCTTGCTTCTTAAAGTGGGCGTGGCTCGCTTTGCCCGCACATTGTCGGTGCTCACCCGCGCCGGCGTCAGCATTCTTTCCGCGCTCGAAATTGTTGCCAATACCTCCGGCAACAGTCTGATCGAAGATGCGGTGTTGCAAACCAAACAGAGCATCCAAGGGGGCGAAACACTTGCCAAACCGCTCGTGGATTCCGGCATTTTTCCGCCGATGGTCACGCGAATGATTGACGTGGGCGAGCGGACGGGCGCCTTGGAAAACATGCTGTCCAAGATTGCAGATTTTTACGAAGACCAAGTGGACGCCACCGTCGGCATGTTGATGTCGCTGATCGAGCCGATGCTGATTGTGTTCTTGGGCTTGGTGGTCGGCTTCATTGTGATCTCGATGTTCCTGCCGCTGTTCAAGATGCTGGAAATGGTGCAGGGGTAGCGGTTCCCCTTCCCACGCTCTTATTCCACGGGTCGGCTCGAAAAGCCGGATGCAGGCGAGGTACGAATGATAGACCCCATTCTGGAACGACGGTATTCGGACTGCCGCGAATTGCTGAATCTATGGCGGCGCTTTCATGACTTTTTCAAAATGGGCGTGCAGGGCGAAGGCATCACCCCCGAGAAAGAACATGAATTCATCACCGTCAAAAGCCGCATCGCCATGCTGCACGACACCTTCATGAGTGTTCTGGATCACGACCAGAATGTCGGCCAGAACATCCTGACCATTGTCACCCGCTCCATTACGCTCAAGCATCTGCGCCGGATGAGCACGGCGGAAATCAAAAAAATCGAACTCGAATGGCACGAATCCTATCTGCTGCTCAACGAGGTGATCGGGCTGCTGGAGGACAAGCGCAGGCAGTTCGCCACGGTCACCCCCGCGCAGTATTACCGGCAAGTCTATACCAAAAAAACCAAGGAAGCACTGATTCAATTCTTCACCGGCTGGGTTTTCAAAACCATCGCCATCCTGCTGGCTCTGGTCATCGGCGGCTTTTTCTTTCTCCAATACGGCGGACTGGAGTATCTGCTGCGCACGCCGGCCACGCGCTCTTTCGTCATCAAACTCGAAGACGTCATCCGGCTGGCCTATGGCGAATATCCCTATCGCGACCTCGTGTCCGTGACACGGATGGATGCCAACCTCTCCAAGCAAATCATAGAAGAAGCCAGAGACAATGCCCACAATGAGCCCGGAAACGGCCCCAACGAAGGGATTAAGAAAATCGCGCAGAAGATGGCCGGCAGCCCCGACGATGTGTCCAAAGACCTTGCCCCCATCGCCAAAGGCCAGCCCGGCACGGATTTTCGCACCGACGCTTTTCGAACGAACTTCATGGTGGGCGGCGCATCGCCCCCTGTGGTGTATATGTATCGCCTGCCCAGCAAAGCGGCGGCCATGGCCATCGAAGCCAAATACCGCTCGTGGCGAAGCAAGCAGCCGGCAAATTACGTCGAGGACTGGCATCTGTTCCGACGCGCCAACATGATCGGCGTCATCTTTGGCGGCGACGACCGCGGGCAAGCCCGCACCTATTTGCTGGGACAATACACGCGCGTCCGAACGCCCGTGCCCTCGGCGCCGTAAGCCGCCCCGCCAGATTTGATCCTCTTGGACGGAGTCTCTTCGCAAGAACGCCGGCACAAAGAGGCAAGTCTTCTTCGATATTGCTTATTTCCCTTACAATACCGAATGGTCTTACGCAAGATTTCACCCAAGGGGTCAATCTGTGGTCTGAGTGAATCCATCGAAAACGGGAGAAGTTGATGGATTTCACTCTGGTTTTTGGTCCTGAAACACCTTGTCGGCCTCTTCGACGCAACCAAGAATGTATGGCCGGCGCACCACAAGGCGCTGGAACAGATGGGGCTTCGCGATGGGTAAGGAAAAGCGAAGCCGGTCTCGCAAAGGATTATGGGTCACAAACGGTTATGTCGACCGTGAGGGAACTACATGCGATCGCGCAAATCGAAATCCTCATCCGCGAGCAAGCCACAAAACACCAAAGCCGTTTTCTGTCCGTCCGGTTCGCCCAGCAGCGCCTCCGGGTGGCGCAAGCCGCTCTGGGCAGCATGGGCGGCGCAGCACGGGGCATGGATCACGCTGTCCGCAGCGGTGCTTGCTCGCATTGTTCATTGGATATGCATCCGGGCAAACGACCCTTTTTATGCCCACACGCCGCCAAGTCTTGACATGCATACATATTGGACATGGGCACAGGCCATTGCGGCAGGCGATTGGCTGAGTCGTGGGCCGCAGGCGGGGCCGTTTTTCTACGGTCCGCTGTATCCATATTTTCTGGCGGTACTCTTCCGCGTGTTTGGGGTGAGTTTCGACGCGGTACATGGGGCGCAAGCACTAATCGGGCTTGTGATGCCGGTGTTGGTGTGGTGGATGGCACGGCGGCTATTCGACGAAGTGGCGGG
>JAOAGV010000154.1:3169-8746 GCA_026415575.1 Candidatus Sumerlaeia bacterium
CGGTTTGTGCGCTAATCGTGTTCTATGAACAAATCCTTCTGGTAGAAGGCTTGCTCCTCGCCATCCACGCGGGAATTCTCGTTTGCCTTGTAGCGCTGCAAGAAAGCAGTCGGCGGCGCGATCTTTGGGCCGCAGCCGCAGGATTTCTTTCAGGGCTGGCGTGTCTGGGCCGCGGCAATTTCCTGATGGTGGTTCCTGTTCTCGCGGTGGCGTGCGCGGTGGCTCCGGCGATTGCAAGGAGAGGCAATTTGCCCCAGTCCCCAACGGGTTCAAAGCCTTGGGCTGAAATCCAAAATCCACGATCGAAAATTACAAACCTCGCGCCGGTTGCGGTCTATCTTCTCGCCTTTGTCCTTCCGCTGAGTCTGACGCTTTGGCGCAACCATTATGTGTCCGGCCAATGGGTGCTCATTACGAATAATGGGCCGGTGTTGCTTTATCTGGGCAATGCGTCGGATTCGCTTGGCACGTCGCATTATCCGGCATCCTATTTCAAAGTGATCAAGCGCTATGGATCGCAATACGCCACACCGTGGCTGAAGGAATTGGCGGAGGATGTGCGAGCCCATCCGGCTGAATTCATCCGGCTGATGTTGCGAAAGGCTTGGCTGTTTTGGAACAGCTACGATATTGCCGATAACGCGAGCTATTATGCCGGCAAGCAGTTTTCGTGGGTGCTGCAATGGAATCCGGTTGCGTGGCTGACGGTTGTGCCGCTGGCCGCGCTGGGCGTGTGGGAGACGCGACGGCAGTGGCGCCGTCAGACAATTCTTTACGCCTATGCAACGGCGTTTGCCATCTCCATCATTCTTGTTTCCATCACCGGACGCTATCGGCTGGGGGCGCTGATTCCGATGCTGGTGTGGGCAGGTGCTGGACTGGCCGCTATAGCGCGGGAATTGGGGGCGCGGCAATGGAAGGGAGCAGGCATACGATGTGGGGCGGCGGCGGTGGGAATCGCCTTGCTCTGGCCGGTATGGTCGCCCGAAGTATGGCGCAATGTCCCCGAGGGACAGAAAGGCTGGCGGTTGGTTCGCGGGATGGACTATGCCAATCTGGCGCTGGCGTATATGGACACAAACCAAAGGCCGAGGGCGCGAAAATTGCTGGAATCCATCTTCGACGCCTATTCGCTGGATTTCCATGTGGCCACACAACTGGCGCATTTGTATATTGAGGACAAGCAGCCGAACAAGGGTGTGTCGGTGCTCGAGCCGGTGTTGAAAACTGTCGGCGGAGATTACTATGCGCTAATTATTTTGGCGCATGCCTATTACCATGCGGGACAAAAGACTAAAGCAATGATGGTGGTCCAGCAGGTGTTGCGAGAAAATCCGAATTACGAACCAGCCCTAAAAACATTCGAGGTCTTGAAGGCCGAGGGGGTCGCGCCAGAGATAATGCCCTAGTGAGAGAAAATCGAACTTCTTGGAACCCACGTAATACCACATGCATCCGGCTACAGTTCAATCCTTCTGCGTTTTCGCACGTTTCGGCCATGAGATCCCAACCTCAACTCCATATAACCGACTTTAGTCTTTCGAGGCCTTGCCTCACGCAAAATCACCAAGGCGCAAATCTTCTGCGCAATTTCCGCAGGCCGCGGATGCATCACAGTGCCTTTTTCTCGAACGGGTGACCCGGCAGCCAAGTCGTATATGTCAATCGTTGCCGGCTGTGGCCATATGCTGAGATTCCGCGATGGGGATATCCTTTTTCAGCCCTGAGAAGGCCGAAAATCAATGCCGGCAGCTAAGAGACCTATGATGCATCGGCTCGGGTCTTTCTGTGAATTTTTATTCGAAAAATATCGGATACCTATTCCCGTCATTGTTTTTCATTGACGGATGCGGCGCGCTTCCCGCATACATTTTTGTCGCATTGGGGGGAATGGGGCAAACTCTCCTGATTTGTTTTTTGCGAGTCACACGTGGGTCTGGATTCTTCCGCCGAACTCTGGCTTCACCTTCTTCTAGTGCCTGAATTGAAAAAGGTGCACTGGTTCCGCCTCCATCAGGAGTTGGGATCGCCGGACGCTATTCTGGGCGCCAGCGTCTCGCGCTTGTGTGCAATCGCGCAGATCAGTCAGGAAACCGCCCAAGCGATCCTTCGCGGTCCGGAGGCCGAGACCTTGGCGCGCGAAAAAGACGCCATCGCCGAAACGGGCGCCGAACTGATTCCTTTCGACCACCCCCGCTATCCGGAGAACCTCCGCCGCTCATCCGCCCCTCCGCCGGCGCTCTACTTGCTCGGCGACCTTCGGCCCGACGACCGGCAGGCCGTTGTCGTGGTCGGCAGCCGCCAGATGACGCAATACGGAAAGATGGCCTGCCAGAACATCGTCGCCGAACTGGCCGGCTCGGGGCTTACGATTATCAGCGGCATGGCCTATGGCATTGATTCCATCGCGCACGAAAGCGCCCTGCGCAACGGCGGGCGGACCGTGGCCGTGCTGGCTCAGGGTCTGGCTGTTCGCGAAACCACCCAGCGCCAAGAAATGCGCCGCAGAATCATTTCGCAAGGCGCCGTTCTCAGCGAGTTTCCCATGACCGCCGCCGCCGAGCGTTATTACTTTCCCACGCGCAATCACACCATGGCCGCGCTGGGTCTGGCTACGGTGGTCATCGAGGCGGGAGAAAAGAGCGGCGCGTTGATTACCGCCGAGGCCGCGTTGGATGAAAACCGCCATGTGTTTGCCGTTCCGGGCGACATTACGCGTGAGATGTCCGGCGGCACCAACAATCTCATTCGTGCCGGCGCAACGCTTATCCGAAACGGCCGCGACGTGCTCGAAGAGCTCAAGGATCAGCTGGGGGCAATCCTTCGGGAAACCTCGTCGGTTGGCGTGGCACGCGGCTCTGCCCCCGCCGACAGTCCGCTCGACCCCACTGCCCGCGCCGTCCTCGAGCGAATTCGTTTCGAGCCGCTCCACTTCGACCTCTTACACGAACAGCTGGCCGACAGCGGCATTGGTTTCGGACCGCTTTCGGCCGCCTTGTTGGATTTGGAAATGAAAGGGCTGATCCGTCATCTGCCCGGAAACCTTTACGTTGCAGGAACGGAATAATGAGCAAATCGCTGGTGATTGTGGAGTCGCCCACCAAAGCGCGCACCTTGAGCAAATTTTTGGGCAATAATTTTATTATCGAGGCCTCGTTGGGCCATATCAAAGACCTGCCCACCAACCGCATGGGTGTGGACGTGGACAACGGCTTCCGCCCCGAATATGAGATTCTGCCGGGCAAGAGCCGTTTTCTGGAAAAACTGCGCAAGGCCGCCCGCCAGTGCGAACGCATCTATCTGGCTCCCGACCCCGACCGCGAAGGCGAGGCGATTGCGTGGCATATCGCCGAGGAATTGCAGGTGGCCGACCGGCCGGTGCACCGCGCCGCGTTTGAGGAGATCACGCGCGACGCGGTTCTGCGTGCAATCGAAAAACCTGCAAAACTGAACAAGGCGCTCTATGAAGCCCAGCAGGCGCGGCGCATTCTCGACCGCCTCGTTGGCTACAAGATCAGTCCGATGTTGTGGAAGCGTGTGCAGGCGGGTTTGAGCGCAGGGCGCGTCCAATCGGTCGCACTCCGTTTGATCTGCGACCGCGAGGATGAAATTCGGCAGTTTCAGCCGCGCGAGTATTGGACCATAGACCTCCAAGTCGAAGGACCGACGCCCCCGCCCTTCGCCATGAAACTGGCCACGGTGGACGGCGAGAAATATGAGCCGGCCACACGCGAGGCCGCCCAGCAAATCGTGGATGCCGTCGAGGGCCGCCCGCTCATTGTCTCCAAAGTGGAGAAAAAGGAAATCCGCCGCAATCCGCCCCCGCCATTCATCACCAGCACGCTTCAACAGGACGCCTATCGGAAGCTGCGCTTCTCCGTGAAAAAAACCATGATGATCGCCCAGCAACTCTATGAGGGCGTGGACTTGGGCGAAAAGGGCGTTCAAGGCTTGATTACCTATATGCGCACGGACTCGGTGCGGCTGTCCAAAGAGGCCGTCGCTCAGGCGCGCGAGTATATCGCGGGAAGATTTGGCAAAGACTATCTGCCGGAAAAGCCCAATGTCTTTAAAAGCCGCAAATCCGCTCAGGAAGCGCACGACGCCATCCGCCCCCCCACTCCCACGCTCACACCGGAAGAAGTGCGGCCCCACGTCGAACGCGATCAATACATCCTCTATGAGTTGATCTGGAAACGCTTCATGGCCAGCCAGATGGAAGCCGCCCGATTTCATCAAACCCGTGTGACGGCCTTGGCGGAGAACAAATACGGCTTCATCGCCACGGGCCTCGAGCAAATCTTTCCGGGTTTTCTCACTCTCTATCAGGTTCCCGCCGATGACGAGAACGGCAAAGAAGAGGAGGCGACCGCCGGCGCTTTGCCGCCGCTGAAAAAGGGCGACCGTCTTGCCGTCCTGTCCATCACACCCAACCAGCATTTCACCGAACCGCCGCCGCGATTCAACCAAAGCTCGCTGGTCCGCGAACTCGAAGCTCAGGGAATCGGACGGCCCTCGACCTATGCCTCGATCGTCAGCACAATTCAGGAGAAGAATTACGTCGAGCAGATCAAGGGGCGCCTGCATCCCACTGAACTGGGCGAAATGATCACCGACCTGCTGGTCGAAAGCTTCCCCGACATCATGGATGTCAAGTTCACCGCGTTGCTCGAAGATCAACTCGACCGTGTCGAAGAAGGCACGGCAAACTGGCACGATCTGCTGAAAAACTTCTGGCAGCAGTTCAAAATGCGGCTGGAGCAAGCCGACACCCGCATGCGCAACGTTCGCCGCGAGGTCGTGCCCACCGAGTACAAATGCGACAAATGCGGGGCCGACATGGTGCTCCGTTGGGGACGCAACGGCCGTTTCCTCGCCTGCTCGGCCTATCCCAAATGCCGCAATGCCAAACCATATTCGATGGAGAAGGAACAGGCTGAGACCAATCTCTATCAGCGGCCGGCAAAAAAAACCGAGTTCAAATGCGAAAAATGCGGCCGCGAGATGGTCATCAAGACCGGTCGGCGCGGACGCTTCCTGGCCTGCGCAGGCTATCCGGATTGCCGCAACACCATGCCGCTGAAAATGGGGCTGCCCTGTCCGGAAGAAAACTGCTCGGGTGAACTGGTCGAGCGCATGTCCAAACGCGGCCGGGTGTTTTACAGCTGCACGCGCTATCCCGCTTGCCGCTATGTGCAATGGGAGAAACCGGTGAAGCATCCCTGCGCGGCGTGCGGCTACTATTTTATGGTGTATATCCGGCGCGAGGGCAAGCATGTGCTGCGGTGTCCCCAGTGCAAGCACAGTGAGGACGCGGGGGAACTGATTTCCGGTCGGAAGAATTTGTCCGACGAAGAAGCCCCCCACGAATAAGTGCGGCCTTGCAGCCCTTACAGTCAACAGCCCAGTGAGCAGCGCGTGTGCTGGGAGCGTGACCTTTCTTCGATTGCATCGCACAATTCCCGAATTCGGAGGTCAAACTCCGCCTCGACCGGATTCCGACACCGTGGAGGGTCGGCTTCCACGCCGACCATTGACCGGCCGAATTTCGTATGCTGGTCAATGGCATACACGTCC
>JAOAGV010000155.1 GCA_026415575.1 Candidatus Sumerlaeia bacterium
AGGGACTTCCGCCCCTTGCAGGTCGAGGTAGTGTGTCGTCTTCTGGCCCGTCAACCGGTCAGTGGTAGAAGCCATGATTTGCGAACCATCCGGCGAGAGTTCCAGTTCGCCGCTAAACGGGCCGGACTTGAAGATTGAGACTTGCTCTGAATCCAGCGAAATCCTGTAGATACCGTGCGTGCCGATTCTGGTGAACAACAGATCATTCGGGGTGGGCCAGACAAGGTTCGAAACTGAATATGGCTCGTTAGGCGCCAGAGTGCGGAAGCCGCGGCCATCCGGCTGAACGACATGAATCCGGCGAGTCTTTGGGTGGAAGGAAGCAGCGTAGGCAATCCACTTCGAATCGGGCGACCAAACCGGCGCCCCTGTCGGGATATCGTTGAAAGCGGCGGGGGATAACTCGGTCTCTTTGAGGGTGGCAAGATGGATGACGCGCAGAGTCAGCCCTTTGACTGACCTGTGCTCCCAGTCCCACGCGTCGGCGGGCGAGGACAAGAACGCCAGCCATTGACCGTCCGGAGAAAACACGGGCCTGCCGTTCAATCGCCCATTTCTTGAGACTACATGAACCTTTGCCGTCGGGCCGGGATCAATCACGACAATCGGGTTCGTGTTCGCACCAACGGAACCCGTCACCTGTCCGGCAGCCGCGAAACGGCCGGATACCGGGTCGTAAGCCATCTTGGCTGAGAATGCTGCCGAATAGACCTTCGCCTCGCTGAGCGAAAGCACGGGAACAGGATCGCTGCCGTCGCGGTAGCGAAAGAAAGTGCGAGCCCCGTACCGACCGCTTGCGCGGTCGAAAGTCGAAGCGACGGGAAGGTACAGAAACGCTTCGTCGCCGACGACTACACCTTCCGTGTATAACTGCTGTGCGCTTTTCGGCGGTCTCTCTGCCCGCAGCAGCGACTCGGTGGCACCGGAAATCCCAGCCGCGAACATGAGACCGCAGCAGATAACCAACCATCGGAGGGCGATTTTACAGGCGGTATTCGTAAGACGCATCCTTTCCCCTGTTAGTAGTTTGGCGGAGGCGGATAGTACTCGATAAGCGTGGTGAAACGGACAACATTTTTGTCTTAGTCAACCGTCCCCGATTTTTCGATTTTTCTGCGCTATTAGTCAACCGTCCCCGATTTTTCGTTAGTCAACCGTCCCCGATTTTTCGTCCGATTTTTCGGATTTGTCTTTGACGGTGGAAAGCCAACCGTTTGCCCCGCCGGTTGCAGCCACGCGAGTTGCGCAATCGCGAGGTGAGGTTTCCGCATTCCGCTTGTACAGGCTTGAACGGAAATATGGGGAATGTATAGGGTTTACAGGGAACGAGCACTCGGCGGCATCCGGCTAAGTCCGGGGCCTGATTTGTCGTGGGGGTGCGCATGGTGGGCGATACTGGGATCGAACCAGTGACCTCCGGCATGTGAGGCCGGCACTCTAACCAGCTGAGCTAATCGCCCAACCTGCCATAGCGGTGCAATGGACGCCTTACCTTGGCGTGCATGGCGTATTCGGTACCGGCGGAGCGGCTTCGCGGCTTGACCGGGCGATTTGAGGTGGCGTGGTGGGCGCACAGCGATTCAACAAACCGCCCCGATGAGAGGCCATCCATGAAACTGGGCTGTTCCTATTTCGGCAACCGCATCCTGCGCCATGCGCGCGAGGACATGCGGGAATTGCTCGAATGCGGCTGCACCTTCGTCGTCCACACATTCAGCGAAAACGACCTGACATTTTGCCGCGACGCGGTGGCGGACCTCGTGGCCATGAGCCGCGAACTGGGCCTGGAGACGCACATTGACCCGTGGGGTGTCGGCAAGGTGTTTGGTGGCGAAGCCTTTACCAACTTCGGCCTGCTTCATCCGGAGACGCTTCAGATGGTCAGCGACGGGCGTCCGGCGGCCGCGTGCTGCCCCAACCATCCGCAGTTCCGGGCCTTCATGCGCGAATGGACCGACGCGGCGGCGGCCACTGGCGCGGATGTGCTGTTTTGGGACGAACCGCATTTTTATCTGCCACATTGGATGGGTGGTCGCCCGAACACTTGGGGCTGCTGCTGCGCCGTGTGCCGCCAGCGTTTCGAGGAAATGTTTGGCAAGCCGATGCCCGACCAGCCCACCGAAGAGGTGGAACAATTCAAAGAGCGCTGCATCATTGAGTTTTTATCCGAACTGATCGCCTACGGACACGAGAAGGGATGCCGCAACTGCCTCTGTGTGCTGCCGCACGGGGACATCGAGAAGACCACTTCCGATTGGAACCGGTTCGCTGCCATACCACACTTGGACATTTTTGGCACTGATCCGTACTGGCTGGCAGCCAACAAAGACCTTGGCTATGTGGAAGCGCACTCGCGGCTCGTCAAGCAGGTGTGCGATGCCCACGGACTCGAGGCGCAGGTTTGGTTGCAGGGTTTCCGCGTACCTGCGGGCCGCGAGCCGGAACTGGCGCAGGCGTGCGACGCGATGGTGGCTGCGGGCGTGCGCAACATCGCCGTCTGGGGTTTCGATGCCTGCAACCACCTGTCGTGGATCCGGCCGGCCAATCCGGCGCTCGCGTGGCAGACCATCAAGGACACCTTCCGCCGGCTTGCCCGGCTGGGCTGAAGGGGTCAGGATTCCCGAATAGCGGTGCGCGCCATCAGTAGGGCGTAACAGTTTTTGAACTGTATCCGGCAAGCCGTGGTGACGGTGCCGGGCAGAGAAACTTGTGCAGAGCAGACCGGCGATGCAGCGCCGGTTGAGACAGTTGGCAATGAGGCAGATGATCAGCAGACGCAGACAGTGGTTGCTCACCGCAGCCGTGATCCCGACAATCTTCGCATTTTTCCCCCAGCCTGTCATGGGCCAGTCGGCGCGCTATGGCGAGGCCGACCCGTCCGTTTATGCTCCTCAGCCCGAGCGCCGCGGATTGTTTGGTTCGCTGCGCCGTTTCCGGGGGGGCGTTCAGGATCCGGATGCTGGCCCTCGCCAGTGGCAGGCGCCGCGCCAGGCCACGCCACAGCCGGTTCCAGAGTCATACTACCGCGACGATGTGATCGAGGATCCCAATAATCCCGTCCCCTCTACCGTTCCGCGTTACCGCCTTGAGACAATCGTGACGCCCGATGAGCGCCCGCGCAGCAGCGGCGCCTTCACTGTGGCGGCGCCGGCGGCCCAGCAGGGGTCGGTCGGTCAGGTGGGACGCCAGATCAATTTCCCCCGCGATCCGAACGACGACCTCGATGTGCTGAAACTTCAGATTTTTCTCGATTACCACGGCTATTCCCCGGGCGAGATTGACGGCCAATGGGGCTACAACACGGGCCGAGCCCTGTATGTTTATCAAATGAATAACGGTTTACAGCCCACCGGCCAGTTGGACGAGCGGATCATGGCCCGCCTGAACTCGTTTGATCGCGGTTACTTGCTGGATTATACGGTTACAGAGGAGGATGTAAAGGGTCCGTTCTACGAGATTCCGCGCGATTACTATGCGATGGCGAAACTCAAGTATTTGCCTTACGAGTCACTGTCGGAAAAAATGGGCGAGAAGTTTCATTGCTCGCCAGTGTTGCTGCGCAAACTCAACCCGGGCGTGGATCTCGACAACCTGCAGCCGGGGCAGCGAATCCTGGGTTTGAATGTGCTTCGGGGCATTGACGAGTCGCGCGGCAAGGTCAGCGTCGTGCGCATCTCGAAACATAACAAGTGGACAGAGGCGTTCGACAGCGAAGGCCGGTTTATGTTTTACTATCCGTCCACGCTGGGCAGCAAGCACGACCCCCTGCCGCTGGGCACCTATCAGGTGACTGCGGTCAACCATAAACCGACCTTCATGTATCAGCCGAAATTGTTCTGGGATGTGGACGACAGCAAGCCACCGGCGTTGCTGCCGCCGGGACCGAACAGCCCCGTGGGCATTGTCTGGATTGGCACCTCGCGCAAAAGCGTCGGGATTCACGGCACCCCCAACCCGGAAGCCATCAGCAAGACCACATCGCATGGATGCATCCGCCTGACCAATTGGGATGCGCTGCAACTGGCCAGCCGGGTCAGCCCGGGCACACGGCTGGAGTTTGTGGAGTAGATCCCGCGCTCCCACCGCGGGCTTGCATTTTGACATTGGCACCGGAGCGTTTCGGCACAATGGCAATCTGAAGGAGGCCCGCCGCCCGTGCGCATTGCACTTGTCCAAATGTCCATGTCGCCGGACCCGCAGGCGAATCTTGCCAAGGCGTGTGCGCGTGTGCGCGAGGCAGCCGCCAATGGAGCGCAAGTGGTCTGCCTGCCCGAGATGTTCCGCTCCCAATACTTTTGCCAGCGTCAGGATCCGTCGCTGTTTGACTTGGCAGAGCCAATCCCGGGGCCGTCCACCGAGTCGCTCGGCGCGGTGGCTGCCGAGGCGGGAGTCGTGGTGATCGCCCCACTATTCGAGCGCCGCGCACCGGGGCTGTATCACAATTCTCTCGTCGTGCTGGAACGCGACGGCAGTATCGCCGGTCTTTACCGCAAAATGCACATTCCGGATGATCCGCTGTACCACGAAAAGTATTATTTTGCTCCCGGGGATCTCGGTTTTCGTTCCTTTCGCACGAGTGCCGGGCATATCGGCGCGCTCATCTGTTGGGACCAGTGGTATCCGGAGGCGGCCCGTTTGACGGCTCTCGAGGGGCCTCTGGTCCTCTTCTACCCTACCGCCATCGGCTGGCACCCGTCTGAGAAGGCTGCTTTTGGCGAGCGTCAGCATGGAGCGTGGGAGACGATTCAGCGGGCTCACGCCATTGCCAACGGTGTCTATGTGGCGGCGGTGAACCGTATCGGCCACGAACGCTTGGCCGGCGACGGGATCGAGTTTTGGGGTCAGTCGTTCATCTGCGACCCCTTTGGTGAGGTTCTCGTCCGCGGCTCCGCCGACCGGGAGGAAATCCTTTATGCGGAGGCCGATCGGGCGGTGCAGGAGGATGTCCGGCGTAACTGGCCGTTTTTGCGCGACCGGCGCATTGACGCCTACGGCGACATCACCCGCCGTTTTTCGGGTGATTTCTCCAAATGACTCGCGCGGGCGTGCGTGTTGCTCTTGAATAATGGCGTCACGGCGCGCTAAGGCCGTATCTGCGCAAACCGCTAACAGCACTCTCTTGCGGAGAGGTGGCCGAGTGGCTGAAGGCAGCGGTTTGCTAAACCGTCGTACGGGGTAAACCCGTACCGGGGGTTCGAATCCCCCCCTCTCCGCCATTCACCGGTGCGGGCCTATGTGAAACCGCATGCCGGTCAGCGCACCGTCCACATACGACAGAGGCCGGAAAACATAATACACGACCGGCATGTCCTTCGGAAAAATGATGTAGGCATTGCCGTCGCGCTCCCAAACCTGCGTGTGCGTCAGGCGGAAGGCAATGTAAGCCGCCGCATACACCAGCCCGGATATGGCCGCGGCGGCAAGGATGCCCGCGAGGGCCCGTTTCCGCCGCAGGTCCTGACCGCAGTTATTGCCTGGCTGCATGCGGATCCGACAGAAGCGTCTTGGTGCCGCTCGTCAGGGGCGGAGGAGGTGCCGGCAGACGCCCGCGGACCGACTTCCACCGCTGCAGGGCATGCTGGCCACGGTAATACATCGGGTCGGCGTAGGTTTCGCCGGTCTCGCACGAAAACAAATATCTGTCGCCGTAGCGGCCGGTGATCTCGGGGCCGGGATTCCAGTAGTACTGGCTGCGCCAGTCGTAGCAGTCGCACGGGTTGAGTGCTACCGCCCGTTGCGCCACGGCCGCCTGCGCCACAACAAAAACAGCCGCCGCCAGAATAAGTTTTTTCATGATCTATTCTCCCGCGTGCCCTCTCGTTATCAACGCGTGTCGGGTATCCCTGCGTGCGCCTGTCGGGTAAAGCGAAATTTCCAAACTGCGGGTGCCCAATGGCAGCCTGCCGTAGGGGACGACTGTCCATGGAATCACTCTTGCACATCGTTTTGCCCGTGCGAGTTGTAGCGCCGTTTATCATCACCACGGGCGGCGGGAAGGCCGCGCGAGCAAGGATTGAGCCATGAAGAAGTTGACGGTTGCCATCATGGGTGCCACGGGCGCCGTGGGACAGGAAATGCTTCGGACCCTCGAGCAGAGGCATTTTCCCTGCACGACGCTCCGGCTGCTGGCGAGCGAGCGCTCGGCTGGCAAGAAAATCCCGTTCCGCGGCAAACTCCATGTGGTCGAGCAACTGACGGCCGGCAGTTTCGCCGGCGTGGATATCGTGCTGGCGTCGGCCGGCGGAGCAATCTCGAAGGAGTTCGCCCCGAAGGCTGTCGAGGCGGGCGCTGTCGTGGTGGACAACACCAGTTATTTCCGCATGGATCCGGAGGTTCCGCTGGTCGTCCCGGAGGCCAATGCCGACGCCTTGGCCAAACACAAAGGCATCATTGCGAACCCGAATTGCAGCACGGCCCAGATGATCGTGGCTATCGCACCGATCCACCGCGCCGTCGGCATCCGGCGTCTGGTCATCTCGACCTATCAGTCCGTCAGCGGCACGGGGCAGAAGGCCATTGACGAGTGCCTGCGCCAGACCCGGGAGATTCTGGTAGAGGGCAAGCAGGAGGTTGAGAAAAAGGTTTATCCGCATCAGATCGCATTCAATGTCATCCCCCACATTGACTCCTTCCTCGAAAACGGTTATACGAAGGAGGAAATGAAGATGGTGAACGAAACGCGCAAAATTCTGGGTGACGATTCGATCGCCATTACGGCCACGACCGTCCGCGTGCCCGTGCTGCGCGGGCATAGTGAGAGCGTCAATGTCGAGACGCGCAAGAGGATCACTCCGGCGGAAGTTCGGGCCCTGCTGGCCGACGCGCCCGGCGTCGTCGTGGTGGACGACCCCTCGCAAAATGATTATCCGACGCCAATCTATTGCGAGGGGCGCGACGAGACCTATGTCGGTCGCATTCGCGAGGACATTTCCAATCCCAACGGTCTCGAAATGTGGATTGTGAGCGACAACCTGCGCAAGGGCGCGGCGCTCAATGCGGTCCAAATTGCCGAGGAGTTGCTCGCCCGCGGCCTGCTGAAGCGCTCCTGACGCCGTATGCCGGGGCAAACTGGTGCTTAAGGCCCCTTGACATCGCGATCAGTCTGGCGTCTGCCACCCCCTTGGCGGTGGCCGCTGGCGCTTGCTGGGCCAGAGCAGCGGTCAGCGCGACTGAGTGTGCTTGCGGGCGCACCGAATGAGGGAGGGGTTTCCTTTATGCTTGGCATCCAAGATTTTTGGGTCGCGCTGGCCTATGGTCTGTGTGTTCTCTCGGCTGTGGTTTGCGCTCTATACGGCCTGATCATGTGGAATCGCGAGGGCGAGGCCCCGCCGGCCCCCGAGGATGTGCAATGGGCCAAAGAAGAGAGTCAAATTGACGAGACGCTGGGTTGAGGGGGGCGACCATGGAATCTCATCTGAGCATCCCAACTCTAACCATCGTCACGCTGATCTACCTGTTCATCACGGTGTATCTGGGTTTCCGCGGTTACCGCGAGACCCAAACGGCCGCCGATTACTTGCTGGCAGGCCGCAAAACGCATCCCATCATCATGGCGCTCAGTTACGGCGCGACCTTTATCTCAACCTCGGCCATCGTCGGATTCGGAGGCGTAGCCGCCACTTTCGGTCTGGGCCTGTTGTGGCTGACATTTCTCAATATCTTTGTCGGCATTTTCATTGCCTTCGTGATCTTCGGCAAACGCACGCGCCCGATGAGCCACAACCTCGACGCCCACACCTTCCCGGAACTGATGGGCAAACGCTATCAGTCAAATTTTATTCAGGTTTTTATGGGCGTGCTCATTTTTGTGTTCATGCCGCTCTATGCGGCGGCCGTGATCATCGGCGGAGCGCGCTTCGTGGAGCAAACTTTTGGCATCTCGTTTCAGGTCGCGATGGCGCTATTCTCGGTTATCGTGGCGGCCTATGTGGTGGCCGGGGGGTTGAAGGGTGTCATGTACACCGACGCGTTTCAGGGCGCCATCATGTTTGTCGGGATGAGCCTCCTGGTGATCTCGGCGTACGCCGGCCTTGGCGGGCTTACGCCTGCCCATACGGCCTTGTCGGACCTTGCACCGCAGATTCCCGAAAAACTGAAGGCGGGCGGAATCGTGAACTGGACGGCGATGCCGAAATTCGGCTCGCCCATGTGGTTGACCCTCGTCACGACCATCGTGCTGGGCGTGGGCATTGGCGTGCTGGCGCAGCCGCAACTGGCTGTGCGGTTCATGAGCGTCAAATCAAACCGCGAGATCAACCGCGGCGTCTTCGTGGGCGGCGTCTTCATCCTGATGATGACGGGGGTCGCATTCACAGTCGGCGCATTGTCTAATGTTTACTTTTTCAGAGAAACGGGCAAGGTGGCCGTGGCAGCGGCGGGCGGCAATGTGGATGCCATTATTCCGCTTTACATCAACAAGTTCATGCCCAAATGGTTTGTTGCCATTTTCATGCTGACCCTGCTTTCGGCGGCCATGAGCACACTGGCCTCCCAATTCCACGCCATGGGTACGGCCGTCGGACGCGATATCTACGAGCGCTGCACAGGCCGTCTGGGGCACGGTCCCGCAACGGTGATTATTACGCGTCTCGGCACGGTGGTGGCCATTCTGGTCACGGTGACATTGGGCTATCAATTGCCCGAAAGCATCATTGCCCAAGCCACGGCGGTGTTTTTCGGCTTATGCGGGGCCGCATTTCTGCCTATGTACATTGGCGCGCTGT
>JAOAGV010000156.1 GCA_026415575.1 Candidatus Sumerlaeia bacterium
GGCGGGAAGAGAGTAAGCCGTCCGCGCCGGATCTGAGACAAAAACCAAGTCGAGGTCGGAAAAGAAGGTCAATTCGCGGCGGCCGAGTTTCCCCAAAGCCAGAACGGCGAAAGGAAGCGGCGGACTTTCGGCCGAATTGCCCGCTTGAGCGATGTCGGCGCAGGCCCACGCCGCAGCCGCCTCGATGCACAGGTCAGCCAACAACGAAAGCATGGCGGCGGTTTCCGATGCTCCGGCCAAGCCGACGATGTACTGGGCGACGATTCGCAGCGAAGCAAGGGTCGTCAGGTCGCGCATGGCACGCAGGCGTTCGGCGGAATTGGTGCCGGCCGATGCAACAAGTTGGCGACCGGCCTGAGTCAACCATGCAGCCGGCGACTCAAAAGTTTCCGGTGCGATCAGTGGCTCGAACCAGCCGGGATTGCCGATGATCGTCTGGGCCAGTTGGCTGCTCGAACCGAAGAGAGAGATGAGCAAACTTAGAATGGGGGGATTTTCATCGAAAAGGCGGTAATACCCGCCGGCATCGCCGCACGCATGGATAAATCCTTCGAGGTGATGGATGGCCTTGTCGGGCCACGGCACGGGCCGGCAGGCCTCGAGCAAGGCGGGCAGCAGATGCTCGAACCGTCGCTGACCGTCGGCGCTGACAAACAAAGTCGGCGAACCGCGGGCCAGACGCCGAAGTGACTCGACAAGGGCCGGATCGCGCAATCGCCATCCTGCCAGCATCCCGGCGGCTTCCGCGCGACTGCAATCCGGATCGAGGATACGCAGCAGGGCGGACGGCGGGCGGCCGATCCGTCCGGCATCGCCATGAAACAAGTCCTCGAACAGGGCATGGACGGCCTCGGCGAGGCGTTGGTGCTCGCCTACAAAGGCCTCTGCCGATTCGGACGGCGTGGCGCGGCGGATGCCGCACCGGTGAGCGAGAGCGGCCCGCTCGGCGGGGTCGTCGGGGATCAGATGCGTTTGTTGCCAGGCCATGCATTGGAGGGCGTGCTCGATGCGCCGGAAGAAGCGGTAGGCCGATTCGAGGAGTGCAGCGTCGTCGCGGGAGAGAATTCCTTCAGCAGCCAAAGCGCGCAGGGCACCCAGAGTCGAGCGCTCGCGAAGGTGCGGGCGGGTTTGGCCGTGAAGGATTTCGAGCGCGGCGACAATGAACTCGATTTCGCGGATGCCCCCGCGGCCGCGTTTAATTTCGCGGTAGCCAGTGTCCGATTGGGCCACGCCGTCGTCAATGCGGGATTTCAGCGCCAGCACTTCGTCCAAAAGGGCGGCCGGCGGGGCCGGAGCAAACACAAAGCCGGCGGCCAGCGTCTCGAATTGGGCGATGAGAGCGGCATCGCCGGCAATGCCGCGGGCCTTGAGCAAGGCGATTCGTTCCCACAGGCGGGCGCGCGCGAGATAGTAATTCTGACAAGCAGCAAACGAGTGGGCCAGAGGACCGCTGACGCCGTCGGGCCGCAACCGCATGTCCACCCGATAGAGATGGCCTTCGGGCCCGTGGCGCGATAGAAAGTCAATAAGGGCGGTGCCGAGCTTGGCGAAATACTCCTGATTGGACAGAACACGGGTCGTGGCACCGGTATGATCGCGTACGCCGGACGTGACGCCGGGCGACTCATAGACAAAGATTAAATCAATATCGGATGAGAAATTCAATTCGCGGCCGCCCAGCTTGCCCATGGCAATCACGGCGAAGCCACACGGGGCCGGGCCCTCGCCGGTCTGCGGCGTGCCAAACCGGCTTTGCAGGGGTTCCGTGCAAAGTGCCAGTGCTGTTTCGACCACCGCTTGCGCAAGGTCGGACAGTTCGGCCGTAACCGATTCGAGCGGGGCCCATTGCATCAGGTCGCGCAGGCCGATGCGAAGCATTTCCCGGCGGTGATAGCGGCAGAGGGCTGCGCGACGCGACTCCATCTCCCGAAACAGGCTGACTGCCGCGGCCATCTCGCGCCGATAAACTTCGAGCGGCTTTTCGCTTTGAACAGCCGGCAAACCCAGCCACTCCACATATTCCGGGTTCAGCAGCAAAATGTCGGCCAGATACTGCGAATGGCCGAACAGACGCGACAGCCGCTCGGTCAATTGCGGATCGCTCAGAAGCATCGAGGCAAGGCCCGCATGGCCGAAATAAGCGGCAAACAGACGGTCCCAGTTGGCCAGCGCCATGTCGCGGTCGGCGGACTCGTCGAGCGTCTCCAACAGCAGACCCGTGAGGTGTTCGGCTTCCATGCCGGGTCCGAGGGGGGTGATGATGCGCTCGAGGTTTTCAAAAGCGGCACGGGGACGCACGTATCCGAGGGCGGCGAGAATGGCGGCGCCCGCTTCCGCATCGCCGTCTAAAAGAGCGGTCATCAGAGGCTCGATGGGATAGTGCGTCCGCGCATCCATGAATCAGTCCGGATTGAGGGAGTCGCCTTGGCTCGGGGAAACACCGCCCCGCACCGCCGCGGTAAAGTGGTTGAAGTATTCGACCAGATCGCGCACGTGAAAAAGCACAATCAGGACGGTGAACAGGAGGGCAATGGCCATATGGTACCAGAGCGGTTGAAGCAGCAGCGAGACGGCAGCGAGACCCGCCGCAGCGGCCCCGCCGGCCCACGGGCTCCAACCCATTCGGGCGCGCCATCGGAGAAGCCGCCGCGCGGCCAGAAATGCCCACGCCCCTTTGGTCAATTGCAACGCCGCATAGCCAAGAGCCGAACCAAGAAGGCCCCAGCGCGGAATGGCAAGGTTCCAGAGAACAATGGCTGCAAGAGCGCCAACCGCCCCACTCGAGGCAATCTGGCCGATGTGCCGCGTGGCGTTGAGCAGAATGCCCGGCGCCGACGAGATTAGGCTCCCATACATGGCGATCAAGATGATCAAGAACGGCGCAAGCAAATCCGTCCGCTGAGAGCCGACAATGACCAACAGTGCCTCCTGGCCAAGGATGGCGCAACCGCCGCAGATCAGGGTCATCAGGAGAAAGAGGGGGCGGAAAGACCGTTCGGAGATTTCCACGCCGGCATCTAACTGGCCCGCTCCGTAATGGCGCGAGATTGTGGGCATCATCACCGTCACCAGCGAAACCGGCACGAGGTTGAGCGGCTGGAGCGAATAGAGGAGCACGGCGTAGTAGGCGGCGATTTCAGAATTACCCGTCAGGCGGCCGGTCAGAACGATGCCGAGATGGAAAGCACCCGGACCGGTCAGCGAATTAATGATGGTGCAGAAGAGAAAGTGGGCGCAGCGACGCAGGTCGGGCGCAATGTCGCGAAACAGCGCGCGGAAGGTTAGTTGATCGCGCAGATGCCACACAGCCGTTGCGCTGAATACGAGTGCATGGGCCAGAAAGGGCAGCAGGGCAAGGAACCGTGAGCGCAGGACAAGCGCCGCGGCCAAAACAACGAAAAAAACGCTCGAAGCCACGATTTCATTGGCCAGACACTTGCTCACCCGGTCGTAGCCGTAGTAGGAGGCTTTCAGGAAACCGTAGAAACTATTGAGAGCCAACATGGGAGCCAGCACGAACACGGTGGTCCGTGCAATCGGTAGATTTCCTTGCAGCGCCGGGAAAACGAGCCATGCTACGGCGGTTCCAACAACGGAAGCGGCGGCAACCAGAACGAGGGAAAGCGAGAAAATTTGGCGTGCTTTCTGCGCTTGGCCCGCCCCAATGAATTCCGATGCAAAACGCGAAACGACGTTGCCCAGTGCGGGAGCATAGAACGTCGGAAAGATCAAAAACACAGACAGCGTCTGGTTGACCTCGCCCAGAAAGGCGGGCGAGAGGATTCGCAACACCAAAACGTTGAACGCAAACCGCGTCAGCCCGTAGGTGATCAGCCCAAATCCCGTCAGCAGAACCTTGCCCAGCATTCAAGCTCCCGCAATCGAATTGTCCACCCTGTCCATGCTGTCCGTGCCGTCCCGCACGTCCAGTCTGCCTGTTCTCTATGCCGCAGCCCGCCGCTTAGGCTCCAAGTTTTTTCTTCACCGCGTGTTTGGCGCGGCGAAGCAGTCCGCGCAGTGTGCAGCGCTGCACCTCAGCGGCCCACTTGTCCCGATCGGCTTGAACGGTTTTTCGTGCCTCGACCGCGTATTTCATGGCAAGAGCTATGTTTTGAACTATTTCCGGATGACTTTTGAGATACGCATCCTCGGTCAAGGCCATCAGCTGGTCGTCCGGAATGAGGTGATGCCGCGCGAGAAGGTAGAGTTGGTTGTAGAACTCGAACGTGGCGACCGGCAGATTGGGCCGGCGCTTGTCCAGCGCGGCAATTTTCAGGTTCGGAAAAATCACCAAACGTTTGATGCAGAGTGTGTCGGGCGGCGGAAGCTGCAGCAGCAGGCGGAGCGTCGCGCGGCAGTCCTCTTCGCTTTCATACGGACAATTCGACAGCAACTCGTAATGAAGCGTAAAGCCACATTGCCGGCCCCACCGGGCGAGTTCAAGGAGCGCGTCGGCGCCGTAGCGGCGGCCGTAGATTTCACGGGAAATGTAATCGCTGCCCGTTTGGATGCCCATGCCCATAAACACCATGCCAGCCTCGCGCAGCTGCCGAAGCATGGCCTCGGTCGAAACCAGCGGATATGCGTAGCCGCCGAAGGGAAGACCGACGCGTTGGGGATACCGGTCGGCGAATTGCGCGATCCACGGGGCGCCGACGACGAACAGATCATCAAAAAAACCAAAGCCTGTGAGATCGAAATCGCGCGCCCGCTTCTCGCACTCGGCCAACACATGCCCGACCGACCGCCGCCGCAAATACCGCTCCCCCTTGTGCATCGGACGCGTCAGATGGTGGACGCAATACGTGCAGGCAAACGGACAGCCGCGCTGTGTCATGATCGAATACACACCCCGGAAATAGGGCTTGTTCGACGCCGGCAATGGAATCAGCTGATCGCTTTCGATCAGCCATTCATCCTCGCCGAACGAAGCGAAAGGAAAGCGGTCCAGTTCCTGTTCGAGAGGGCGAAGCGGTGCGCGGACAATTTCGCCGCCGCGCCGGAACCACAACCCGGCGATGTCCGTCCGCGCCGGGTCGGCGCAATACTCCGCCATCGTGTGCTCGCCCTCGCCCACACACACGCGGTCGGCCCATTGCAGGCATTCTTCGGGACAAATGGTCGGGTGCACGCCGCCCCAGATCACCGGCAGGCCGGGCAGTTCGCGGTGAAGGCGGTCGGTCAGCGCGCGGGCAATATGCACGGTGGCGGTGGTCAGGGTCACTCCGACGACTTCGGCGCGCAATGCGGCAATTTTTTCAACCAGCAGTGCCCACTCGCGGTCTGTCGAAGGATGGATGTAGGGGCAGAAAATGGTTCCTTCCTCGTGCGCTTCGGTCACCGGCGGGAAATCCCCCGAATGGGCCTGCGCCCATGCGGCGGGGTCGTCGGGCGAAATGCGCACGCTGTCGAACCGCTTGAAGCACAGAAGAGCGACCTCGTGGCCCTGCTCGCGCAAGAACGCCGCGATCGAGCGCAGACCCAGACACCGGTCGTCGTAGAGGCTGACCAGAGCAACGCGCAACGCGGTTCCACTCCGTTTTTTGGGGCCTGTTGCAAAGGACCGCGACCCCGGCAATGGACAAATGTTTCCTGAAGCAATCGCGCCCAAAGCGCAATCCAAATCTTCCCGTAGGAGATTGTCGGCGAACGTATGGAATTCACACTTTGGCGGCTGGCGGAGGCCGAACAACCCCGCTTAAGTGAGAGCCACCTATTTCCTCTGTATCTGTCTAACGTGGCCTTTGACCGCAAGCAAAGAGGTTAGAGGCAAGAGGTTGGGAGTTATAAAAGATTTTCGCATCTTGGATAGATGTTTAGACGAAAGAGTCTAAACGCAATTCCGACACGCGCGGCAGCCAAACTGCGTCTTGACTTTTTGTGTGCGATTTGCGTGAAAAATCAACGCATCCCGGTGCTTGGACGGCACGGGCACACTCTTGTCCCACAGCTTATTCATACACGAGGATGCGGGCAGGAACGTTTCATCCGCCGTACGGGCACAATGAAGCGAGGGCAATCCGTCGCAGGTAAGGCCCTGCTCCGATTAGAAAACGGCATTTCTCCTGTGTCTGGCACCGTCTGGCGAGGGGCAACGTATCGTCATGAACGAATCGCCACGCTGGATCCTGCATGTGGACATGGATGCTTTCTATGCATCGGTCGAGGTGCTCGATAATCCTGCGCTTCGCGGCAAGCCGGTGATTGTGGCGGGATTGTCGGCGCGCGGGGTGGTCTGCTCGGCCAGCTACGAAGCGCGGAAGTTCCGAATCCGGGCCGCCATGCCGACGCAGCAGGCGCGCGTGCTGTGCAAACACGGGGTTTTTCTGCGCCCGCGCATGGAGCGCTACCGGCAGGTTTCGCGGCAGGTGTTTGCCATCCTGCGCGAGTTCAGCGATTGCGTCGAACCCGTCTCGGTGGACGAAGGGTATTGCGACATTACAAACAGGGTGTCGCAAACGGAATCGCCGGAAGAACTGGCGCAGTGCCTCAAGCAGCGCATTCGCGAAGAAATCGGACTTACGGCCTCGGTGGGGATTGCCCCCAACAAGTTTCTGGCCAAGATAGCCAGCGATCTGCAAAAGCCCGACGGCTTGGTGATTATCCGGCCTGAGGAGATCGAAATCTTTCTTCCAGACCTTCCCGTAGGACGTATTCCGGGAATCGGGCCGGTGACGCAGCACAAGTTGCAGCAGCAGGGGATAAAAAAAGTTGGCGAGTTGCGCCGGCTGTCGCGCGAGGAACTCGAACATCTTTTCGGCAAGGCCGGCGGACGGCTTTACGAATTTGCCCGCGGCATTGACAACCGCCCGGTGGTTGCTCACCGGCCGGCCAAGTCGTTCAGCCGCGAAGAAACTTTTGAGACCGACACCGGCGACCTCGAGCGAATCCGCCGCGTGCTTCGCGTCCAGAGTGAGTCGCTGGCACAGTGCCTCGCCGTCAAACGACTACGCGCACAATGCGTGACGCTAAAGATCAAATATGCCGACTTCCGGCAGGTGACGCGCCAGCGCCGCCTCGATGACGGTTTCGACGACGCCGAAACGATTTTTCAGACCGCCGCCCTTTTGTTGAAGCGTACGGAGGCCGGCCGCCGCCTTGTCCGATTGGTTGGCACGGGCGTATCCGAACTACTGGGAGAAACTCCCGCAGGCCAGATGGAGCTGTTTGAGTAGAGTTTTCGAATCCGGCAGCGGCTTGCATCGCCGGTCCGTCGAAGTCTGCCTGCCCACCAGCAGTTTGTAGTCCACGCTCCGGCGCACCGGATGTAGCCCGCAATGGAGTGTGTTTTCAGGAAAAACCTGCAATCTCTATGGAACGATACCTATTGCTTATCTTCCGGTTCAACGGCCGCCATTGGCCGCTTGCAGGTTGTTCAACAGTGCACGAATCAGGCGCAGAGCCGTCTCCGTATCGCTGCAACCGACCAACCCGCCGAACACATCGCCCTGCAGGAAAATCGTCTCCGTCTTTCCAAAGGCAACCACCGTGATTAAACGCAACCCGTCTTCCTGCCACTCGCGTTCAATCTTGCCGAAGTGTTTGGCGAAGTCTCGATACTTGCCCAGCAGGCCTTCGGCATTGGGCTGGCGGCAATAAAACAGCGTGGCCGTCTGGCCGCCGATAGTATAGTCGGCTTTGAACACGCGCTGGAGAAAGCCGTGACCCATCGCGTCGCGGTGTTCATACAGAATGGAACCGGGCACGAGGCCTTCGGCGGGGAACACCGTCATCTCGGTCATGGTGCGGCGGTCGAGGCGAATGGCCTGATCAATCTGGCGGGCCACGGTTTCGGCGAGCGAGCCGCGCTGCGCGCGATCGGTCAAGTCAATGATCTTCACGTAGTAGGGGCCTTTGTGGAAGAAAACGCCCTCGCCGCTGCGATGGCCGCCCCAGCCAAGGTTCAGTGGTTCGCTCCCTTCGGTCCGCTCCTGCAGATACACACCGAGCGCATTGAGATCGCCGCCCATTTCGTAAATCGAGACCTCAAGTTGCGGAAGGTCGTCGCGGCCAAAACTGCCGGCGAGCAATTCGCGAAAGCCATAAGAAATGAACAGGTCTGCCGCGCCATTGATCCGTTTCCAGAGGTCTTGCGGGCTAAGGCGCTCGATGCTGCCAATGAGCGCAAGACCCCGCGGAGTACGTGGAAACAGTGAGGCGGGGATGATACCGGATTGGGCACGAGCGCCAAGCGGTGCGCTGGCCGATGTGCGGCACGCCATTCCCAATCCGAGCACGAGAGCACACAAAAGCACGAGTAGAAATTTTTTGCTCATCATGATTTTTTACCTTTTGCCTTGAACAAGAGTTTTTAGTCTCTTTCATCTAAAAATATAGCCTTTTTGCCGCAGATCATGGCCACAGATGCTTTAACCCCGGTGCACGCGCGAACGAATCGTTCGCTTCGCGATGGCGAGGTTTTCCTTTGCCCCGGAAAGGGCGCGCTTTCAATGACCACGGGCAATGATAGAGCGCCCTTTCAGGGCTTTAAAACCCGTGGGGTGGAACGTTTCCCAGGGCGTTGCCCTGGGCTAAAGTAGATGGCCCTTTCAGGGCCCAAACCCACTGGAAATCAGCCAATCAGCCCTCATCTAATCCATCAGATAGCGAAATATCAGGGTCCCTTTCAGGGCCCAAACCCACTGGAAGTCAAGCGTCATCTATACCATCAGATAGCCCAACATCAGGGTCCCTTTCAGG
>JAOAGV010000157.1 GCA_026415575.1 Candidatus Sumerlaeia bacterium
GGGTGGGACTGGCGCAAGCTCTGATTCACGAACCGGATATTTTGATTTTGGACGAACCCACCTCAGGCCTTGACCCCAACCAGATCATCGAGATTCGGGAATTGATCAAGCGGATCGGGCGCGAGAAGACCGTTATCCTTTGCACGCATATCCTGCCCGAAGTGACCACGACGTGCGACCGTGCGATCATCATTAATCAGGGCCGGATTGTGGCCGACGGCACGCCGGACGAATTGGTGAGGAAGGCGCAACGGGGAACAACGATTGTGGCGCGCATTCGCGGGCCACAGGCGGCCGTGCATGAAAAACTGTCTGCCTTCCCGCAGATCAAGTCCATCACGGCGTCGGAAGCGGGCCCGAATGACCTGACACGCTACGAGATGACGGTCGCCGAAGACGTGGACTTGGGCGAGGATATCTTTCAGATGGTGGTGGCGAATGGCTGGACGCTGAGCGAGTTGAGCCGCGAGACGGCCAGCCTCGAAGAAGTTTTTGCCCAGCTGACCAAGGCGGAGAAGTGAGTTGCGGGTGGTTTGGGTAAAGATGGATGGTGTGGGCAACGTGGACGGGCGCCGAAGGGTGGGGTTCTGTGCGTTTCTTCCATTATCGTCCATGTTGGCCATTTGTCACCCGGCCAACAGAAGCTGAGCGGCAGGCGGGAGTGCAGCGGTGAGACGAGTCCTGACAGTTTTCAGTCGCGAGATGCGCAGTTACTTCAGCACGCCGATTGCTTATGTTTTTTTGGTAATCTATCTGGCGGTGTCGCAGGGATTTTTCCTGTATCCGTTTTTCCTGATTGCCGAGGCGGATTTGCGGCGCTTTTTCTTTTTGCAGCCGATTTTCATGCTGTTTCTTATTCCGGCCATCACCATGCGGTCATGGGCCGAGGAAAAGAAAGTCGGCACGATGGAAATGCTGATGACGCTGCCGGCGCGGGACATCGAGATCGTTCTGGGCAAGTTCCTCGCGTGTCTGGCCTTCTGGGCGGTGGCGCTGGCCACGACGGTCTCGCTGCCGTGGATTGTCTATCATCTGGCATCGGAGAAGGCGGCGTTTGATTGGGGACCGGTTGTCGGGGCGTATATGGGGCTGTTTTTGTTGGGGGCGGTGTATATTTCGATATGCCTGTTTGCGTCAAGTTTGACCGAGAACCAGATTGTGGCGTTCATTTTAGGGCTGACGTTCTGCGGAGCGTTCTTGCTGGTCGGGTCGGCAGTAGTGATCTACACGGTGCCGGAGTGGCTGGTCAAGCCGGCGCAGTTTTTGGGATTGTGGTCAAGTTTTGAAAGCATTTCGCGGGGTGTGATAGACTCGCGCAACATCATCTACTATCTGTCGCTGATTGTGTTCTTCCTCTATTTAAATGCGAACATGATCGAAAGCCGGAAGTGGAAGTAGGCATGGCGGCGCAGCGATTTCGACACGGAACCAACTTTGCGATCACGACGGTTTCGCTGTTTGCGATTCTCGCGGTGGTGAACCTGTTTTCCTACCGCCACTTTGTGCGCTGGGACCTGACGCGCAACAAAGAGTTCACGGTGTCGGCCACCACGCGGGAGTTGCTGGCCGGCCTCGACAACATCATCAACATCAAAGTCTATTTGTCGAAAGACCTGCCGGCGGCGCTGCTGACCTTCGAGCGGCAGTTGCGCGACCTGCTGGCCGAGTATGAAACCTACGGGCGTGGTAAGCTGCGCATCGAGTATATCGCGCCGGCCAACGATCCGGTCGCGCAGCGCGAACTGATGTTTCAAGGCATCCGCCCGCAGGGCGTGCTGGTCCTCAAGCGCGATCAGAGAACCCAGGTGGATGTCTATAACAGTATTGTGGTGCAGTTTCAGGACAAAAAAGAGCTGATTCCGAGTTTGCTGGACGAGGGCAGCCGTGAACAGAGTGAACTGATCAGCAACTTCGAGTATTTGCTGACGTCGAAAATCTTTAAGGTGCGGCGCACCGGCCGGGACGTTATCGGCTGGGCCACCAACTCGCCGGACATTCAGTGGAACCGCGACTATGCCTTCCTGCGCAAACAGGTTCAGCGCGAGTGGGATGTTTTGGACGTGCGGCTCGACCCGCCGAACCAAATTCCGTTCACCGTAAGCGTGTTGGTGCTGGCGGCGCCAAAGGACCTCACACCGGCGCAGCTGTTCGAGATTGATCAATACGTCATGCGCGGCGGCAAACTTCTGGCACTGGTGGAAACCTACAACCGGCAGCTGCGCAACGAGGGCCTCGAAGCATTGGTGCTGCGACCGTCCAACATTACGCAGCTGCTGGAACGATACGGTGTACGGGTGAAAAGCGAGGTGGCACTCGACGGCTATCCTTTCTGCGCTCTGGCCCCCATCAACCGGTTCCCCATGCCGTATGAATTCTGGGTCAACGCCATGGGGCCGGGATTAAACCGCCAACATCCGGCCATGTCGCGGCTGGACCGAATTACGCTGCCGTGGACGCAAACCCTCGAGGCGGCCACTTCGATGCCGGCCGGCGTTCGGATGACACCGCTGGCGTGGACGTCGCCGCGGTCTATTGTGCGTTGGGGAAACCGGATTGCACCGGCGCCGCAGGCTCCCACGACGGAACAGTCCACAAAGGGCGCGACGCACACTCTGATTGCGGCGCTAACGGGCACGTTTCCCAGCTACTTCGCCGAGGGCACATCGTATCCGCTCGATGCGGGAACGACCATGCCGCAGACCGGCCGGACGCGCCCGGAAGACCGCAAGTATCTCAGCCCGGAAACACAAATGGTCGTGGTGGGGAACGCGTTCTTTCTGCAGGACGGCTTTCTGCGCATGTGCTTCGAGCAGAACAACAATATAGCCTTTTTCCAGAATGTCATCGAGTGGATGGCCCTGGGCAAGGGGCTGGGCGACATTCGTGTGAGGCACCCGCTGAGCCGGACGTTGAACGCGGAGATTCTGAAGGAGGCCAACACCGCCTTGCGCAATCGGTATAAGATTCTTGGGACGTTTGCGATGCCCGCCCTCGTGGTGGTGGCCGGCGTGCTGTATAATACGGTTCGGCGGCGACGGCGGCGTGCGTGGGCAAGGCGATTGTTGAGCGGCGGACTATGAACGGCAAGCTGAAGCGTGAACGACGTGCAAAGCCATGAATAAGCAGACGATCATCATGCTGGCAATAGCGGCGGTGCTTGTGACGGCGCTGCTGCTCTTCGAGAATCCGTTCAAGGAAGCGGAACGCAAACCGCATCCCGACGAACAGGTCGAGCTGTTTGTTGTGCCGGACGAAGCCGATTGCGCGCGCATTGAGTTGCGCGGCATGGGCACCAGCACCACGCTTGTGCGCAAGGACCATCAATGGTTCACGAAGGAGGGGTACCGCGCGGACGGCGATCGCGTGCAGCAAATCCTCAACATTCTCAAAGAGGCCGGCCCGCCCGACCTTGTCTCGATCAGTCCCGATGCCTTTATCAATTTTAAGGTGGATCAAATTCAAGGGATCAGTGTACGGATATATGACCGGCAGAATGCACGGAAAGTGGATTTGATTGTCGGCGAAATGGAGCGCGATTTCTTCCACACGCCCGTGCGCAAGCCGGAATCGAACAACGTCTATCTGATTCGCGGCATGCTGCGGATGGTTCTTCAGCAAAGCGACTGGCGCGACCGCAATATTTTCCGGATAGACCTCGCGTCGGTGCGGCGGGTCGCAGTCCATCGCGCCGACGAATCCTACGCGCTCGCACGCGAGTCGGAAGGCGCTCCCTGGCACTTGGTTCGTCCGACTTCCGTGCCGCTCAGCGCCGAGAAAGTCCAACCCTGGCTCCAGCAAATCTGCATGCTGTATGCACAGGACCTCGAACCGCCCGCCACCACTGACACGCTCACTTCCTACGGGCTGACTGCATCGTCCACGTATCTGTCGCTAGGACTGGACGACGGGACGACCAAAACGCTAATCTTCGGCACTGCCAATGCGCGCAAGGAATACTATGTGAAGCGGGCCGACGATCCGCAAGTCTTTCGCCTCGCAGAGTTCTATTTCACCAATCTGCTCAAGAAAAGCGATGAGTTGAAAGCCCCCGCAGCACCACCGCTGCCGCCTGCGCCGCCCGCTCCCGCAGTCAGACCCACAACGGGTCCTGCACATGCGGCAACGGCGCCGACCACCCCGACAGTGGTCGAGAAAACTCCTCCGTCGAAAGCAAAAGCCGCGGTAAAGGACACGCCGGCCCCGTCGCCTGCAAAGGTGGACACGCCAACCACGCCAACCGGAAGCGACGCAGCGGCAAAAACTGCAAATCAAAATCCCAAGCCCAAATCTGCCAAAAAATAACGCCCCCTGAATGCATCTCCCGAAATTGGGAGAAATTATCCACGAGCGCAAGCAAGACCATTGCTTGATGCCGGATAAGTCCCTCTACACAGCGCCAAGGGCTTTGGAGTGCGGCAGCCATGCTGCCGCTTTGCTGAAAGTGTCGGTCGTCGGGCAAAGCGTCGGTGCTGCGGAAAGAATCGAGGCTTGGTGAGTTTGAGGGCGGCGCAAAAGAAAGCGGCAGCATGGCTGCCGCAGTCCAAAGCGAAAAAGCGGCAGCATGGCAGCCGCACTCCAAAGCGCTGCCGCAGGCCTTTTCCTTTTCGCCCTTCCAGCCGCAATAAGGCCACAGTATGGTCGAAAGACCTGCTCCCAATTTCTGGAGAAGATCCCACGTCTCCTTATATTCTACCGCGGCACTTGACACGGGCGAATAGCCCGTGCGGAAGTGTTGTGTGCGGACGAACGTGACGCCCGGATGGAAGCGTCTTTCGGGTCCGCCATTCCGATTTTGGGTAAAGGAGAAGTCCTATGCGTTATTATCGTGTGATGGGGATTCTGATCCTGTTTGGTCTGAGTTGGGTATCCTGTGCGCACCTGCACAAACAGGCAGCCGCGCCGCCGACCGTCGAGCGGCAGGTTCCTGCACGCGCGCCCGAAACGACGCTTCGCGCCGTGTCGTTCAACATCCTCTATGCGGGCAATAAAAAGTTTCCCTGGGCCGACCGCCGCGACTCCGTTGTGGCCGCCCTGCGCGACATGGACCCGGACGTATTCGGACTGCAAGAGGCCGAGTATGGCCAGATGCTGTATCTCATGGATCGTCTTCCGGAGTATGCCTGTATTGCACGCTGCCGCGATGACGGCCATACCGCCGGCGAAGCGATGGGATTGTTCTATCGCACGAATCGCTTCATCTTGAAAACCGCCGAGACATTCTGGCTGAGCGACACGCCCGAAATCGCCGGCAGCAACACGTGGGGCGGAGCGTGCGTGCGTTGCGCCACCGTGGCCATTTTCATTGACCGCACCGACGGCCGGACGGTCGGTGTGTGCAACACCCACTTCGATCACGTCAATGCCGAGGCGCGCGCCAAAAGCGGCCAGTTGATTCGGAAGCGCCTGCCGGAATATGGTAAAGACATCGCTTGGATCGTGACCGGTGATTTCAACACCACGGTCGGTTCGGCCCCTTATGTCGCCCTGACCGACCCAAAGATCAATCCGCTGCGGCTGACCGACAGTTTCGCGGCGACAAATCCCAACGCGCCGGCGGACGTGAGTTCGTTTCACGGCTATGACGGCACACTGGGCAAGCGGCGGATTGATTTTATTTTCTGCTCGCAGGAGTTTCAGCCCTTGGCCGCAGGGATCAACCAGTTCAAATACCTCGGCCGCTATCCGACCGATCATTTCCCGGTTTGGGCGGACGTGAAACGGGTGAAGTAGAGAAGGTCCCCTACAAATGTTCAAGAGAGCAGAGGGACCGCTGGCGGAAAGATATTGGGAGGGCAAGTGCATTTCCCAAAATCGGAAGAAGGTTCCCGCTACCGTAAGCAAGACCGCCGCGTGATGCTGCAATAATCCCTCCGCACCCCGCCAAGATCTTTGGAGTGCGGGCAGCCATGCTGCCGCTTTGCTAAAATCGTCCATCGTCAGATAAAGCGTTGGCGGGAGGGGGAGAGCTTACGCTTGGCGGGCTTGATCTTGGCACAAAAGAAAGCGGCAGCGTGGCTGCCGCAGTCCAAAGCGCTGCCTCAGGCTATTTCCTTTTCGCCTTTCCAGCCGCAATAAGGCCACAGCATGATCGAAGGACTATTGCGATTTCGGGAAAAGCTCCCCCAGCGCAGATGCCTGTCCCCGAGGGGCTTGCGAATGCCAAAACGCGCACGACAAATCTGTCCCCTCCGCGAAATCTGCGGATCGCTTTTCTTGATACCTGTTCAATCCAAAATTCAAAACCTAAAATCCAAACTCTCGATCAGCACTCTTCGACGACGGTCATCGGCAGGAAACGGCTCAGGCGTTTGACGTCGCGGACGTGGTCGCCGTAGAAGATCACTCGATGCAGGCCGTGGGCGTAGCCTTCGAGAATCTTGCGCGCGTCGGCAACCTGCGTGGTGATTTTGGTCCGGCAGCCGCGCTCGACTTCCGGCGTGTCGGTGATCTTGCCCGTTGAAATCAGCATCGTCTCGCAGCCGACCAGCTTCGCCATGGTGATCGTCTGGCCGACTCGCATCTTGACCTGCAAGACGGCGCCCTTGTCATCCTCAAGGTGGCTGCGGATGATGTGCGGGGCCGGCTTGCCTTGCGGGCCGTCCATCTTGGTCGGCGCGACGCAGTGGGCGTGAATTAAGATGTTTTTCGACGTGTCAATCACCGGGTCGCTGATGAAGCCGGGCTTGCCGACCATGTAGCCGAACAAAAGCATTGTCAGCGCCGAGTCCATATCGCCCTCGCAGCCGCCGACAAACAACTCGTTGTTCAGCTCGCAAAAGCCCAGACACGGATACGCCGGCAGCTGCTTGTTTGTGAACAACCCCAGACAATTAATCGTGATTCCCTGCGCCCGCTCCTCGGCCAGAATCTGGCGCATGGTCAGATAGAATTTTGCCGAATCGAGAAGGTCCTGATCGCTGGGCTCGACGGTTTTGCGCGCGTTCCGTTTCCAGCGCCGCACGACCTGCTGCGCCAGATTCTCGTCGCACCGCGCAAACAGGGCATTGAACCGCTTCGGATCGGTCGAGACAATCTCCGTGCCCAGTGCGGCTTTGATCTTTTCAGCATTTTTGGGGTTATAGGGATTGGTATTCAGATAGACCAGCCTTGATTCGCGCATGCGGCGCATCGCTCGCACCGGCCGCATCGCGTCCACGATCTCGTGATAATCACTTGTGGCGAGGCACTCGATTTTCAGGCCTTCCTTCTGGAGCGCCGCCACGCCCGACCAATCGTGTCCGCTGTAGGGCTGCGAATACAAATAGGTTGGCAGACCGACCTGCGCGACGGCGCGCACCAACGCACCGACGGTCGAGGTCAGATTAAACGCCAGAATGGCATCCACCTTGCCGATTCGCCCGGCCAGATCAGCCGTCTGATCGGGAGTGCGCAGCAGGATGTCCTGCGGAGCGAACTCGATGTCGCTCAGTTCGTTTTGGAATCCTGCAATGATTCCATTGAGGCGCTTGATTTCGTCTTCCACGACCAGCTTGGGTGTGGGCCAGCTGGGCACGGGCTTGGCCATGAAGACTTTTTGGATGCGAATTTTGCTGTCAGGGAAACGCGGCCCGGGAATTTTGGACTCTGGGGCACCGGCGCCTTGAGCCCCCGAAAGTCCGAGTGCTCCCAATGCGGCGGTGTGGCCGATAAACTGTCTGCGGCTGACTGTCATTCTTCCTCTCCTTTTCCGGCCGGCACACTCGAACGGCGTGGAACAGTGTTTTCCGGCCTTTAATTTCGTTGCAAGGGTTTTGCCACATTCTTTCCATCGGCGTCAAACGTAAAGAAATCCTTCAGCATTTCCCATGAACCTTTTCCCGATTTCAGGAGATGCACCCCATCGCAACTTCATCTGATAAAAGAGGTTGACCGAACAGCTTCTTTGGTTCTATACGTTATGCCAGGAAGCGCAAATGCCGCACGTTAAGGCAAATGCGCATAAACCATTTATATGAAGTATCCTTCGCAAAAGGGGAGGTGTTTGCGGAGGCGGGGGGTTGTGCTGGCCCTCGTCATCGCGGCCGCCGCATCGCCTCTGCCAGCCCTGTGGCCGCCCCGCCCAGACCAGATTGAACGCTATCGGCAGGACGGTTCGCTGGCCGCGCGTTTGGAATTTACCAAGACGCACAACAACCACCGAGTCTCGGCGGCACTCATTCAGCGCAAGCTGGCCGAGCTCCGGGCGCTGGAAGAAGGCAAAGCGTTCCGTCCCGAAGCCTTTCCGTATTCAACGGGTCTTCCGGCAACCGGCTCGCCGAAAATCTTTGCCCTCCTTATTGATTTTCCCGACTATCCGCACACGCAGGATGCCGCATTTATCAGCAGCCGGCTGTTTGGCAACGGCGACTCCGCCGAGTATCCCTACGAAAGTCTGCGCAACTATTATCAGCGTTCCTCATACAATCAGCTCAACATTCAAGGCAATGTTCTGCCGTGGTATCGCGCGCCCAACAACCGCGGCACGTACGACAGCACAGCCAAGACCGTCGCGCTGATCAAGGAAGCGCTGGCGTATCACGATCCCACGCACGAC
>JAOAGV010000158.1 GCA_026415575.1 Candidatus Sumerlaeia bacterium
CCGTTGCCTGTACCGTCCAACCAATCCAGAACCGCTCGAGCCCGGCGAACGAGTTCCCCGTTATGCGGTGCGTCGGGACCGTTGGCGTTGGCCAAGCCTTTGCGCATCAAATGTTCAATACCCGCGCGGAAGGAAAACCCCCGCATGGGTCGGCGGAGATAGGCGGCCAGGACGTCAGCGGGGCGGGAAAATGACATGATAAGGCGATGCAGGTAGTGGAGCGCCTGAGTCTGGCGGGAGAGATGTTCGCGGCGTGAACGTTTTGTGGTTTTCAGCATGGACTTCCGGCCGCCTTTATCCGCCGCTTCTGCCTATGGGAATCGGCACGCTGGCATAGATTCCGGCGTGAACAATCTTTTGCAGGACGCGCCCGACCGAGGCAAGGGCACCTCGAATGGGTGTGGCCTCGGCGATGATGGTATCCCCGGCACACATGGAAATGTCATGACGCGTATCGGTCAATGCCTTGCGATAGTCCACAAGCAGGAGTTTTTCTTTTCCCGATTCTTCCTTACGGATAATTAGGATCTCCTTGTTGGCCTCCCACTTCAGTCCGCCCGCCTCGTCTATCATCTGACAGAGGGTTTTTGCCGCGCGGGTCAGCGGGTAGGTGCCGGGTTTTTCCACGGCGCGTCCGGTGACGTGTACCCAGCCGGCTTCGGGAACATTGATAAGATCACCGGATTTCAGAGGGACGTTCCATTTTTGCTCGCCGCGGATCAGCAAGCCTTCGAGGTCTATTTTAACCCAGCCGGCGTATGTGTCGAGACTAGGAGAGGTAAGGAAGGCGCCGGCTGCTCCATGCAAGGTCAGCGAAGAATCCCCATCGCCGCCGTCGCTCCCTTCGCCTTTTCGGATCAGATACGCAACGTTGCCGGCTTTTTCAGTCATACCGCCAGCCATCGCCAGCAGGTCGAGAAGATTCTTTTCTCCAAGCAGGGAGAAGTGGCCCGGTTTATTGACCTCGCCGACGATGGCCACTTCCATCGCATGCGGTTCCTTGACCAGAACGGTCACATGTGGGTCCTGCAGACAACGGCCGCGGAGCCGGTCCTGCAACACCGCTTCGAGTTGCCGCTCGGTCAAGCCAGCGACTTTAACTTCACCCAGCGGCGGCAGACTGATGCACCCGTTTTCGCCCACGCGCGCGACCGTGTTCATCTTTTCGTATTCGAATACATGAACCTCGATCACGTCATGGACCCCGATGCGATAGCCGCGGAAATCTTTTTGCAGCTGTCCGAGGTGTTGGCGAACAACCGCTTCCTGCAAAGCTTTTTGGTAGGGATCAAACGTCTGCGGCGTCAACGGTGTAAAATGCCGGCGCGGGCGCGAGGTTGCACAGGCGGTCAGGAGCAGGACGCACGCAAAAGCCATAAATACCCGCGACGCGGACCGCCGCCACGGGTATCTTGTATCGGGCTGCTTCACTGGTTGGTGTGCCACGCGCGGTCTATCCTTCCGTTGCTTTTAATGGGTTACCGCCGGAGCAATTGTTTCCGGGGGCGGCAGCGGGGGCGGCGAATCATCCAATTCAACCATTTCCCATGGGACGACAATCACCACGGCGGCGGTAGGATCGAGGAACGAGAAGTGGGTTTCAATTTTCACACGGCGGCTGGCAGCTTCGATAATCCGCCCGCGCATGCCGCGCATCAGGCCTTCGGTTACCACAACCGGAGCGCCAATGTTCATCACCCCGGCCATCCGCGGCCGCGGCTCGTGAACAAGAACAGCTTTTAAATGGGCAATTTCACTGTCCTCGATATGCATAGGGATCCGATAGGCCCGGCCAAGAATCTGGAACACCCCGTCGTAGGAACTGATCTTTTCGTAGATTGCGTCGGTCATGATGGTTTGGAAGAACACATAGGACGAGAAGAGCAGTTCGGGCGGTCTGCTGTCGTGTTTGCCATTGTGCGAGATAATCTCCGGCAGGAATACCTCGCCGACCCCGTTGCCGCGAAGATCAAACGAGATTTGATCGCAAATCCGACGTTCCTTGCCCGCGTGCGTCATTGCCGCATACCAAGCAGGATGGGGGCAATAGCGCCCACGCAACTTTTCGCGAAGCTCGCGCTCGCGCTTGTCAAGTTTATACATGGCTTCCGTCTGGCGGGGAAGCCCCTTCAGGACGACACCCTGTCGTGCGGAGGGGCCGTGTCATCCGTGTCATCTTCGGGGGGCAGCAGAGCCGCGCCCGTTGCCCTTCCTTCGGCAATTTCTTCCCTTTCCTCCTGTTCAGATTCGGTATCTTCGCCATAATGGCTGGCACCATATCCATAGCCGTATCCATACCCGTAACCGTACCCGTAGCCGTAACCATATCCATAACCGTAACCATAGCCGTAACGCTTGCCGGGTCCTTGCTTGGGATTGTTCAAAACGACCCCCAAGATGCGTCCCTGCATGCTGGTCAGTTTTTCCTTGATGCGGCGAAGCGGTGCGCGCGGCGTTTTGCCCGGACGGACCACCAAGACCACGCCGTCCACATAGGGCACCAGCACACTGGTGTCGGCCATATCCATCATCGGCGCGGAGTCGAGAATGATGTGGTCGTATTGTTCCGCAAGCGAAACCAGAAGGTCGCGCATGACATCCGAATCGAGCAGATCAACGGGATTGGGCGCCTTGGGCCCGCTCATCAAGAGATAAAGGTTTTCGATCGGACTGGGCACGATGGAATTGCCGTTGGATTTCCCCGTCAGCAGCTCTGTCAACCCCTTGTTGCGATCCACATCGAAGTGCTTGTGGCAGCTGGGGCGTTTGAGGTCGGCGTCCACCAGAAGCACGCGGTGGCCGCGCTGCGCGAAGGCAATCGCAAGATTGATTGCCACGGTCGTTTTGCCTTCGCCCGGAAAGGCGCTTGTAACCAAAACGGTTTTCGGGGCGCGGCCGGGAAGGGAGTAGAGAATTGAGGTTCGCAGGTAGCGGAAATTTTCAGCGAAAGTGGATTTGGGTTTTTCGTGTGTGATCAGCTCAACCGACACCGGATCACTGCTACCCTTCCGCGCCGCCGAATAGTGCGGGACAAAGCCCAACGTGGCCAGCTGCGCCGCGCGCTCCACATCTTCTGGGCCTTTGACCGTCGTGTCCATGTAGTCGAGGAAGAACACCAACCCGATGCCGAGAAAGAGGCCGAGAACGGCAGCAAGGAGAAGATTGCGTTTTTTGTTGGGATATTTAGGACCGGGAGGCGGCTCGGCTGCTTCCACTAGCGAGACATTGCCAGCCTTCAGACCTGACGACACGCCGATTTCCTTCCAACGCTGAAGCAGGCTGTTATAGAGGTCGCGGTTAACATCAACTTCGCGTTTCAGGATATTGTATTGGATAAACCGCTGCTGCATTTCGGTAATGTTCCTGCGCTGCTGCTCATAGGACGTCTTGAGAAAATCGCGATTGCTTCTCGCCTGCTCATATAGCAACTGGGCGTGTTCCTCGGCGCGTCGCCGTTCCTCGGCGATCTGACTTTCGAGGCGAAGCCGCGCGGCCTCGAGTGACTTGACCTCGCCCATTTCCGGTCCCAGTTGCTGCCGGATTTGATCCAGTTTGACTTGAATACCGGCGTATTCTTCGAGCAACCGCTGCGTGCGGGCGTCGGACGTGAGGAAGGCTCCGACACTGGTGGCCGACTGAAACGACTTCAGATGAAACTCGCGTTCGAACAAGACGCGTTCGGCTTCGGCCAGCTTGAGACCGGTTTCTTCCAACTGAGCAATTTCGGGTTGCTTGGGAGTCCCATCCTTGCCCTCGGTCATGGGCAGGATATCTTTGCCGCCGGCAAATTTATAGAGGGCTTCTTCGGATTGTTCGAGTTTGGCTTGCATCTCGTCCAGTTTCTGTTTGAGCCACTCCCGCGCGTAGTTATACGAATCAAATTTTGACTGGTAATTATAGCGGATATAGGCATCGCAGAGGGCATTGACGATGTCGGCGGCCAAGCGGCGGTTTTCAGCAAGGAATTTTACCTCAACAATTTGCGTGTCGCGAATAGCGGACACAGTCAGATTACTCACAAAGCGGTTGACACGGGCGCGCATTTTTGCAGCGGCTGCGGATTCCGGGTCGCCTTCCTCCCGACTGCGGGCCGGACCTCGAAAGGATTTGAGATAATCGGCAAATCCGCTGAACAGGTTGGGAATGGTGCGTGTACTGGCCGCTTCGGCTTCCTCTTCCGCGTAGAGTCCCATTTGCTCGACTACCTGTCGGGCCAGAGTTCGGTTTTGAATGATCTGACGCTGGGTCTCGATAAAGTTGGAACGAGCATAACTGGCCTCGGCCACGGCTACGTCGTCAAAGCCGAGGATTTTGGGAGTTTCAGGCTCAATCCGCAGTTTGGCCACGCCTTCATAGAGCGGTTGAGCTTGGAAGCTATATAAAGCAGCCAACCCAATACAAAAAATAAACACAAGGGCTACGAGCCATCGGCGGCGCCACACCAACCAAATATAGTCCCACAAATGCGGGCCATGCTCTTGAACCGGTTGTTCTGTGGCCAATTCATAGCCCGGGGGAATCCAGACCATCTGGCCTTCGTTGGGGGCTAGCTCTGCCTTGGTTCGTTTCTGCAAGTCTCTTTCGCCCATTGTTGTCGAAGAGGACGGCGCCTCGATTCCGTCTTGCCTCCGTTCTCCTTTGGTGAGTCGTCGTGCTTGCTATCCCGCTCCTGCAGTTTCAATCTGGTCTACGACATGGATCAATTCTTCGAGTATCGGCTGAATTTTTTTATGATCACCCTGTTCGAGGGCAGCGCGCAGTTGGTCGGCAATCAGCGAAACCTGATGCGTCATCGAGTGATCGGGCCGGGCGGTCACCAAGCCGTCGGCACGTTCCAACATGGCGGAAGCCTGCTCATGGATGGACTCGCCGATGCGCTGGCACAGCTGGGCGGTTACGCGTTCGCGCGCTTCCTTAATCATGCGGAGTTTTTCCGATTCGCTCAACCGGGTATCCGTTGCCTCGATAACAATTTTCTTTTCGACGCCAGTGGCCAAGTCCTCAGCCCGCGCCTCGAGAATCCGATCGGCATTTAGACGGAACGTCACCTCGACCCGCGCCACGCCGCGCGGCGCGGGGGTGATGCCTTCGATCCGGAGCATGTCGAGGAAGGTGTTTTCGGATGCGATGGGTTCTTCGCCTTCGTAGATAGGAAACGAAATGGCCTCCTGAAAATCGCGGGTCGTCGTGAACACGTCTTTCGCCTCGGTGGGGTAAGTGGAGTTGCGTTCGATGATGGGGACAAACTGGTCATGTTCAATGCCGACGCCCAGAGAGAATGGCGTGATATGGATGATGACCGGTTTGTCTTTGCCGTAGCGGGCAGCCAGCGAATCTTCGATGGTACCTCCCAAGGGCACCAGCACCATGGTTTCGACGGCAGCGCCGAGGGCGACCACTTCTTCGGGAGAAATGTCCCGGTGGGGCTGTTTGTTCATGGTTTTTCTTACCAGTTCGCGCACGGCCGGAATCCGCGTGGAGCCGCCGACCAACAGCACGGTGTCAATCTGCTCGGGTTTGAGATTGGCGTCTTCGAGCGCCCGGTTCATGCACGGAATGGTCTGATGGATGAGGTCCTCGATGAGTTTTTCAAACTGATCGCGCGTCAGCTTGGAACTCAGCGTCAGAGGCCCCTTGTCGCTCATGTGGATGGCCTCGACGACGATCTGCGTTTCCTTGATTTCGGACAATTCCATTTTGGCCTCTTCGGCGGCTTCCTTCAACCGCTGCATGGCGATGGGGTCAGTGCTGAGGTCCACGCCGTAGGTTTCTTTGAACTCGGCGATCAGATGCTGGACGATGCGGTTGTCGAAGTCGTCGCCGCCGAGATGGGTGTTGCCGCTGATGGCTAGTACTTTGAAAACGCCGGAAATTACCTCGATGATGGAAACGTCGAACGTGCCGCCGCCCAAGTCATAAACCATGATCGTTTGATCGGCCTTTTTATCGAGGCCATACGCCAGAGCAGCGGCGGTTGGTTCGTCAATGATGCGGCGGACGTTAAGGCCGGCTATCTCGCCGGCGTCCTTGGTGGCTTGGCGCTGGGCGTCGGTGAAATAGGCCGGAACCGTGATAATAGCCTGATCACATTCTTCGCCGAAGTATTCCTCGGCGTCCTGCTTTAATTTCTGCAAGATCATACCCGAGATTTCCTGCGGCGTGTATTCCTTGCCTTCGATTCGCACACGGTAGTTGCTGCCCATGTGGCGTTTGATAGAAAAGACGGTGCGGCCGACATTCATTACCGCGCCACGCTTGGCTTTCTTGCCCACCAAGACCTCTCCGCTGCGGGCAAAGCCGACTACCGAAGGCGTGAGCCGCTCGCCAACGGAATTTGGCACGACAAACGGTCCGTTTCGATCCATCACGGCTACGACCGAGTTGGTCGTGCCCAAGTCTATTCCTAGGATTTTGCCCATGGTCGCATCTCCTCGATTCGACGATACTTCATCCATGAATAGAGGCTGTGATCCAAAGGGCCTCGGGTATTACTCCCAAACGAAACCGGCAAGGGCCGGAAACTGTTCAAAAGTTTCTTTTATCACTGGATAAAACCAAATTATCGTCTTTCTGTGAGCCGATGAAACAAATCCTCCAGCCGGCGCCGGGCGGCCGCATCCATCTCCATGAATTGAAGACCCAGAGCAGTTCCTTGTTGCGCTGAGTTATTGCCAGAATCAATCCATACCAGACGAGCGGTGAAAGCGCATGCGTCATTGCTGTCGGGAAATCCGCACATCACCGAGCACACTTGTCCGGCTTGTTTGAGAAGCCGCACGTCCTCTTCGGACATTGAGTGAAGCAATACGCAAGCACCCTCTTCGCTGAGGTTGGCTATTGTGCCGTTGCGGCAGATGATGAAATCGTCTCGGTGAGGCTGTGGAAAGGTGATCTTGGCGCCCAAGGTCACAGAAAAGCGCACTGCTTGCCGGTCGCCGCAGCGAATCGTCTGGCTACCGTTCACGATGACGAACGTCCTTTCGCCAAACGCATCCGTGCTTTTGGGTTTTTCCGGACAATCCTTTGTCAGGACACTTTGGACCAATCACATGGGCCTTGAGCGAGACAAGGGGGTTACGCCGCCAAAGCCTAACACCCCCGAATCCCGTCAAGGGCCGGTGGGGAGGAAGCAAACCGTAGGAAAAGGAACCACTTTTTAGAATAGGCTTCGCCCACTTCGGTTTTGCCCTCCCCCTATCCGAAGGGAAACCCATATCCTCTCACTATCGGCCCTGCTTGCGACGGATACCTTATGAGCGGAAGACGCAAAACCCAGATCCGTCCATGCTTTTGAAGGGTTCTTCCGCTTGTCCTGACATCCGTTCCAGACAGTATCCGCTTATGGTTCAAATTGACAGAGGGATTGTGGGAAATCTGTGGAAAACAGTCAAGAGAAAAATGGAAGACGTGCTTGATTAATTTTTCATTAGCGTCGGCATCTTTTTTCTGCGGTAAAGCGAATTGGATTCAATAATGTTCGCTATCATCGCGCAAATCCGTAAGCGCTTTCCGATAGAGGATCCTTTCCAAATAAAATAAAGGGACAGATACCGTGTTAGCCAAACCCGAAGGGCCTGCTTATGCATCGCCGAGGAATTCACCTACAGGATACACGCGACAATGCGCTACAAGGCCATGAATGAACTCACTGGCCCTCGACCGCCTGAAGATCCTTAATTAGAACATGAGTTCGGTCTTGCTCCTGATAAGCCGCATTGAGGCACGCCGGACTGAACGTGCAGATGTCAGACGCAATGGAACAATTCACCAAAACACGGGTTGCCGTCCATTCGTGTCTCCAAGAATCCCAAGCGATAAGCCGACGCACGCAGATACCGTCGGCCTCGCGGAAGAAATAGTCGGTGATCTCGACGGCCTTGGGTCCGGTGTGCGCGGGCATTTTCTTTTCCCTCCGAATGTGGATGCAAGGCCAGTTGCCAACTGTCTCTTGGGAGAAAACCTGCCAGCCGACAGGGTCGTTACGATATTCCCGCTCAATAGGAGGCAAAATCAACTGAGGTTTTTTCATCAAAGCCGCCGGATTCAGTTTTGCTTCCCGAACGCGATCCAGATCATAACAATACACGCTTACAGGCGGTTTTTGACTGGTTAGGTAGTAGGAAACCGTTCTCATTATCCGCCCATCGGAGATTTCAAGCTGCCTCGATTCCGGCATTTCCCTGTTATTGGGCGCTTTGAGCAGAACCTCGGCGCGGATTCGCAGTGGCTTTTCATACCACACCTTTCCAAATGAAAGGCTTTCGGTCTCGCCTGCGTCGGAGGCTGTCGTGCGTTTGTCTCGACCCGCTCGCCGCGTACAGGCCGTGTATTCATAGTAGATCGAAGACACTGACTCCATCTTTGCGGAGAGGTCTGAAATTGTTGTCGCCAGCGAACGGTTCACCTCAGCCCGGGGAACCGTACAAGCGAATAGGATCACGAAGCCTGTGCCAAGCAAACCCCGGATATCCACAGTCATTTTCCTGTCTCTTATACACATCT
>JAOAGV010000159.1 GCA_026415575.1 Candidatus Sumerlaeia bacterium
AGATGTGTATAAGAGACAGATGCATGGCAAAGCACGCCGTCTGTCTGCAATGAAAATCGGGAAGCGCCGGTCGGCCTGCCGGAATCGCATTTACACTGCCGGCAGCGTGTACGGTGCGCGGTAGTCGCGCCCCAGCAGACGGTCGGCTTCCGGATCGCCCGGAATGGTTTCTTTTTCGGCGTCCCACTTCACCGTCCGCCCCACACGCCAAGAAATGTTGCCGAGAAAGCCGGGCAGACTTCCCTGCAACCCCAACTCGATGTCGGCGTTGGGACGTTTGCGCGTCCGGATGCATTCAAGCCAGTTGAGCCGGTGCTGCTGATCCTGCCCTTCGTCTTTGACAAACTTGGGATTCTTGCGATCAGCCTCGGCGAAATATGTGTAGCCGCTGCGATTGATCCAGATCGTTCCCTCGGTTCCGTAGAACTCAAGGCCGTGGTCCATACCGCCCCACGGGTCCTTGCCGTTGGCATGGCGTAGCTCGTAGGTCATGACATAGCCCGGGCAGTCGAAGACACAGGCTGCGGTGTCGGGCATGTCGCGCATATCTTTGAGGACCAGTTTGCCGCCGACCGTGGTGACACTCTTGATCGCCGGTCCCATGGCCCACACGGCGACGTCAAACAGATGCACACCCCACGCCGACAGCATACCGCCCGAGTATTCCCAGAAGTAGTAGAAATAAAAATCGAAATGGCGCGGATTGAACGGTCGCTGCTTCGCCGGCCCCAGCCACATGTCGTAATTCACGCCCTTGGGCGGCTCGCTGTCCGGCGGATTGCCCATGTCGGCGTGAATGCTCTTGAGGTCCCAGCAGTTCCATGCACGCACGAGACTGATCTTGCCCAGTTTGCCCGACTGCACCATGTTCACCGCCTCCATCCATGTCGGGCCGCTGCGATGTTGCGTGCCGTGCTGGACGATGCGGTCATACTTGCGGGCGGCATTGACAAATGCGCGCCCCTCCCGATAGTTCTGCCCGATCGGTTTCTCGACATAGACGTCTTTGCCCGCCTGACACGCGTGAATCCCGCAGATCGCATGCCAGTGGTCGGGTGTGGCAATGACCACGGCGTCCACGTCCTTCAGTTCCAGCAACCGGCGATAATCCTCAAACAGCCGCACGTCGGAGCTCTGCAGCCGCTTGGCCGCCGCATTGCGCTTGGCCTCGTTCACATCAGCGATGGCCACAATCGCCACGTCGTCCATTTTCGAGAACGCATTCAGGTGCGCCGTGCCGCGTCCGCCGACACCGATAAACCCAAGACGAATTTTGTTGTTGGCGCCGACCGCACCGATGGCCGGCGTGCCGCGCAAGGCCGCGCCTGCCGCCAACGCACCGCCTGTGGATTTGAGAAAACCCCGCCGCGAAATCCCCATTTTGCCGCTCATCCCTGCACCTCCTGCCCGAAAATCTGTGCATTTCCTTCGCTTGGGGCTTATAGCAACTGAACGCAATGCGCAAAGGCAAGACAATTTTTCTCCTCACTGCTGTCCGGGGGGCTTCTCCCGAAATCGGGCGAAGGTTTTTCGATCCTGCTATGGCCTTTTTTTGACTGGAACGGCTAAAAGGAAATGGCCTGTGGCCGCGCGCTTGTCGTTATATACAAAACGGCGTCTGCTTTGGATTGCGGCAGCCACGCTGCCGCTTTCTTTCGTGCCAAATTCAAACCCGCCATGCATGGGTTCTTCTACCCAGCACCGACGTTTTGTCTGACGAGGGCCGATTTTTGCAAAGCGGCAGCATGGCTGCCCGTACTCCAAAGATCTTGGAGCTGTGCGGAGGGATTTTGTCGCCATGAAGCGGTGGTCTTGCTTGCGCTCGCGGGAAGCGTCTCCCAATTTCGGGAGATGCTCTCCGACAAATTCCCTGAGTGCGATTCTTGTTGCAGGCATTCAACTGCCGCCCGAAAACTTTTGCTCTGGAAATGTTCATGGCCGGTTTTGAGTCAAGTCGTTTCGCTCCAATGCGAAGCAGCATGGCGTTTGAGGAGGTCCGGGTTATGATCCGCACAGTCGCATCTATCCTCGCAGTGTTATGTATGTTGACCGTTGCAAATCTGGGGGCCGAACCCGGCCCGTTCGACGGGGCACGCTTCAAAGGGCGTATCGCCCTCAGCCACGACGGCAACTACAACGACGAGGACGATTGGGGAGCCTTCCCCGTCGCCATAGCCATGCTGGACGCGTTCGGCGTCAAGGACAAGATCGTCCACATAGACTACAACAACATCGTCGGCTATAACGACGAGCGCTTCGAGCGCGAGATGACCGCCAGCGTACTCGGTGCGGCATCACGTTACGGCGTTCCCGCATCGGTGCTGAAAAACTGCCGAACCGACCCCGCCGGGGCTATTCGCAGCATTACCGACGCCGTCAATGCTTCGTCGGCCGACAATCCGCTCTACTACCTTCTGGCCGGTCCGATGGACGTGCCCTATGCGGGCATCAAAGCCGCCGACCCCGCCAAGCGCCGCTTTGTCTATTGCATCTCCCATAGCGTATGGAACGACGGCTACGGCCGGCGCCGTCCGAGCGGCGACCGCGTCAAGCGCGACGTGATTGGTCTGGGGATCAATTGGATTCAGGTGCAGCCGGGCAATCGTCTTGCGCCCTCGACGCGCACGGAGTCCACCCCCGCGCAATGGGCGCTGGTGCACTGGATGCGCGACTCCGCCGACGAGCGCCACCGTTGGCTTTACTCGCGGATTCAGGCCGTCGGCCGCGTGGATGTTTCCGACGCCACGATGGCATATTTTCTCCTGACCGGCGACGAGACCTGCGACATCGAAAAACTGCGGTCGTTGTTGGAAAAAAAGCAGCGGCCCCAGCCGACGGCCAGCCGCCCGGTCATTCGCTTGGAGGCCGAGAACTTCCAATCACTCGAACACACGACAGCGGTTCTGGTCGGGCGCCCCGTCTCGCAATCGCTGAGCGTGAGAACATCAGGAACTGGCAAGGGCGCCATTCGCACGAAGTTTCACGAGATTTACGCCGCGCCATCGGCACGCTATGATGTGGAAGTCCAGTATCGCGGCGGCCGCAGCGGAGCCGTGGCGTTTGCGTTATGGGTCAACGGCGTCGCGCAAGGGTCGGCTTGGAAAACCGCCGCCGGCGGCGAAACCGCATGGAGAACGCACACAATCGAGAATGTGGTTCTGAGCGACGGCGATGAACTTGCAGTCGAGATGGTTCCCGAAGGGAAGGGCGCCGGCGAGATTGATTACGTGCAGCTGACCGCGCGCTCAGCCGCCGGTCAGACGGCCGCCGCTTCAGCAGCACCCCGCGCCAAGACCGCCAAAGCCGGAAAGAAAACCAAAGCGGCCGATGCTCTCGCCGAACAACCACAAGTGCCGGCGTCCTCGTTCGATTTGTCGCAGCCCTACGACGGCAAAACATTCCGCGGGCGAATTGCTCTGAGCGCCGATGGCAACTACAACGACGAGGATGACTGGGGCGCGCTGCCAACGGCTTTTGCCATTCTGAATGCCTTTGGCGTTCAGAACAAAGTTGTTCACGTGGATTACAATAACATTCTTCCCCTCAATGAGCCGCGTTTTGAAAAAGAGCAGCGCATCAGCGCCACAGGCGCGGCCGAACGCTTCGGCATTCCCACGTCGGTCCTGTACGACTGCCGCACGAACCTCGACGGGGCGGTCGAAAGCATCAAGAATGCCGTCAATGCCTCGTCAGCCGACAATCCGCTCTACTTCATCCTCACCGGCCCGATGGAAGTCCCCTATCGGGGCATTATGGCTGCCGAACCGGCCAAGCGGCAATACGTCTATTGCATCTCCCACAACGCATGGAACGACGGCATTGCGAACAAGGACGTATCGCCTCACAACAAGCGCGATGTCATTCCGCTGGGGGTAAAGTGGATTCAGATCAAGGACGGGAATCCGCTCCTCGCCTTTCCCGGAGTGCCGGGGCAAAAGTCCACTCTCCAACAGTGGGCGCTGTTTCACTGGTTGCGCGACTCGAAGGATGAGGGGCTGCGCTGGATTTTCTCGCGGCTCGAGGCTGAGGGGCGCGGCGATATCTCCGACGCAACCATTACCTATTTTCTTCTCACCGGCGATGAGGCGTGCGACCTGAAAAAACTCGAAGCCTTGTTGGACAAAAAGCAGAAACCCGCGCCCATTGCCATCCGGCCGGTCATCCGCCTCGAAGCCGAGAATTTTGTCGTTCTCGACGGATACGCGGTAAGTCGCCGCAGTGGAACACCACAGATTTCACAGGGGACGCTCATTGTGCTGTCCGAAAATGCAACCCGCGGCAGAATCAAGACGCATTTGCACGAACCTTACGCCGCGCTCTCCGGCCGATACGAGGTCAGCGTCCGGTATCGCGACGAAGCAAAAGGCGAGTCCGCCTTTACGCTGCGCGTCAACGGCATCCAACAGGGCGAGCCGTGGAAAGCCGCGGCCAATGACGGGCAATGGAAAACGCAAACGTTCCCGCAGGTGCTTCTGGTTCAAGGCGACGAGATCGAAATTGCCGTCGAGGCCCAAGGCAGCGAGCGCGCTGAACTGGAATACGTAGAGCTGCGCTATCTTGGACTGGACGATCCGGCGGCCATGCCGGGCCAGATCATCGTGGACCCGTCAAACCCGCGCTGGCTGAAGAAAAACGGCGGTCCGCGGCTGTTTCTTTTCGGCGCGGGCAACCCCGAGGAGTTCTTTTTCTTTGGCACGCGGCAGCCCGATGGCACACGGCGCGGCGGCAATCAGGAAACCATGATCAAGCGTCTTGTCGGCACCGGGGCCAACACGTTCCACGTGCTGGCCATGCGCGACTCGCGCTACAACCTTGAGCCGGGCAATGGCGCGCCCGATTGCAATCCCTTTGAGAATGCCGACATCTCCGGCAAACTCGACGAAGACATCCTCCAGCAGTGGGAGGGCTGGCTGACCGCTCTCGAAGCCGCCGACATCAATGTGGTCTTTACCTTCTACAACGACTTCGACGACTACGAGGACAAGGCCGGTTGGAAGCTTGACGCAGCCGGCAATCTCCATCCGCAGGAAAAGTATTTCATCGAAACGCTGGTCAAGCGCTTCAAGCATCACAAAAACCTCATCTGGGCCATCGAGGAAAGCGCCAACAAGCTGTCGCGGGCAAAACAGGCGCGGCTCAAAAAGGTCGCCGAGCTGGTCGCCGCCGCCGACAACTTCCATCACCCCATTGCCCAGATGTTCCAGATTCTCTATTATGATGAAGTGCATCCCGACAAAGTGAGTCCGGAAGACTACCTCAACAGCCCCGTCAAGATGATGACGTGGGGACACTATGCGACGCCGCAGAAAGGACTTCCGACTACCGAGCAATATTACAAGGAGCTCGTTGGCCACTGGCGCGAAGCCGCCGGCCGCTATGTCCTGCTCAACACTGAGGTGGACAAGCATCCCAACGCCGGCGCGCAAAGCCGTCTCTATTGCTGGACCTCGGCCATGGCCAACTTTTACACGATGGTCAACTCGCACCGCCCGGACAAGCCCAACGTTCCGCGTGAGACGTATCTCGACGACGGGCGGATTCGCGCCTTCATGGAGCAAACCGATTTTCACCGCATGGCGACGGCGACGGAACTGAAATTCGCCGGCACCCTCTACGTTCTCGCCAATGCGCCGGACAGCTATATCGCATACAGCAACAAGGCGTCGGCGAAATTGGGTGTGCGCAATCTGGCGGCGGGAACGTACTTGCTGCGATGGTTCGACACCACCAACGGAAGGACCGTCGAGCAGGCGGTGGCAGTTCCGGGCGGCGATGTGGCGTGGGATAAGCCCGCGGACTTCGGTGAAGAGGTCGCATTGTATATCCGCAGACTTGCCGGCGCTCCGGCCGCAGGCCCCGTGCAGTAAGGCCCTCTCACGGCCAGAGCACCCTTCGTTGAGCAACGGGATCAGTCCACGCGCTTGAGCCGTGTGTCAGTCAAGTCAAAGGTGCCTTTGGTATTTTGCGGCAGGTCGAAACGCAGGGTGGTTTCGTCCTTGAACGTGGTTTTGACCTCGAACTCTATGGTGTGCTCGTGCCATTCCCCGCTGAGCGGGATTTGGATCAGCTTGGAGAGGCTGCGCCAGCCGTCGGCCAGATCAAAGGTTACAGACAGGCCGGGCGTCCCCCGCACGCGAAAAGCGAAACGGTAGCGGCCCGGGTCAAGTTTGACACCCTCGCCAAACGTGTAGTCGAGACTGGCCCCCTTGCCGAAGTCGCCCGCCGCTCGAATTATGCGGCGGTCCTCATGGAGAATTTGTTTTTCCAAACCCGCGTTTTCGCCCCGTAATGTCCAGTAACGCCATGGGTTGATGAGTTCGACCCGCGGGTCGGCCGTCCACGGCACCACCGCTTTCACTGGAGGCACGGGTGGCGTTTTCACCGCCAGAAGTTTTTCGGGCACTTTATAGTGAAGGCTGTCGTCAAACGCCGGGCTGTCGAATTCAATATGCTTGAGAGCGACCTCCTTCGGTGCCTCGCCAACGCCGATGAAGCCAAGAGGATGCCAGCCTCCGCGAAAGTAGTTCACTATCGCAAAACGAGCGCTCGGCATCATGCCACCCTGACGGTCAAGCATGGCAAGGCCAAGGATATATTGGCCCGGCTTGATATGCTGCGGCATCACGGCGCGGCCTTCATCGTGGTATGGCACGGCCGGTCGCCGGTACGCAAAGGCTCCGCTGTCCCAGTCCTCGCCCGGTAGCCATTTGCGGATGTCCACGCCTTCGAGCGGAGCCGACCAGACGGGCTTCCTTGTCGCCGGATCGAGCAACCCCACAGCTACGGGCCAGTCGAGGTAAAAAGGGGCGCTTCCCGTGTTTCGCACAGTCAACTTTACCGTGAGTGTTTGGCCCGGTTGCACAGTGAGCGGATAGGCTGCGGCCTCGAGGACATAACGGTAGCCGAAGGCTTGTTGAAGTTCTGCCGCACCCGCCAGCACTTCGGCGTCGGTGTCGGTGTATCCGCTGATCCAGCCGAGGTAGCTGGCATGGTACCGGCGGATTTTGTCTATCATGTAGCGGCGATACGCCGGCACTTTCATCGTCTCATCGGGCGTGCGTCCGAAGGTCTCCTGCGGTTTCGCGCTGTCGCGTTGCTGCCAGTTGTATTCGACTTCGCCTTCGATGGGTGCTCGTTTCCAGATGTCGCGATACACATAGGTGGCCTGATGGGGAAACTGCTCCTGCCACTGCGTCGGGGGCTCGCGCGTGAGGGTGCCAAAGGTGTCGTAGTAGATGCCGAAACCGGCCTGCATAAACTCCGGGTCAGTATGCCGGACGAGAACAGGCTTGTTCTTAAATGCCTTTTGAAAAGCGTCCGTCAGCAAACGGCGCTGCGCGGCGGTCGGCGCCGGGTTGTGGTGCTCGCCCCAGTAACCGATAAGCCCCATCTGCACGGCAAAGATGCGCGGGTCCTCATCCCATGCCAGACCAAGTTTTTCCACGAGCCGCCGCAGCCTTTGCTGAAAGGCCGGGCTGTCGTAGTCAAAGGTGTGCAAGTCCGCCGGCCAATACTGCTTTCCCGAAGTGCCATTCCAGTCCAGATACACACGCGGCACAAGCTTCACATTCAGGGCTTCGAAGCGTTTGCCTTGGACGACAGTAATCCGGTTGGTATGAGCGATGATGCGCTCGACGGTATCGTCGGCGCAGACTTCGATTTCATTCCACTTGATGTATTTGCGTTCCAGAAGCCCATAGCCGTTCTTCTTATATGCGCGGAATCCCTTGAGCGGATTGTTGAGCGCACCGCGAAACTCCATCGGCCTGACCGTGACCCAGCCGTCGCGAATCAAAACGTCGCCGACTGGTTGAGCGGCTGCCGCCTGCGCAATTATCCAAACAAGCCCGATGCAAATTCGCTTACGCGAATATTCAACAGTACGGTGGGGAAATCGCATCGAGAACGCCGCCGCGGTTTTTCGTCCGGTTTCGGTCAGAGCAGTTTTTTCAGCCGCGGTTTTCATGGTTTAGCCCCTTTCGTCCAGAGAGCTAGCCAATTTGCAAAGTTCTTTTCTAACCTCTAGCCTCTTGCCTCTAACCTCTTTCCTTGCGGCCAAAGGCCGTGTTAGCCGCTGTGGAGGGTCGGGTTCCACCCCGACCGCCTTCGGATGCGGTGGAACGCATCTCTCCACGTTTTAATACCGGATGCCGTGGAACGCATCCCTCCACTTTTTGTTAATCCGGACGCAGTGGAACGCGTCCTGCCACAACCGGAATTACGATGTACCTATGTTTCAACTCCTTGCGGGTTGAACTTCTTTTCCATACAATCTCGACTTCGACTCTTCTGTCCAAACATCCAGCCAATTTGCAAAGATCTTTTCTAACTTCTACTCTCTTCCCTCTTGCCTCTAACCTCTTCGCTTGTGGCCAAAGGCTACGTGAGCCGCTGTGGAGGGT
>JAOAGV010000160.1 GCA_026415575.1 Candidatus Sumerlaeia bacterium
GTGTGGGGTGGGGCCGACGCCGGCGACACGGTACCGGAGACGGCGCTGGGCCAGGCGCTGCGGGACGACCCGCGCTACGCCCATCCTTCGTGGCAGCAGTGGCCGTGGCGCGGCTACGCGACGGCGGGCAAGGCGGTCGAGGCGTCGGCGGGCGAGGCGGGCGGATCGGCGGTCAATGGCGCGCGACTCATCCTTGCCCTGCTCGATGTCGCCTTCGACGCCGGCTTCGAACACCCGGACGCCGGTGCGTTCGATCGCCGTTGGCTCCCAGCGACCTTCTTCGTCTTGCTGGGCGCCAAGCAGGACCCAGCCGATGGACTGCGGACCGATGTCGAGACCGAGGATGTAAGGGGTGGGGTTCGGCGACGGTGCAGCCTGCTGATTCATGTTAAATTCTCCTTGACAGCAAAAAGGGTATTGTGGCTACATTTGCGTCGAAGTGTACCTGAGCGGCGGTTGTTTCGTCAAGTCTTAGTAAGGAACTTCCGTTCCGCAAACGACAGTCCACGGACTGCCTCGGGCGGCCTCAATCGGCCGCCCGAAACTTTTTGGGGAAGAATGAATTGGGCGACGGCAGGCGTTTTCAGCGAATGAGTGCGGCTGAAAACCCCGGCGACAGGTGCGGGGTCGGGCGCTACATGTTGCCGCCTTCGAGAAAGCCTTTGTTGCTTAGGTGAATTTCGCCCCACGACACTGTGCCGTTGGTTGGGTCGTAGATGTTGGACGGGTTGCGATTGACGACCATGGCCGCGAAATACGGAGCGCCAACCTGTCCATCGGGGCCGACCGAGCGCAAATACCACACGTAACCCAAGGCAAGCGCTTTGGCCATGTCGCTGCTCTTGCCTTCTTCATACAGCATGTGCTGGTATTCGTAGTGGTCAAGTTCCCTGCCCTTGAACTGGCTCTGGCTGGGATTATAGACGCGGATATTGATGGAGAACGGGTCGCGCGCCGGAGCCGTGATGTAGGCCACAGGGGTGGTCATGCGGTAGTAGGCATAGTGGCGGGTGTCTTCGGTCCACAGCCCCAAGGACCTGCCTTCGTTGTAGCCGATGGGACCGCGGTTGTGGTCCACGGCATACGATTCGAGGGCAAGGGCCAGCGAGCGCATGTCATTTTTGGCGCGCGAGACTTTGGCACGCACCTGCGCTTCGAGAAAATTGGGAATAGCGATTGCCGCGAGGATGGCGATAATGGCCACGACGATCAGAAGTTCGATCAAGGTGAACCCCTCGCGCTGGGTTTTTCGAGCGAACATCTCTACTTCTCCTTTCGTCTCAGTATTTGCGCGCCGCTGAGGTCAGCGGCGATTTGCCGCCGGAACAGCAGCCGCATGTCGAAAAATATCCATCACAGCCGATGGAGATAGCAAGCCTTTTTGACGGAAAAGGGAAAAACCGTCTCATGCCCGCCTTCTATTCCGCCGCAGGCGGGCAGTCTTTTTTCCGAACCCGTTTGGTGCCACCGGTCGGGCGCGTGGCTCCGGCGTGAAAGCGGGGCAGCGCACGACCAGTTCCTGTCGTGTCACGAGTGCGTCTTCGCCGGAGCGGATTTCAACGCCAAGCATGTCGCGCAGCAGACGCAGCGGGTCGGGCAGGTTGCCTTCGGTTTTTACGACCGTCAGGCGGAGCACGGCGGGCGATGATTCCGAATCCCACAGGTCGCGAATCTGTGCCGGTGGCCGTTCGGATGCGCCTTCGGCGGCTTCCGGACTCTGGGAACCGAGGGGCTGAAGTTTCCCATAGTCCTGTCGAATGCTTTGGGGGGTAAGGCCCGTGCGGTTCATAAACTCATCCGAGAATCGAATTTCGTAGCGGGCGGCGTCAATGGAGCGGTCGAGCGCCGGAGCGGCGAGCGGGATTTCGACCGGGTCGAAGACCGGCAGAACCGGGGACGCCGCTTTTCGAAGCCGTGCTGCAACCTCTTCGGGCGCCAGCCGTTCGCGCAAAAACAAGTCCACACACTCGCGCAGCGAGGCATAGCCCACCGGCAGCGGCGGGGCATATTGCAGCAGGGCGACGGGGTGAAATCCGCGCGAGTAGGCCATTGGCAGCCCCGCGCGGTCTATCAGCAACTGCCACGTCTTGACCAGGTCGAGATGCGAGAGGAACCGCAGGCGGTTGTCTTTCGCAAAGTGGATGCGGATGCGCTGAACCGGCGGCGGCTGTTCCTGTGCGGCTTGGGACGGGCCGCGCCGGATGGGAATCGGTTCGCGGGGAATCGAGAGACCGGAGGTGTCGGTCGGAAAACTCATTTGAGTACCGCGGGAACTGTATGCAGATCTCGTTCCTGTGGGGTTTGGGGGCTCAACTTGTCCGCTCAAGCGGGAACCCCGCGAATTCTCGGATTTCTCCGACCCGTCCGACATGTCCGACTCAGCAATTGCCAGATTTCGCCACTTGCGGAGCAACTCTTTCGACAGGCCGGCGTCAATGTGGTCCCACGGCAGCGGTTCACTCTCATCTCGTGCGCGATTGGCATAATGCGCCGGATCAATTCCCGTTTCCTCGAACGCCCGCAGCCACAGATCGAATCGAAACCGGTCGCTCCATGCATCCATACGGCAACCGAGTTGCCAAGCCCGCTCGATGGCGTCGGCGACGCGGCGGTCGCCGCGCGCCAGCACGGCTTCGATAAACGCGGTTTCGACGCTGTGCCGCCGGATTTGAACTGAGCGCAGGGTTTTCAATGCTGCTTCAACTCGTGCATAGCGACGGGCCAGCTCTTCGCGCGGCATTTGTGGCTCCCATTGAAACGGCGTATGCGGCTTGGGGACGAAGGGTGAGACCGTCACGTTAATGGCCAGTCGCCGCTTCCAGGACGAACGGCCGATAACCTCGGCGCGGCGCACCATAGCCGCGATGCCGTCGAGGTCTGCATCGGTTTCAGTTGGCAGACCAATCATAAAGTAAAACTTGAGGGTCTGCCATCCTGCGCGGCAGACGGCATCCACGACTTCCTCGAACTGCGCGTCGCTCAACGGTTTGCCGATGACGCGGCGCAGCCGCTCGGTGCCGGCTTCGGGGGCAAAGGTGAATCCCGTCTTGCGCACTTCGCCAATTTCGCGCGCCAGATCCACGTCGAAAGTGCTGACGCGAAGCGACGGAAGCGAGATTGAGACAAAGCGCCTGCCGAACCGCTCGACAAGCGCGCGGACCAGCGGGCCGATTTGGGAATAATCGCCCGTGCTGAGCGACAGGAGCGAAATGTCGCGGTAACCTGTGTGGGCAAGGCCCGCCTCGGCAATGCGCAACACTTGTTCGAGCGGGCGCTCGCGGACGGGGCGGTTGGTCATGCCCGCCGAGCAGAAACGGCAGCCGCGCGCGCAGCCGCGCCGGATTTCGATTACAAGGCGGTCGTGCACAATACGCGACAGCGGGACGAGAGGGCGGATGGGGCCGTCGTCGCCGGCGAGATCGAAACAGCGCCGGCGTACGGAGGTAGATGGGAAGGATATCTTGGCGGGGACATAAACACCTTCAAGTTTGCCTAAAGCGGAAAGGACATCATCTTTTTCGAGGGCAGGGTTTTGTTTTAGTTCCCCAACGCATTGGAGAATTTCAAGAATCACCTCTTCGCCATCGCCAAGGACAAAGGCGTCAATAAACGGCGCGAGCGGTTCGGGGGCCAGAGCGCCTTCGCCGCCGGCGATGACCAGCGGCCAAGGGGCGCGACGGGCCTCGGCGCGAAGCGGCAGGCCGGCCAGATCAATCATGTTGAGAACGTTGGTATAGTTAAGCTCGTGCTGAAGGGAAAAACCGATGAGGTCGAAATCACGGACCGGGCGGAAGGATTCGAGCGTATAAAGGGGCAAACCTGTGGCCCGCATTTCCCGCTCGAAGTCGTCCGCCGGTGCAAAGGCTCGCTCGGCGCGAAAACCGGCGCGGGTGTTGATCCGCTCGTAAAGGATGCGAAAGCCGTGATAGCTGGCGCCAATTTCATAGAGATCGGGAAAAGCAAGAGCGATCGCGGCGCGGACAGAGTCGGCGGGTGGCAAGGGCACGCCGCCGATTTCGGCCCCGACGTAACGCGCGGGCTTTTCCACACGCGGCAGAATTCGTTCCAGTTGCGGCCAAAGCGACACGAAGTCGGCCCCCTCAGCGTGCGTCTTATACCCCTTTGGGGTTGTCAAAATATGCCTTTAGCCATGCAAGCCTGTCCGGCGCTGACACCTTCGCCAAACCGATACTTGAAGGCCGGTTCACTTGTCAGATTTTTCTGCCTACCGCTTCGGCTATGCGGCGAAGTTGAGGCATGAGATCGGCGAATTGCTCCGGACGCAGCGATTGGGCGCCGTCAAGGACCGCCTGATCCGGATGGGGATGCACCTCGATCATCAGGCCGTCAGCACCGGCAGCCACAGCCGCGCGCGCCATGGCAGCCACAAGGTGGCGCCGGCCGGTGCCGTGACTGGGGTCCACAAACACGGGCAAATGACACTGGCCTTTGATGACCGGCACGGCGTTGAGGTCGAGCGAGAAGGGGGTTTCGCTTTCAAAAGTGCGAATGCCGCGTTCGCAGAGCACGACCTCGGAATTGCCTTCGGAGAGGATGTATTCGGCGGCCATGATGAACTCGCGGATGGTCAGCGACATACCGCGCTTGAGGAAAACAGGCTTGCGCAGACGGCCGACAAGGCGCAGCAGGGAGAAGTTCTGGGAATTGCGCGCCCCGATCTGAATCATGTCGGCGGTCTGCGCAATGGCATCGAGGTCCTTGGCCGAAAACACCTCGGTCACCACTGGCAGACCGGTTTCCTCGCGGACTCTGCGAAGCAGGGACAATTTCTCCGGGTCAAATTCCGTTTGGGTATAAGGCGACATGTAGTAGCTGTAGACACAGCCGCGAAAGAGCTTGGCCCCGGCCGCCCGCACCGCTTCGGCGGCGGCCAGCACTTGCGCCTCGGACTCGACCACGCCGGGGCCGGCGATTATCACGATCTCGTCGCCGCCGATTACCACGTCGCCGACCCGCACGGTCGTGCGCTGTTGCTTCCATTCCGCGCTGGCCAGTTTGAACGGTTTCAGGATGGGTATTACGGCCTCGACACCTTTCATCTGTTCGATGATCGGAAGATGCGACTTGTCCTCGTGGCCGACGGCGCCGATGACCGTCCGCTCCACGCCACGAATGACATGGGCGCGGTAGCCCAGCAATTGAATGCGCTCGATAACAGCCTGAAATTCTTCTTCAGTGCTGTGCGGAGCCATAACGATGATCATGGCCGTACCTTTCCGTCCACTCCGTCCACCCTGTCCGCTTCCCCGACTCAATAAAACACCATGCTCGCATACGAAACAGTCGAGTTGTGATCATCCATAGCCGAATAATTGTAGCGCAGCAGCTCGCCGCCGGTCAAATCCATGGCCCGCAGCATGGTGTAGATGCACGGGAAACCGCAGATATGCCGCCGATTTCCATCGCGCAGAAGATTGGCCACAAAGCCCTCTGCATCGCCCGATTGAATGATTTTCAACATGGCGTAATCATCGCGCTCCATGCAGTCAATGTGGGCGCGGCCGATGCGGACCGGATCGCCGTAACGATAGCCGATATGCGCAAGATCGGCGCTGCAAATGACGCAGACCGGGCGCGTGGTTTCGGCCAGAGTCCGGCGCAACGCCTGACAGAACCGCTCGACCGATTCGATGACTTCGGGATTGGGCTCCTCGGGCGACCACGCGTCGGGAAGAAACGAACACAAAATGGGAACGATGCGATACGGCGGTTGGCCGTCGCGACCGTTCAACGCGTGCTGCAGAAAGAGGGTTTGAAACTCGATAACATGTTCGGCGCGGTGATAGATTTCTTCGCGGCAAAGATCGCTGCCGTCGTACTGCTCCAGACGATCCAAAAACTCCAGATCCACAGGCACGGGGCCGAACGGTGTGAGAAACGTTTTTCGGGTGGCGGCAAAACAACCCGGAATATCCGCGTGACCGGTGCCGAGAATGACGAATGTCTCGATCGGAGCAGATTGGCAGAGGCGGCTGTAGGCCCATGCAAAACAGGGGCCGCCTTGATGAATGCTGATATGCGGGGCGATCAGCGCACGAACGCGGCGCTCGCCTGCGGTCAGCGCCGAAGGCGGCTGGCCCGGCCCGTCGGGATAGCAATAAAAGGAATCGAGTTGGGCGGCGAGGACGTCCGCATCATCAGGATAAGCCGAACCTTGGTGCGAAGGCTGCCGCACGGTTTCACTGTGGTAGGCGCGGACCACTTCGTCGCGATGGGCGCGAAACCGTTCCGTATCAAGGAGAAAATGCCGGTCGAGTTCGGCCAGAATGTGCGCCGACTCCTCGTCGGTCAGGATATGTTGAAACTGGCGGGCAAAAAACAACTTGATGTCGCGAAGACTGTTTTGACCGTCCAGACTCATGAGAAAAAAATAGACAACCGGCGGTACCACCACTTCGGGCGAAAACTGCAGCGGATCGCGCAAGACAATCAGCTGTTGCCCTTCGATTTCAATCGGGATCGGCGACAGTGCGCGGGCTCGAGGACACGGTTGTGTCAATTCCTTTTCGTCCATGATCTATGCCTCTTTGGGCGGGAAAGAAACACCGTGGTTTGCGCATCTTTCGCCGCAAGATGTTCAGCAGTGTAGCGCAACAAACGCGCAAGGCAATGAAAAAGGTGACACATACCGCTGGAGGGCGCTTTTTCCGAAATCGGGAGACGCTTCCAGTGAGCGCAGGCAAGACCAACGCGTGATGCCGGAAAAATCTTCCCGCAAAGCGCCAAGGGCTTTGGAGTGCGCGCAGCCATGCTGCCGCTTTGCTGAAATCGTCGGTCGTCAGACAAGGCGCCGGTGCTGGGAAAAGAACCCGCGCTTGGCGGGTTGTTCTTGGCGCAAAAGAAAGCGGCAGCATGGCTGCCGCAGTGCAAAGCAGACGCAGATTTATTTGTAATGACAAGGGCGCGACCTCAGGCCTTTTCCTTTTCGCCCTTTCAGCCCCAATAGGGCCACAGCATGATCGAACGAGCTTCGCCGGATTCCGGAGAAGCACCCCAGAATGGATGCAATGGACAATCTAGATGGAGTGGACAAGAGAGAGTGTTGCTTCTTTTTGAGTTCTTTGGTTTTTCTTCTTTTCTCTTCCCTCTAACCTCTTGCCTCTAACTTCTTGTCCTGCGTCTCCTCCACTTCAAATCGCCAGTCCACATTCAGGAAATAATTCGTGGCCACACCGTCGGGATTTGCGACATCGAGCCGCGAACGCGCCTCGGCCAACATCGCAGCAGCGCAGCCGGGCGGCCGGTAGAACAACTGCGCTTCGACGTCGTAAGCCGCTTGGCGCACAGCAAGTGATTCAACCCCGATGCGCAGGACCGAGGCCCCGCGCGGAAGATGCAGCGACCGGCCTTGGGCCAGAGAATCAAACTGGAGAATCGCCGTGTCGTGCCGCGAGCGCCAGACAATGCGGCAGCCTGCATCGGCAATGGCTTCCTCGCACGCGCAGTCCAGTTCGATTTGCAGCGGGCCGCCGGACAGCGCACGGCTGCACGGCGCGCCGGTGGAATCCAAAAACCGAATCGCGACAATGCGACAACTCGGTGCAGTCGGCGGCGCCGGCAAACGACAGACCCGATCTTCGATCTTCCGGCTGTCGAATTGCTTCATCCGCTCGTGGTTCCAGACGATATACGAGTGGATGACATCGCGGGCGGGCCCTTGCTCGCGGATTCGGCCTTCGTCCAGCCACAAAGCCTCGTCGCAGATTTCGCGCACAGCATACAAGCTGTGGCTGACCAAAATCAATGTCCGTCCTCCGCCAACAAATTCCATCATTTTGTGAAACGACTTTTCCTGAAAAGCAGGATCCCCGACCGACAGAATCTCGTCCACCAGCAGAATGTCGGGATTGCAATGAATGGCGACGGAAAAGGCCAGACGCACAAACATTCCCGCACTGTAATACTTGACGGGCGTATCCATAAAATCCGCCAGTTCGGCAAACGCCACAATCTCCGGCAGGCGCTCGCGCACCTGCTCGCGCGACAAACCGAGCACCGCGCCTTGCAAAAACACATTCTCCCAGCCGCTCAACTCCGGATGAAACCCCGCGCCCAGTTCCAGCAATGGCAACACATTCCCTTGAATGGTCACCCCGCCGGATGTCGGTTTGACCAACCCTGCAATGATCTTGAGCAGCGTGCTCTTGCCGGAACCGTTCTCGCCGATTAGGCCCAGCTTCCGTCCGCGCGGCACCTCGAACGACACATCGCGCAGCGCCTGGATCGCGCCGTAGTTCACGAACAGATTCTTGACTTCCAGGATCGGCCTGATCTCGTTCATCGCTCAA
>JAOAGV010000015.1:0-20932 GCA_026415575.1 Candidatus Sumerlaeia bacterium
GCGCCGGATGCGCCGGCATCGCCGCCGCGCGGGACCTCGCCGCACGCGGGCGCAGCTGCATCCTGCTCGAGGCCGGCCCGCGCGTCGGCGGCCGCGCCTGGACGGAGAGCGACAGCCTCGGCCACCCCTTCGACCACGGCGCCTCCTGGCTGCACCAGGCGGAGGACAATCCTCTCACGCCGCATGCCGAGGCGCTCGGCTTCGCGCCCATCGACCACGACCGCCTCCGCGAGCGTCGCCTCTTCGCCCAGGGCCGTCTCGCCACGCGGCAGGAACGGGTTGCCTATGTCCACAATCTGCAGTCCGCTTCGCGACGCCGCCACATAGGCGGTCCGGCCCGACACACAAACCGCCTCAGCATAGTCGGGCAACATGCAGATACCAGCCACCACCGGCGATGTTGGATCGTGAACATCCACCACGCGCAGCCCGCCGATGCCGTCGGCAATATACGCGAAGCCATCGGCCACCGCCACGTCGCGGTCCACGCCCCGCGTCTTTACCGACCCGACCATCCGAGGGTCGTCTGCATCGGATATGTCCACAACCTGAAACCGGCTCTCGCCCGAAGCTACAAAAGCCAGATTGCCGGCGACCGTCACCCCGCGCGCATAGCCGGGAGTTTTGCACCACCCGCGAAACACCGGCGCCGCAGGATTTCGAGCATCCACAATACGCAGACCATCCCATCCGGCCGCCACATAGGCCATCCCGTTGGCCACGCAGACGTCCATCATTTCGCCCGAAGTGCGCCACGCGCCAGCCAGCACCGGCGAGGTCGGCTCGCTGATATCTACAATCTGCAGGCCGTTCCAGTCGTCGGCGACAAAAGCATGGGCGCCGTTGGCCGCGACCCGCCAAGCATGACCGGCGGTGGGAAAGGTGCTCAACCAACGCGGCGAACTGGGACGCGCTATGTCAAGGATTTGCAGCCCGCTTCGCCCGTCGGCAAGAAGCAGCGTATGGCTTGAGCGGTCCACGCCCGCGGTCAGGGTTTGCGTCGGGAAGTAACCGCACAAAAACGGCGCGTCGGGATTTGAAATATCCACCACCCGCATGCCCTCCTCGCCGACAGCGACAAAAACATACCGTCCCGAAACGCAGACTTGATGCGCCTCGCCGGGCAGCGGATAATGCGCGCGGGCCACCGGACGCTCGGGTTGCGAGATGTCCACCAACTGCAGGCCGTCGCGGAACGCTGCGACGACGGCGGTCTTGCCGGCCAGAACCACAGCAGCGGGCGTCAGACGCAAGTAGCAGGAGCCGCGCACGCGAGGCCGGTCGGCATCGGTTGCGTCCACGACCAGAAATGTCCGCCAGCCGACGATGCAGACAATCTCGCCATCAACCGCGACATCGGTGGCCCAAGCCGGCTGATCCAATTTGCCGCGCAGGACGGGCGTCGAGGGATGACTTATGTCCACAATTTGGAGCCCCAAATCACTGGCGACATAAATGCGGTCTTCGCCGAGAGCCAGACCGTTGGCGCGATGCGGGAGAGTAACTCTTCCCAATGAAACAGGTGAGGCGCGGTCGGCAATGTCGAGAATGCGAAGCCCCGCCCCCTCGCCGACGTAGGCGCGGTCGCCCTTGACGCGGACGGTTTTGCACACGCCGCCGATCTGGCCGACCAACCGGACGCCGTGCTCTTTCCACGGCGCCGGCACCGCCGGCGGCGGCTCGGCCCCAAGCCTCATCGCCCTTTGCGGCAAACACAGGGCCAGCAGGGCCGGTATAAAAGTCCACACCCTCATGTCGAAAATGCGCGGTAAAAGAGAACGGATAAAGCAAAACCAAAACGAGCGAGCCAATGCTCTTCCCGCTTCGGTCTGTTCTCACCATGTAGAAAGACCCCGACGGTGCGGTCAAGCCGATTTCCCGTCGGAGGGCTTCCCGCAGGCGGGCGGGAGGGGCAAGAAGATGCCTAAAGATACGCAACCGCAGGCGTCTGCTATGTATCTCGAAAAGCGCCGCAGAAGTTAACGGAGTTATTTAATCGCGTCGCCGGTCCTTCTCGGCGTCCTTCTCGGTCCAGAAATCGCTTTCGCGCGGATGCTCGTCTTTCGGCGCGCGGTCAATCAGCCGCGTGCGCTTGGGGCCGGTGCGTTGGAGTTCAAAGGCATCGAACAGCTTGCCGTCGGCGGAATAGGCCTCATAGGTCAAGGCTTGGTCCGAAACGCTCACGACCTGAAACAATTGCACATTGCCGGCCAAACGGGCCATAAACGGCCGGCTTTCGGGATTGATCTTATACATCTTTGTGCCGACGACCGATACGGCATAGATGGTGCCGGCTTCAGCGGGTTCGACGATACGGTTGGCGCGAATCTTCGGCGTGCGGCCATAGGTATGGTCGTGGCCTTGCAGAACAAGGTCCACGCCGTATTTGTCAAAAAGCGGCATGAGCAGTTCGCGGCGGCGGGTCGAGTCGCGGTCGTTGCCAGTCGAATAGACCGGCTGGTGCATGACGACAATGGTCCATGCACACGGGTTGTTCGCGAGGACCTTTTCCAGCCACGCGATCTGGGTTTCGCTGCTGTAGCTGTTGCCATCGAAAGCCACGAAGCGCACGCCCTGATAGTCAACCCAATAGGCCAGCTCTTCCATTCCTGCCGGACCGTTGAGGGGAAGGCAAAACTGCGGCCGCCAGACTTTGTCCGCCCCCTTGTTTCCCACGTCGTGATTGCCGGGCACGGGCAGACTGGGGACAGAGCGATAAACCCAACCGGGTGCCGCATACCACTCATACCAGAGCTGGTCGTCGAAGGGATCGGTCACCAGATCGCCCGCGTGGACAATGAAACGCGCGTCGGGTGCTTTCAGGACCGCATCGCGTAGAACGCGGGAGGCTTCCGACAGAATGCCGTTTTGCACGTCGCCGAGGTAAATGAAGCGGAAGGGCGCGGTATTGTTGGACGCGGTGCGGAAATGATTCCATTCGCTCCAGACCTTGCCGTCGCCGACGCGATACGCATACAGCGTAGCGGGCTTGAGGTTCCGGAACTCGACCGAGGCGTGGAAGAGGGTTTCGCCGTTTCCATAAACAAGGCGCTCGATCTCGGCAGCGACGGTTGTGGCCGCATCCGCTTTGATCGGGCCGGCGGGTGCGGGAAGAATGGCCGCCTGAACGGTTCGAGAAGTGGGCCGCATCCGCCAGCTGACAGCCTGCGCCGTTGCCGGCTGAGCGGTCAGTGTCAGGAAAATTCGTTCGGGCGCCGTGTCCTTGGCTGCGGAGAACGCAGGACTGAGTTCCTTGGGTTGTTTGGATGTTTCATCCGTGGACTTGGTTTTGGCGGACGGGGCTTTGGCAGAAGCGGTTTTGCGCGACTTGCTTTTGGAACTTTTGGATTTTTCCGCCGCCCATACGGTGACAAGCATCGCAGCCAACACCACGGACAAGCCTGCCACGTACACGCGAATCTTGGCAAAACGAGAACTTCCGGCGAAAAACAACTGCATGGTAACACTCCTTTTTGTCTTGTCTTTGGACCAATGTCCATCCGTCATGAACTATGTTGCCGGAGAGGGCCGCTTTCAATCGGAATCGGCAAATGAATGAAAAACAAACACATTCAATTTGCCAACATGCGTGATTTATCAAAAGAAGCGGTGTCCTGTTCAGTAGGCCGCAGCCCGTGGGGCGGCAGGACTCTCCCGATTACGGTAGATGCACCGGCGAGGCGAAAGTGCGCGGATATCGCGCTTGACTTTGCACGAATCGCCGCCAGCAATTTGTACAGGAAGAACGAGTCAACCCCATCATACCGGTTTCCCGCTAGTTCCGTTGCTGTCTAATAAGAGGAGGTTTGCGATGCTTACGCGCGGATGTCTCGAACGCAGCCTTGTCGCTGCGGTTCTTGCCGGCGTGCTTTTGTGCACCCCTTGTTTCGCCGGCAAGGCCAAAAAGGCCAAAACCAGCCCCACTACATCTACAATTTCCACTAAGCTCACCGCCGAGGAAATCGAAAAAACCAAGCCGACCAAAGCCGGCACACTCGAGGATAACCTGCGGCTGCTGAACCAGTGGGTGCAGCAAAGCGACTTGGTCAACCGCTTTTACACTGCCGCATACAAGGCGCTTGCGGTCAAGTTGGACGCAACGTTTATGGACGTTGCCAACGACCCGGACGTACAGACCATCTGCCGCGAGAACGGCATTGTACATCTCGGCGGCCCGATGCTGGGCTCGGTTACGCCGGAGGGCGCGCGCGTGTGGGTGCGAACGGTTCGGCCGGCCAAAGTCGAGGTGCGCGTAACGATTGAAGGCGCGGAAAAGACCTTCGGACCGGTCGAAAGCACGCCGGAAAGCGACCTCAGCGCCGTCGTGCCGGTCACCGGCCTTCGGCCCGGCCTGCGTTATCCCTATCGCGTGTTTGTGGACGGCAAACCGATCCCAATTCCCGACCATGCCGCCATCACGCCTTGTCCGCGCACCGACGTACCCGGCAAAGTTCGGATCGCCTTCGGCAGCTGCTATCACCGGTGGGGAATCGGCAACCAGCGTCAGGCGGAGATGATCCGGCGGCGCGAACCGGCGGCGCTTTTGCTTCTGGGCGACATCGCGGTGCAGGACCGTAACAATCACGTCGGGCTGCATCGCGCCGACTATCTTCAGCGCGACTTCCAGCCGGCTTGGCGCGACTTGACCGCCGCCGTCCCCGTCTTCGCCACGTGGGATGATCACGACTACTTCGACAACGACCTGTTCGGCATTCCAAAAGGTTTCACGCGCGAGGACCAGATTCGGGTCTGGGAGGTGTTCCGGCGGGCGTGGAACAATCCGTCATACGGGTTCGACGACGAACGAAGAGGCGTGTTCCTGCGCACTCGAATCGGCCCGTGCGATGTGATCATGGTGGATGGGCGTTTTTTCCGCGAAGGCTGGAAGGGTTCCTATCTCGGCGACGACCAGATGAAATGGTTGGAAACACAGCTGCTCGACTGCAAGGGGCCGTTTATAATTTTGTCGAACGGTACCATGTGGAGCGACTATGTGACTGACGGAAAGGACTCATGGGGACGCTGGGACCCGGAAGGACGCGAGCGGTTGTTCAACCTGATAGAGAAGAACCGAATCGGGGGCATCTTGCTGATTTCGGGCGACCGGCACGGCGCGCGCGGGTTCAAAATCCCGCGGCCGTCGGGTTTCAATTTCTATGAGTTTGAGGCCGGCAGCCTCGGGGGCCGAAGCGGCCCGCCGGTGACAATTCCCGATGCGCCGCAGCTGTTTGGAATCGCCGACACCTATGCATTTGGCGAATTTACCATAGACGCCACGGCCGCCGACCCGACGGTTGAGTTTCGGTTGATCGGCGAGGATGGAACGATTATCTACGAGACCAAACTGACCCGCAGTCAGTTGACGCCGATGGGCAATTGATGTGACCGCAAAAACCTGTCGGGCTACCCCTTGGAACGTTGATAGCGGTGCACACAGTTCAAGGGGGAAAGGCGCTTTTTTCGCCTAAGAGGCTATCCGGAAACCGTTCGATCGTGGCTTGTGAGCGTGCCGCCCAAGCATCTTGGCCGGGACGGCCAAGCCACGTTTTCGGATAGGGTCTAAAACTATTCGTGTCTCGTTACGTGTTCCAAACCCACCGTTTTCCCCACGCCCAACGCGCAGAGCACCGGCGAGCCGCCGGCGGTCCATCTTCTGCAAGAGCGCTTGGGTGTGCCGCCCAAGCATCTTGGCCGAGCCGGCCAAGCCATATTTTCGGATAGACTCTAAATCGCGCGGTAAGGTGGGAAATAGGCAGCGTATTCCGACAGTCGCCTAGCCTGCATTTCCCAGAGCAGTCAAAGAGCCGACCCAAAACCGCAGGTGCCCTCTGCGTCCTCTCGGTGCTTTCGAACCTTACGCCTCCGCTAATCTTGCCTCACATTCTCCTATCCTTCCCACCTCACCCACCCGCCTTAATTGCATGGCTCGTGTTTTGCTAAAACGCAAACGGGGCAAAAAGCGCTTGACACCTTATATCAATTGCAATACCGTGTAGTTTGGTAAAAGAGAGGCCGGGTCGTGGAACGGCCGGCAAAATCATTGTTGTGTTCGATACCATAATACAGGCCAGTCCAACGACCGCGGGGTACCCCTTTTCCAGAAACAAGGGGAAGATCAAAAATTCGAGGAAAGGAGAAGGCATCATGCGAAAGGGATTCACACTAATCGAGCTCCTCATTGTAGTGGCAATTATCGCCATTCTGGCGGCAATTGCACTGCCAAACTTTCTTGAGGCGCAAACCCGGTCGAAAGTTTCGCGCTGCCGCAGCGACATGCGGACGCTGGTTACGGCCCTCGAAGCATATTACGTGGACTGGAACTCCTATACACGTCGGGCCGGCGGTGCGGACCCCGATGATCCGCAAGGATGGCGGATGTTGACCACGCCGGTGGCGTATATCACCAGCATTCCATCGGACCCGTTCGGCTTGGCACGGCGACCGGCGGATAATGCCCTTCGGGGGATGCTGTATGAACTGGGCGTTGGCGCGCTGGGAGTCGGCAATGCCGGAACACCGAATAATCCCGGTGTCGGATTCCCCAGCGATACCTATTATGTCGCCGGATATGGTCCGGACAAACTGGACGACACGGTCTCGCGCAGCAATGCCAATCCTCCGACTCAATGGACGTGGAACGCAGCTTCGTATCCATGGTCGGACTCCTCGCAGGTGAATACGCCGGCTGGGGCAGCCGAAGCCATAAACCTCCTGTACGACCCCACGAATGGCTCCATCAGCCGGGGCGACCTGCTTCGATTTGGGGGGATCAAACCGCCGGGAATGGTTTATGACATGCTATATGGGATTTCCTCGAAATAGTTTGCTTCAAGCCGGTAAGAGCAAGGCTATGCGGGGTTTATCTATTGAAGAGTTGGAGCGCCGGCGGCCGGGTTCCTGCTTGCAGCCGGCGCTCCATTCCCGCAACTACAGCTGCAGCTCGGCGGGTTCACTTCGGGTCTCAATCGAGCCCAAATCCAGCTCGAGAGTGATCTGAACCTTTTTCCCGACCGCATTTCCGGATACTCGCCATGAGTATGCGCACGTGCCGCCTCACCCATACTCCAACTGGCCCGAGGCCAGTTCCTTGCCATCGAGTGTCCGGACTTTGAACTTGGGCGGGTCTAATTGGTCCGCTTTTCCCTTGGCAAATTTCATGAATGTGGAATACGTTTCGCCGCCGGCGCCCACAATCTTGGCGCTGATGCTGACCGTCTGGCCACCGCCCAAGAGCGCGCGCAACAAGCCGCTGGACGAGCCGTGTTTCTCGACCTCCGGGCGGAGAGAGATTGGCGCGCCCATGGGTACCGTTGCGCTTTGCCTTTCGGCTACGTTCAGCGATGTTTTCGACGCGGCGAAAGCGCTGCCGGTCATAATCTTCGCACCGTCCTTGGCTTCGCCCGCCACAACACACTGGATTAGGCGATAGTCGCCAACGGGAACCTTGGCTTTGCCGGCTGAAAAATCCACGACCAGAAGACCGTATTGTTCGGGTGCGGTCTTACGGGCAAAGGTTGCCTGCGCCACGCGGCTGTTCGTCGGTACCAGCAACTCGCCGGTTGCGCCGTTGTAGGGCTCCAAGAAAACTGCCGTCAAATCTTCCGCCAGCCGGATGGTGTAGGGATTGGCCCCGAGGTAGAGAAGGTCCGTAAACGGCTGCGACTCGCCGGCGATCTCGCTGATGTCAAACTTGCCCGATCCGTCGAGGTCACACAACAGAACATCGCCGCCATCCATACGAACCCCAGAGCCATCGGCCGCGTCAAACAAGTGGATCACCGGCTTGTCCCCCAGACGCAGGTTGCAATTGGCGTCGCGAAAAGCAATCCTTCGCCGGATGCCTTCGGCCTCGACGATGGTTTCGAGATAGTTGCCCGAAGCCAATAACAACTGTCCAACGAAAGCGGAACTGTTGCCCGCCGATGCGATGGCCTCGCGAGGATAGATCAGCGCCATGGCATACAGAGTCGGCTGCCAGGGGCCTTGTTTCTGTCCGGCATCAATTGGACCAAAGTACACTTGTTCATACGTGCCAAAGGGTTGGCGCGTGAGGTCTTCGGCTTTGGCCTGCGGGTCGTCGCGCAAATCGCCGTTGCGGTTGATGTCAAGAATCAGAAGGTCGTATCCTTTGCTGTCGCTTTTGGACTGGTCGAGGCGGAACACCCAGTCGGTTTGGCGTCCGCTTATGATTAAGCTTCCATACAGCGGATGTGCGCTGACCGCGTCGGGTTCGTGTTTGACGGCGGACGGCTTCCGCGTCTGCAGTCGGGCAATGGCTCCATAGCCGCCTAAGCTGCCCAAAACCTCTTCCCTGGACGCCTGAACGGGCCGAATGGGAAATTCGGCCGCTTGGGCAACACAGACGAACTGTCCAATAACCCATGCTGCAACCCACGCTGCGTAGATCATTCGCATATGGATTCACCTCCTTTCTGCGTGATGTGGGGATTTCATAAAAACAGGGTTGCTCTGTCCATTTGTTGTTCTTTGACACAAAACCGGCGCGTTGGGTTGAATGCCAACACCGATTTTTTTTTCATCCGACCTCGAAACCTGCTGCGCCATAGACCAAGCCGACGTCACCGGGATTCACCTTATCGCCCAAATACATACGCATCAGACGGCGGGCGACCGTAAAGCCGAGCGACTCGGCAATGGCCACGCAGGCAGTATTGTCAGGCAGGATGTCCCAAAACACCTCGCCGTTCGGGAGACCTGCCAGCAGGGTTTCGATGACTGCACGGGCGGCATCGTCATCGCTGGCGACGACCGGCCCCAGAAACGAGGCATGATAGCCGCGGCGGGCAAAGCCGAAGGCGCGCACAATGCCTTGGGCTTCGATAATGGCCGTGTCGCCGTCGGCCGCAAGCAGTTTCAGCAAGGCGATGCGGTCGGCATCAAAGGCCAGCCGGTCGAGCGCGGCAATCGAAGGCCAATCGCCGGACGCGATCGGCCGGACATTGCAGCGCGGGGGGGAAGGTGCGGGCTTTTGTCCCCGATAGCGCCAGATGGGTCGCTCGTCGTGAAAGTCGAGTTTGAGATAGACCGGCCGGCCCAAATCGGTGGCGTCGAGTTTGATGCTTTCGATCTGGCGGGCGCGCAGATGCTCAATACAGCGGACCAGCAGAGCCGTGCCGATGCCGCGCTTGCGAAAGTCCGGATGCATCAGCACCATGCCAATCCACGCAGTGCGCTTGCCGTAGCAGGTAGTGGATGAAGTGCCGCAGGGAATGCCGGCGTCTTCGGCCACGAACAAGCCGTCGGGTTCGAGCGCCAGAAGCCGCCGCCAGTCGGCTTCGAGCTGGTTCCATCCGGCGAACCGGCACAGCTGCAGGCCCAGCGGGATGTCGTCGGCCGTCATGGTCCGAATCTTGAGCGTGTCGGGCGGGGTGGGAATGGCATCCGTCATGATGTCGGCCCTCCAGAACTTGGCTGCTCTGGGTGTCGTTTCTATAGTACTCCCTTGGTCGAGTGGACACCCTTGATTCGGGGATCGCGCGCCAAAGCGCGGCCCAGTGCCAGACCAAAGGCCTTGAAGACCGCTTCCTGAATATGATGCGTGTTCGAACCGGCCAACAAGCGGATGTGGGCGGTTATGCCGGCGTTGACGCAAAGGGCGCGGAAGAACTCCTCGCTCAGCTCGGTGTCATAGTCGCCGATTTTGACGCTTCCGCCGGGGACGCTGTAGGCCAGATAGGGCCGGTTGCAGATGTCCAGAACGACGTGGGCCAGCGCTTCTTCCATAGGCACCCACGCGTCGCCGTAGCGCACCATGCCGGCGGCGTCGCCGAGAGCCTTGCGGATGGCGCGCCCGATGAGAATGCCGGTGTCTTCGACCGTGTGGTGGGCATCCACGGCGAGGTCGCCGTGGCCTTCGACGCTCAGATCAAGGAAGGCGTGGCGGGCGAGCAGGTCGAGCATGTGTTCAAAGAAACCGATGTTGAGGGAGCCGGAAAAAATGCCGGTGCCGTCGAGGTCGAGGATGACTTTGATCTGCGTTTCACGGGTCTGGCGTTCTTCTACAGCGGTGCGGTTGCTCATGGAAATCTCCTCGCTTTGGATTCAAGAAATTTACCGTCAGTCGTTGAAAGATGTCAAAATCTTTTTCGCCGCTGCGTTTTGCAAATGAGAAAAGCATGCAGTCGTTTTTCAAAGAAAGATAGATCAGTGCGGCAGCGAGGGCACTGTCAGCCAGCGGCGCCGGTGAATGGGGTGCCAGATAAACAGGCAGCGACCATATATTTCGTTCGGCGCTACTATGCATGCGGCAGCCCAGTCTTGCGAGATGCCTTCGCGGGGGCTCGGTGCGCGGCGCGTGCCTCCCAACCCCCCAAGAACTTTCTCGTCGGCACCATAGGAAATGAAAACGAGGAAGCGGCCTGCGGGGACTTCCATATCCAAATTGTCCGGCAGACCGTCGGGATTCAACGGGCGATACTGCGGTGGAACCGCGATTCCGTTTCGATAAAAGACGCCGCGCTTGCGGACAAACCGGTCGCCGCCCAGAGCAACCACGCGTTCGACCGCATGGGACAAGTTGATGCTCCACATGTCCGCGCCCTTTTCGATCGTATAGCGCCGGGGGTTGTAATAGACCAGTTCGCCCACGCGCGGCGGACGGAACCAGTAGGTCGCGCAGTCCACATAAAAGAAATCTCCCTTCTGCAAGGTGGGCGCAACGACGTCCGATCTCCAATACACCCAGCGATGAAGAACCGGATTGCCGGATTTGGCCAGAACGCAGACGCCGCCGAGAACCAAAATCGAAACCACAAGGGTGGTCAGGATTTTTGCCCGGTTCACCTCGCCGCCGCCCCATGCAATGCCGTAAAGACAATAGAGGATGAAACCGAGAAAGATGCCGACCAAGAAGAACTGGCTGAGCGACCAGAAAACGCCCAAATAGAACAAGAGCGCGCTGTAGGAGGCAAACGTATAGCCGCGCGTCCACTCCTGACCGTCAATCCGCGCCGCCGTCACCATTGCATCGTTGAACGCATAGAGCACCCACGCCACGAGCGCCGCAATGAACACATAGCTGGCCGGATGCAGAATGGTAATCATCGCCAAATAAAAAAGACCGGCAAACACCGCGAAGAACCAGAACGCCTTGCGATACTGCCGATTGTAAATTTGGCCGGCGCCGGGAAGAAGACTTAGAAATCCGGCGGTCCACGGGTGGCGGTAGGGACAGTTCTGCGGCAGCGAAAGGTCGAAATGCCGCCGGACGGCATGCCACAGGCGCGACAGGGCCGACGTTAGACGATGAAACGGGAACCGCCTCAGCCGGACTTTGTGCTGCGCCGCGCCCCAGTCATGTTCGAGCACAGCGGCGCACTTGAGACACCGCTCGCGCTCGTTTGTGTTATGAAATCCGCATGAGGGACAGGTTTTCATGGAGCAAAAGCGACTCAGGATGGCCAAAGCAAACGCGAATGCGATCGTGCTCGGTCGCATGAAACGTCCTTTACGTGGGATAGTACTTTCAAGGGTCAAGTAATGTTTGGCGCAGATCATGGGCTTCAAGTTGATAGCAGCGGAGCCGCTTCACGCGGGTCTGAGGGGTGCTTTGCGGCGGGGCTTTTTTGCATAGTATTTATTTGACAGAAAAGGCCGGAGCAGGAAAACTTGCAGGCAGAAACGATTGATGAGGAAAGGCATGCGCCTATGAATCTCCAAATCGGCAACCGGGAAAAGATTGCAGGGCTGGTTATTCTTTGCCTCGCCACGATCGGTGTGGTTCACTGGTTTCTCATCATGGGCAAAGCACAAGCGTATCGCGAGGCATATAATTATTACAATGCGCAGCGCGCGCGGTGGAGCCAGCTGGTCAGTCCCGACACCACGTCCAAAATCGGCGACTACGAAAAAGACACGCAGGTCATGGAGGATTTCCTCAAAGAACTCATGACGGACCTCAACGTGCAGTTCGACACTGTGCGCGACTATGATGAAACCACAACGGCACTGGCCAAGAAGCGTCTGCCCGCCCTGCTCGATGTCATCGGCCAAGTATGCGATTTGCGTACGCAACAATTCAAAAATGTCCGACTGACGTTTCTGGATGCACGCCAGGACTACACGGGTTGGGACCTGCCGCGTCCGTCAGACTACGAACGCTCGCTGGCGCTCTGGGACCAGCTCAGCCGGCTGCAGAACACCGTCCGCATGTTGGACGTGATGGAGCCGTCGCCCCAACGGATGGCCCTCCAACAGCGCTATGAGGCGGAGCTGGCCGCCTTGCGCATTGTCCTCCAGCCGAATCTGGTCATGCTGCGCGAGCTGGCCGGCGAACTGGTTCCGACCATCAAAAAGATCGCCCACGCCCGACTGATCTGGGCCCAGAAAGAAAAAGACGACAAAGCGGCCGGCATTGCCGTTCCCATTAAGACCAAGGAAGAACTGGACACGCTTTTGAAGATTACTTATCCGACCGACCCCTATTTGATTTTCCACTACACCAAACAGCTGCAATTCCTGCTTCGCCTGATCCGAATCGCCGATGAGCAGGGCATCGAGGAGATTTATTATGTGAAACTCCTGCCGTTGCGCAAAGTAGATCAGGTCACCGATCCCAATACCAAAATGATGCGGCTGGTCTCGGAAATGCACTTCGATCAAATTCCTTTACCGCCCGGCTATACCCGCGGCCCTTACGGCACCGCCACGGGCTGGCGACCCGGCATGCCCGGCATGCCCGCGGCTCCGGGGGGCGCGTGGGCGCCGACCGCACCCGGCATGGCATTGGGCGCTGCACCTCGCGGCGACTACGGCGACGAGGAGGGGGGCGGATACGGGCGGGTGGTTTCCACCGCCACGCCGGCCGATCCTCTCAATCCCACGCCTACACCCACGCCCAGCCCCGTCGAAGGCGGACAGTGGATCGGCAATGCCGTCCCGATTCGCATCGGTTTCACTGCCTCCTATGAGAATGCGCTGAATTTTCTCTACCAGATTTCCCACCAACGGAATCCGTTCGAGTTGGATCGGATGCAAATGACCTCGCTGCCGGGAGGAAAGATTCAGATAGACGTAACGGTCGCGCCCATGGCATGGGTGGTCGGCCTCGAAGGATTCTACGCCCCGCAGGGCACGACGCGGCCATTGACAGCTATGCCGCTGCCCCCCACGCCGGCCGTGGCAGCCACGCCCGCCGGCGCTTTTGGCGCCGCCCCGGGTGCACCCCGACTGGGCGGAGGAATGGAGGACTAGACCGTGACCACGCGCATCTACTTTTCCGGCAATCGGCTCTTGGTGGTCATCGAGGGACGGTTTGTGCTGGACGAGTGCGAAGCGTTCAAAAAAGCGGTGGTCGCCTCACTCAGTCCGGCGGTCACCCATGTGTTGATTGATCTGTCCAAGAACGACTTCATAGACAGCAGCGGACTGGGCACGTTGGTGGGGTTGAAAATGCGAACCAACCAGATCAAGGCCCGGTTGACGCTGATCAATCCGTCGCCGCAGACCCTCGAAGTGTTGGTCATGTCCAAGCTGAACGAGATTTTCGAGATTGCCACAGGTCAGGAGGCTCAAAACCTGATAGGGGGCTTGGCGGCCGAAAGCAATTTGGTTCGCACTGTCGGCATGCCGTCCTCAACGGCGGCGCCCGCAATCCCCTCGGTGGAAGGGCTTAAGATCAGCGACCCGACGCGCCCGCGCGACGGGGTGGCCGACGAGGTGCTGCAAGACCTGTGCCGCAAGGCCTCCGAAGCACTGATCCGCGGCAATCTCGACGAGTCGGTGCGCCTGTATCGCGAAGCCATAGCGCGGAACGCCAACTATCTGCCGGCACACAACAATTTGGCTATCGTCTATGAAAAGCGCCCGGAATGGCGCCGGCTGGCCATCGAGGAATGGGAAACCGTTTTACGGCTGAGCAGCCAGTCGGGAGATCTCAAAGACAAGGAGCGGGCCGAGCGCCATCTGGCGACACTGCGGGAATAAACTCTTGCCCTTATCATCACCAAACTTTTTAAGATGTCTTTTTGACCGAACGAATCAAACATTGGATTGAATGGGCTTACGTCGCGGCGTGGCGGACGGTGCTGGGATTTCTGCCGTGGCGCGCCGCCATGGCGGTGGCCGCCTTCCTTGGCGCGTTCAACTACTTCATCCGGACCCGCGGCAAGGTGGTGTTTGAAAACATCGCCCGCGCTTTTCCCGGCTTGACCGACTCGGAGCGGCGCCGCATTGCCTACGGTGCCTATGTCAACGCCGCGCGCATGACGGTCGAAAGCCTTCTGCTCAAACGACTCACGCCCGAACGGATGAAACGCCTCGTGGTCGGCGTCGAGGGCATGGAATACGCCGAGCAAATCGGCGCCGGATCGAAGCCCATTGTAGTGCTTACCGGCCACATGGGCAACTGGGAGTTGATGGGAACTTATTTTGCCCAGCAGGGCTATCGGATGAAGGTGTTTGCAAAACCGATGCACAATCCGCTCATCGAGGCCGATTTGCTGAACGTGCGGCGCACAATGGGGCTGGATGTGATTTACACGGGCGAGGGGAGTTTAAAACCGGCATTGCGCCATTTGCGCAACAACGGCATTCTTGTATTCTTGGCCGACCAGGACGCCCGACGGCAGGGCATTCCGGTGCCGTTTTTCGGCACGCCGGCCTCGACGGCCCTCGGACCGGCCGTGTTTTCGCTTCTGGCAGGCGCACCCATTCTGCCGATGTTTGCGCTGCGCGTGGGCGCAATCCAACACCGCTTTGTCATTTGTCCGCCCATTTTCCCGCCGGAAGGGCGGAGCGAAAGCCGCGCGGCCGCTCTGGAACGCTTGACGCGTGCCCATGTCGAGGCGCTCGAACGGATCATTCGGCAGTATCCGGAGCAGTATTTCTGGTTTCATCGGCGGTGGAAAACGCCCGTCGAAAAAATGGCCCGATTGGGCGGGCCTCAGTAATCCGCCGCGGAGCATTGGGAGCGTTGGCCATGGCGTTGCCCGCAATGGCAGGAGGGGATTGGGCCTTGGCCCTTCTGGGCTTTGTCGCCCTGTTGGCCGGATTCGTTTTGGGCGTGTGGGTGGGCAGCCAAAACCCGACAGCCCAAGAAACCATCGCTGCGCTCCGAGAGCGGTTGAGCAGTATCTTTCAGTCTTTGGGCTTTTGGGAAAGGACAGGCGGCGGGAATCCCTCGACACTACTTCCGCCTCGCCGCAACGAGATTCCGGCCGCTGAGCCGGTTTCTTGCGCGTCGCCGCAACCCACTTCCCCGCCTTCGTCGAAGCGAGTCTCTGTTCGGCGGAGCGTATTTCGGAAGAAACGATATCGCGTGCGGCGTAGAAAATATTAGTTCTAGAACGCAGACGGACCTGAAAAGCCACGAAGGGCGAAGAAACGCAGGCGGGGGATGCCGGTGGGTGCCTTCTTGTCTTTTACAGACCAGTTGCCTGCGGTGTTGGTGACCGACGGCTTGTGGCGGAAGACCTTGGCTGCGGTGCGGTCGCTGGGGCGCAAGGGCGTGCCGGTGGTGGTGGGCGAACGGACGCGTCTTGCACCGGCGTTGTGGTCGCGCTATGCGACGCGGCGCTACTTGTATCCATCGGCGCGGCTGAAGACAGAAGCATTTCTGGCGCGCCTGCAGGAAATCATCACGCGCGAAAACGTGCGCGTGCTCATGCCCATGGAGGAAGAAACGCTGCTGACGGTTTTGAGAGCGCGGGCACGGTTTGGAAAAGGAATCGCAATTCCGTTTGCCGAGCCGGAAAAAATTGAACGCGTGCGCGACAAAGCACAGCTTTTCCGGTTGGCCGAATCGCTCGCCCTTCCGATGCCGCGGACGTGGTATCCCGAATCGCCGGACGACGTGGCGTTGATTGGGCGCGAGGCGGAGTTTCCGCTAATCATCAAGCCGCGCGTAAGCACAGGGGCCGTGGGGCTGCGGCGCGCGGGTGATGCGGCGGCGCTGCTGGCGGCGTGGGCTGAAATCCACGCACGATTTCCACAGCCGATCATTCAGGAATACATTCCCGAAGGGGGCGGAGCGTTTGGCGCGTCGGTGCTGGTCGGGCCGCAGGGCGAGCGCCTTGCGTCGTTTGTCCACCGCCGCGTGCGCGAGTATCCGGTCTCGGGCGGCGCGAGCACGTTTCGCGTCAGCGCGCACGATCCGCAACTGGTCGAGATTGTGTTTCGCCTTCTCGAAGCGGTCGGCTGGTCGGGCGTGGCCATGGCTGAATTCCGATACGACCCGCGCGATGGGCAGCCCAAACTGATCGAGGTCAATCCGCGGTTCTGGGGCGCGCTGAATCTGGCGGTTCAATCAGGCGTAGACTTTCCTTGGCTGCTCTATCGCATGGCACTGGGCGAGCGGATCGAGCCGGTTCACAGCTACCGCGAGGGCGTAGTCGGGCGGTGGGTTCTGCATGGTGACCTGATGCATTATCTGACCAATCCGCGGCGGCGCCAGATGCAGCCGTCCTTCTGGAAATTTCGCGGCCCCGACTGGCATTACGACATAACCACATGGGATGACCCTCTGCCGACGGTCGGCACAATCTTCTCGCTTCTGCTGTTGTTGTATGACAAAGAGATCCGTGGATTTTTGAAGCGGTAAGGGTAGGGCCGGAGAATGGGCAGGGCAGAGGCAAGGGACAGCATGGACTCTTTGCAGGGTGAGGTATAATTGCGGGCGGACCATGTCGAAACTGTCAGACTTTTTGAATGTTTTTTCCTTCGATGTGGAGGAGTGGTTTCATATTCGAAGGACCGAGGACGTATTGCCCTTGGAAATGTGGGACGCCCAGCCGCAGCGCCTCCCCGTGGCCCTCGATACGGCACTCCATCTGCTCGCCCAAACGGGCAATCGCGCGACGTTTTTCTGGATAGGTTGGTGTGCCGAGCGCCATTCGCAGTGGGTGCGGCGCGTGGCCGAGGCCGGCCATGAGATCGCCTGCCACGGCTATGCACATCGGGCGTTGGATCGCTTGTCGCGCGAGGAATTTCGGGCGGCCCTTCGCCGCACGCGCCGGCTCCTGCAAGACCTTTCGGGCCAGCCTGTCATAGGTTACCGTGCACCGTCGTTGAGTCTGGGACCTGCAACGGCGTGGGCGCTCGATGTGCTTATTGAGGAAGGATTCCGGTATGATTCGAGTTTGCTGGTGACGGCGCTGCGTGCCAATACACCGGAGGTGCGGACCGAAGCCGGCAGGAGGGCGCAAGAGTGCGCGCTCAATCAGCCGATCCCCTTAGATAAGCTGCGCCAAATCACCCCATGGTGGTGGGAAAGCCCTGCCGGTTCGCTGATGGAGTTGCCGATTTCCGTGCGCCCGTGGGGCCGGATTCATTTGCCGTTCGGCGGCGGGTTGTTTTTCCGCGTGGCCCCATATTGGGCGGTTCGGGCGACGATTCGGCAGTTCAATGCGCGCGGCACGCCAGCGGTCATGTATGCGCATCCGTGGGAATTCGACCCAACATCGCCCCTGCCGCCCGGACCGGCCATCGAGCGGTTTTCGCACTGGTTTTTCCGGAACATTGGCCGGCGAAAATATGTGCGTTTGTTGAACGAATTTCGTTTTATTCCGGCTGGAGAGATGCTTTCCCGCATGCCCGACGCGCGGCCGGATTGACTCTGTCGAATTTGTTGACGGCAGGTTTTTGGCTTGCCTAGCATTTTGCCCGGCAGTGAGCGCAAACAAAGCCGGCGGGCAAGGTGGAATCAAAACCAACCAGCATAGTTTCACTCGAAGTGGCCATCGGCGGGGTTCGGCTCAAGAATCCGGTGACGGTCGCTTCGGGCACATTCGGTTATGGGCGCGAGTTCGAGGAGTTCTTCGATCTGTCGCGGCTTGGGGCGATTGCCGTCAAGGGTCTGACCCTTCAGCCGCGCGCGGGGAACAAGCCGCCGCGTGTGGTCGAAACGCCGGCGGGCATGCTCAACGCCATCGGGCTGGAAAACGTCGGGATCGAGCGCTACCTCGCTGAAAAGCTCCCGTATTTGCGGCGGCTCGACACGGTCATCATCGCGAACATTTCCGGTTTTTCGGTTGACGAGTATCGCGCGCTGACAGAACGTTTGTGTGAGGCGCGCGGGGCCGATTTGATCGAGGTCAATGTGTCGTGTCCGAATGTCCAGCATGGCGGCATGGCGTTTGGCAGCGATCCGGCGATGCTCGAACAGATCACGCGGGCGGTTGTGGACCGTGCAACTGTGCCGGTCATCGTGAAGCTCAGCCCGAATGTGACCGACATTGCGGCGATGGCGCGGGTGGTCGAGCAGTCGGGAGGCGCAGCCGTCTCGCTGGTCAACACATTTCTGGCGATGGTCATAGACGTCGAACGGCGGCGGCCGGTGCTGGGCAACCGGACGGGCGGACTTTCAGGGCCGGCGATCCGGCCGATAGCGGTGCGGATGGTGCGCGAGGTTTTTGGCGCGGTAAAAATCCCCATCATCGGCATCGGCGGAATCATGACGGCGCGCGATGCGCTGGAGTTCATTCTTGCAGGGGCCACGGCGGTGGCAGTCGGCACGGCGAATTTTGTCAATCCAACGGCGGCTGTCGAGGTGCTCGACGGCATAGAACGCTATTGCCTGCGCCACGGGATTGGGGATATAAGAGAATTGGTCGGAGCGTTGCAGAGCACGTAGTTCAAGCCTCAGTTCGCTGTTTGCAGTTCCCGCTTCGGCGGACCTTTTTCTGTCCCAACACCAAGGAAGGTCAATTCGCCAAAGCGGGACTCCAAACTCATACACCGGGAGAACAGCCATGAGCGCCTATTTCGAGCGGTTGGCCCAAGCAATTGAAACCAACAAAACGCATCTGTGCATCGGGCTGGATTTGCAGCCCGAGCACATGCCGGCGGGGGTTTGGCGCGACACCGACGGCTTTGTCAATTTCGCCCGCGCCATCATTGAGGCCACCAGCGATCTCGTCTGCTGCTACAAGCCCAACCTCGCCTTTTACGAGGCGATGGGCGGCGGCAGCTATCACACGCTGCGCAAAGTGCTCGAAGCGATTCCGGCCTCGATCCCTGTGATTGCCGACGGCAAGCGGGGCGACATCGGCAACACGGCGCGGGCCTATGCGCGGGGGCTGTTCGACCGGCTGGGCTTTGACGCCGCAACAATCAATCCGTATCTGGGATATGATTCGATCGAGCCGTTTCTCGAATACAACGAGTGTGGCTGCTACTTGCTGTGCCTGACGTCCAATCCGGGAGCGGCGGATTTTCAAATCCCCCACGGCCTTTACCTCGAAGTGGCGCGTCGTGCTGTCGAGTGGAACAAACATGGCAACATCGGACTGGTGGTCGGGGCCACGCAGGCCGACCGGATCGCCGAGGTGCGGGCGGTGGCGCCGGAGTTGCCGTTCCTGATTCCGGGCGTGGGGGCGCAGGGGGGCGACCTCGAGGCGGCCGTGCGGGCGGCGGCCAACGGCAGCGCCGACCGCGGCTTTGTGATCAATGTCGCACGGTCGGTTCTCTATGCCTCGTCGGGTGACGACTTTGTGGAAGCGGCGCGGCGCGAGGCCGAAAAAATCCGCGACCAGATCGAGCAATGCCTTGCTGCGATGGACGCCGAAAAGCAACCGCCGGCGGAAACAGAAAGCAAAGATTCCAACGGTGTAATCACCGAGGAGTGGACGAAGTAGAAAATGCCTGTGGAAACGATCGCATGGACGGGCCAGTCTGTGCGGATTATAGATCAAACCCTTTTGCCGACCGAGATAAAGTATCTCGACATCGGCGACATTGAAACGCTGTGGGAGGCGATCAAGGCACTGCGCGTGCGCGGCGCACCCGCCATCGGCATCGCAGCGGCGCTCGGCTGCTATCTGGGCGTGCGCCACTCGACGGCATCCGACTTTGCGGCGTTCCGCGCGGAGCTAAAGCGCGTTTGCGATTACATCGGCTCGGCACGCCCTACGGCGGTCAATCTCTTCTGGGCGCTCGAACGCATTCAGGCGCTTGCCGACCGGATGAGCGACCGCCCCGTCGAGCAGATTAAGCACGCCATTCTCAACGAAGCACTCGACATGATCGAGGAGGACCACCGCATCTGCCGCGCCATCGGCCGGCACGGCGCCGAACTGCTGCGCGATGGCATGAGCATTCTCACGCACTGCAATGCCGGCGGACTGGCCACGGCAGGGTACGGCACCGCGCTTGCACCTGTCTTTTACGCGGCCGAGCAGGGCAAGCGCATCCATGTCTATGCCGACGAGACCCGGCCGCTGCTTCAGGGCGCGCGCCTGACCGCTTGGGAATGCCGCGAGGCCGGCATTCCCATTACGCTTATCAGCGACAACATGGCTGCGACCGTGATGGCGCAGGGGAAGGTGCAGGCCGTGTTTGTGGGCACCGACCGCACGGCGGCCAACGGCGACGTGGCCAACAAGATCGGAACGCTGGGCGTGGCCGTGCTGGCGCACGAGTTCCGCATTCCGTTCTATGTGGCCGCGCCGCTTTCGTCCATTGACCTGTCGCTTGAATCGGGCGAACAGATTCCCATCGAGGAACGAAATCCGGAAGAAGTGACGCACCCCTTCGGCCGGCAGATCGCTCCCGATGGCATCGAGGTGTATAATCCGGCATTCGACGTAACACCGCACCGCTACGTGACGGCCATCATTACCGAGCGCGGGATTGTAAGACCGCCGTTTGCGGAAGGCCTGCGGCGGGTGTTTGACGAGGCAAAGATTCATCCTAGTATGTAGTTCTGACTTTAGCCTGCTGCATGTAGTTCACGCTGAAACGTGCCCGACAACCGGCACGCCAAAGCGCGAGGTACAAACAGCAAAATAAAGGCTGCCCTGCAGACAGTATAGGGAGACAGCGCTGATGAAAGTGGCTTTGGCCGGACGCGACGCTGCGGAGTTGCGGCCGCTGCTTGACAAAGTCGGCCTGGTCGAGGACGGCCAGCATCCCGACGTCGTCATCTCCTATGGCGGCGACGGGACGCTGCTGGGAACGGTCCGCGACTGGCCCGGTG
>JAOAGV010000015.1:20942-58925 GCA_026415575.1 Candidatus Sumerlaeia bacterium
GCCGAAGTTGGCCATTCGCCTTGCGCGCGCATGTGTCAAATGTCCGGACCATCAGGATGAGCAAGTGTTGCGGAGTCTCGCAACCGGCCAAGTTTCGCGCACCATCCTGATGACGATCGCCGCGCGGGCCAAGGGCCAGAGACTTCTGGCGCTCAACGACATCACGCTGAACAAAATGTCGCCCGTGGCGGGCGTTCGCTACCGCGTGTGGATCAACGAGGAGCCCTATTCGGGGGAGATTGTCGGGGACGGGCTGGTTGTCTCAACGCCGTTTGGAAGCAGTGCCTACTATCGCAGCATTACGCGCAGTTTCTTTCGCGTCGGCATCGGCGTGGCGTTCAACAACAGCACGGAGCAGGTGGACCACCTCGTGTTGCGCGAAAACGACCGGCTGCGGCTGGTCGTGACGCGCGGGCCGGCGCTCCTGTGCGCCGATAATGCACCCGACGCGATTCCCATGACGGAGGGCGACGAGGCCATCGTCGCCAAAGCCGAGGAGACAACCATCCTGCTGGCTGCCGAAACGCTGTTCTGCAACCAATGCCGCCGCCCCGATGGCACGCCTTTCAACCGCTTGGGCGGCCTGATGAGCCTGTGAGATTTGCATTGGCGTTTGCGTGCTCACTTTGTTCTGGCTTCACAGGCACCCTCGAACCATGACTACATAAGCGGCATGAGGATTAGTTCTCTATAACACACCGCTGTTTCCCTTTTTCCCCTTCTCCGCCTCTGTGTTCAATTACATCGTCTCGGGCGGTTGGCAATCATGGGATTACCGCACCCCTGCCTCGGTCACTTCCGCCAGACGTCGGGCCTTGCCCGAAAACTCGTCGAGACTCATGGCTTTCAAAAACACCAGCCCGCGCGTGGCGCGAAGCCGCGGACTGGGATTGTCAATAAAGAACCGCTCGCCCAGACAGGTCTGAATCATGCGGAACTGCCCCACCCAAATGTTTTGCGCCAAATGGCAAAACGGCCCGTCGTATTCGTGGCTGGGAAACGAGGCATCGCGCTGCGAGTTGAAACAGTTCATGAAACTATGCTCGACCACGGCCAGCAGGTTATTGGACACCGGCACGTAGATGTTCGCCTCGGCCGGATGGAACCGGTACCAGATGTTGCGATAGCCCCATACGGCCGGCGCTTGGCCGGTTTTCTTTTGATAGCGCAACAGCGCCTCGTGCAAAACTTGCAAAACCTTGTAGTGGGTGTCGGGCCCGGCCCCTTCGGGATCGAACGCCACCGAGACGACGGTCGGTCTGAGCGCTTGCAACAACTCCAGCACCGGCCTCACATCACGTTCGTGCGTGGGCTGCTCCGCAAACAAGTCGCCCGTGTAAAAGCCCAACCGCCCGTGGATCACCTGATCGGGATACACGCCTGCATACGCCCAGACCAGTTCCTCCTCGAACTCCCGCTGCATGCCCTTGAGGCGTTGAATGTTGGGGATGTCCTTTTTCCCCGGATAGAGCGTTTTGAGATAATTCAGGTTCTCTATGATGCGCTGCTTGAGATTGTCGAAGTCTTCGTCCTCATAGACCACAATCATGTTGATGAGGGTGCGTCGGGCCTGTGCGCGGCGTTTCATCTGCGGATCGCGCGCGGCAATACCGTCCAGATACGAATAAACTTCGGCAGCGCGCGCCGATTTATTGTCCGGTTCGAGATCGCCGGCCAGTCGGTCGGCACGAAACTCATTGCGGTCGAGAAAGTCCAGAAGGTCCTTGAGCAGACCGGCCAGAAAGGTGTTGGTGACAGCTGTGAAACCGCTGGTGAGAATATAAAAGTAGTTGCGGTTGGATGCGCGCCGCACCAAGTGCATCACGTAGGGCATGTAGCCGAGCATGATGTCGTCGTGATGCGGAGCGGTGTGAAGGATGACCTGATCCTGCAGGTCGTCGCGGCCGCGCTCGATGCGCTCGAGAATGCGCTCGCGTGTCCAAGCCGCAAGGTCCGGCAGCGCACGTCCGGTGCGCTGAACGATATGGTGCAGGAATCGGTCGTTTTTCTCCTCGCCGCGGCGAAACTGGTCGAGGCGCAGTTTCCGCGCCAGCGCGTAGTCAATGACCGCACGCTCGATGGTCTCGTCGCTCAGCGACTCCGCCTTGCAGATGTCCTCGAATCGCCGCTCGGTGAGATACACCGTTGCGCCGGTGGTCAGATAGAGCCGCGCGTTCGGCATGCCCTGAAGCGCCGTGGCCGGAAACAGAATGTTTTTCGGATTCTGAACGGCATCGGCGACCACGCGGGCTTTGGCCTCGCCGGCGGCAAAGATAATGACCACGGCGTTGGGATTGTAGGTAATGGTTGCCAACCCGAGGGTGATAACCGGCCGGCCGCGCGCCGTTTCAATTCCACCGAGATCGCCGGCCGCCGCCGCCTCCGTCTCGTAATTGGTCATGGTCAGCCGCGTCGGGCTGAAGTGATTCGACCCGCGCGTGTTGAAGGCAATATGGCCGTCGGGGCCGATGCCGCCGAGAAAAAAACCCAACCCGCCCATGGCACGAATCCGCGCCTCATAATCGCTGCAAAACTGATCCACGGCCAAAATGACGTCGCGCTGCAGTTCCTCGTGCCGGTTGACCGGATTGCGCGAGCGCAGCGAGAGGTCCACGCGGCCGTCGGGGAAAATGGTGTCAAGGGTATGGCCTGCCGGAATTCCAATGGCCGTTGGGTCAATCAGCAGCGCACGGCGGGGATCGAGACCGAATCCCTTAATGTAGTGCTTCATCACATAATAATGAAAGCTGTTGTGTTGCGCGGGCTCAATCGGATAAAACTCGTCAATTTGGACAAAATGCAGGCCGCGCAGGTCGGGCTTTTTGTCGCGGGGCAGCCCGATCTCCGCCCACTCGTTTTGCACCGCAGGATCGTCCCAGCGTTGAAGATAGTATTTGACCCATTTGATAAAATACTCGGGGGTTTTGCCCGTCGGCAGACTTGCGACGCCCTCCGGATTCTCCATGGCCCATTCGAGAAAGCGAAGCGCGGTCAGGCGCCCGAGTGCGGGAAAATTTGGAACCTCGATGACCGGCAGATGTTCCACCGGCGGATAAAGCATCTGCCGTCCCGACTGCTTGAGAAACCATTGTTCCACGCGCGAGGCCGGGGGCGGCGGCTCTTCTGCGCCGTCGGCAACCGGTGCAGCCGCGTCGCCTTCCTCGGCCGCTAATTGCTTTTTCATGTATGGAAAAGTCTCCTGCGGTCGCTCGATGAATCAGAAAAAACAACACCGAGGAAATACTTCTTTGGTGCGCGATTCAAGAGCTTTTCCGGCCGCGGCGCGCATTGCCATCGAGCAGGTATGGGCATCCCGCTGCGAGGATGTAGGGCTTTGCTGGAAAAAAGAAGAAGTTTGACAGGATTGACCTGATTCACTCGATCGAGTCTGGTCCATCGCGCCAAACTACGGAGGAACGCCTTTTATCGCCGCGGTCGGCGTCAGCGCACATCGAAGGCGGCCGAACTTCGCCATTCGGTTTTGTCCGGCAGGGCGACTGCCAAAGACGCTCCGTCGGGATTGATCAGCAAGCAGACGGAACTCTTGCCGGCGGCAACTTGCACGGCAACGGCAGATTCCGGCCCCATCGCTTTGCCCGTTGAGTCGTGCGCCGTCAGGGTCTGCAGTTTTACGGGCGTTGTGTCCAGTGAGATCGCCCAGACGAACGCTGTATTTTGTGCCGACCGCCGAAAAATCGCCGCCGGCACCCGATCGCGCGTGCTGCGCCCGATTCCCGTCCCGGTGATCACGTGCGTGGGCTGGCCGCCGGAAGCGAGCGTGAGAGTCGCCCGTCCCTCCTTGCCCGCCCGCACGGCCAGCAACAAGCCATCGGTGCCATCTCGAATTGTCATGTCCTTCATGTATTTGTAGCCCGGCTGATCGGGCGACGACCACGGTTGACCCGGCGGCAGCATGTCCCACGCGCCGGGCAGATGGCAGGCGAGGTCAAGCGTATGGGCACGGTCGCTTTTCACCTGATCCACAAACACGGCCAGATTGGCGTTGACCAGTGCCGCTGTGCGCACGAACCGAACGCCTTTGTAAATCGGCCCGGCATCGGCCATAACGTATTCAATCCCTTGCGCCTTTCCGAACGCGAGGCATTTTCCTTGCGACTGCTGCTGCGACCGCTCGTCCACGACCAGCGTATTGTGGGCAATGGTGGCGCGGTCCCAGCCGCCATGGAGCGGCGACCCATAGGCGCGCGTCCCCGGATCGGTTGTGACCATCCGGCCGCGGCTGTAGAGGATGAAATTGAGTTTGTCGGGATGTCCATGGCCTCCGCCGTGCGGGCCGTATTTCAGGCAGAGCCACGTAGCGTCCTCGCCCTTGCCGTTGACAAGAATGCCGTATCCCGATGCCGCTTCGTTGCGGCTGGAGAACAGCGGTGGATTGCCTTTCGGAAGTTCTTCCACACCAAACCACAACGCCCGTTCGTTTTGACGGTCGCTCTTGGACAGAATCGCCAAATAGGCGGGGTCTTTGTAGCGCGCATAGGCCAGCTCATAGACCGGTGCCTCTGCGAGAAGGTTTACCGTGCTGCTGTCATTCCACGGCGGCAGAACGAGATTGGGCATGGCAAGCGCAAGGGGCGCGTCAAACATCTTTTTAAACTGCTCGCCGTAGAGGTTGATGCCGCAGTTGCGCGCCGCCTCGGTCAGCGGCCAGACGGCACTGACCGTGTAGAAGTGGTAGCCCCACGCGCCTTCCCACCAACAGCCGTCGGCCTGCACACCCTTTTCCATCTGAACGCGATAGCCGCTGGCCGGATCGTCAATGGCGGCGCGGATGAGATCGCGGTCGCCGAGGAGGAATCCGGCCAGCCCCACCGCACTGTTTTTCCAGCATTGGATATTATGAACACCCATTTTGTGGGCAAGGATGACATCGCGAGCGGCGGGAAGGATCAGTTTTTCGGCGATGGCTTTGCGGTCGGCCTCGCTCAGCGTATTCCAGATCAAGTCGGCGCCCTGACAGACGGGGATGAGCCAGGTGGACTCGTCGAGCGTTTGCGGGCCGACGCGTCCGCCGCCGATTCGGGCCTCGCCGCGCGTGGTGTGAAGCGGATAGGACAGATAGCGCTCGGCGTAGGCAAGCAGGATGGCGCGGGCGCGCTCTGCATAGCGCTTGTCGCCGGTTACCTGAAAGAGAATGCCGGCGTCGCGCACCCCGTCGGCATAACCGTCGTGCACGTCCTGAATGCCGAGGCCGTCATAGTCGGTTGAAGGCTGCGAGGGATCGCTTTTGAGCACGGCGTTGTCCACGGGGCATCTGTGTTCCCATTGCCACGGGCCGATTTGTTTGCCCATCCGCAGGCGTGCGCCGTGTTCGGGGCAGATATACCAATGCCACCAGTTGCCGCCGCGCGGCGGGAGTTCGATTTTCTCGCCCAGCCGCCGGTCGCACCGCCGCTGAAAGTCCTGCCACAGCGCTTTCCACGGGGCGCGCTGGATGCGCTGTTTGAGCTGGGCGATGCCTTGGTCGCTGAACAGCAGGCGCGGATGGTCGGGAAGCGATGCGGCGGTTTCGGCTGCCGCGAGATTAATCCACAGGCTGCAAAGACAGAGCCCCATAATTGCCGTCACCCGTTTGCTCCTCATAGTTTTTTCCTCCTGCGGCGCAGAGATTGAATTGGGTGTTTAAACGATAAAAACCGTGTGGACAGAATGGACACGTTGGACTCTTTCGTCAAGAGACAGAGCCTTTTTACGTAGATCACGACCACCGATGCTCTAGCCCCGGTGCACGTGTAGCCGCATCGTTTGCTTCTCGATGGCGAGGTTTTTCTTTGCCCATGAAGGGCTGCGGTAATGACGGCGGCGGCCAACGATAGAGCGCCCTTTCAGGGCTTGCCAACCTAAGATCGCCCTTTTTCCCAGGGCGCTGCCTTGGGCTAAAATAGATAGCCCTTTCAGGGCCAGGCGGCATCGGTCCTTTCAGGGCCGGAGAAAACGGCCCGCAGTCAGATTGAACTCACTATTCCCCTGTTCAAGTATGCTTCTGTGCCCATTGCTTTGGTTGTGGCCAAAGGCCACGTTAGACTCTACGGTCTAAATCTGCAGCCAAATTGCAAAGATCTTTTCTACCCTCTACCCTCTTGCCTCTGCCCTCTTTGGCTGTGCTCAAAGGCCGCGTTGGACAGTTTAAAACTCCACATCGCGCACTTCGCCGAATGCAAGCGAGACCGGGCCCATCAGTCCGGAGCGTTCGAGCGGATCGGTCGGGGCATAGCCGCGAAGATGAGCGTAGGGCGCTCCCGCGCTTTCGTCGCGGCCGGTGGCATTGGTGCGCGTGAAGCGCTTTTCGGGCGGCAGCCGCGTGTCGCCAATGAGGCGGTTGACCCACAGGTTGGTGACAGTAATTTCGAGTTCATTTTTGCCCGGCCTCACCTTTCCTGTCAGGTCGGCGATCCAGGGAGCAGTCCAGACCGTGCCGCACGAAAGGCCGTTCACTTTCACTTCAGCAATGTGGCGGACTTCGCCGAGATTCAACCGGACAAGGTGTTTGGCCTGCGTCGCGTCGAGTGCAACGGTCTTTCGGTAGCTTGCTGTGCCAGAAAAGTATTTGATGTTTTCATGCGAGTGTTCGTTCCACGGCACAAGGCGATCGAAGACAGTTTTTTCCGGCGCGCCCCATCCGGAAGCGAAGCGAACCTCCCATGCACCTTCCAAGTTCCGGGGGGCGGGAAGATTGTCCACTGCCACCTCGATCTGCTTGCCCTGCGACGTTTCGAGCCGGTGCCGGCCATTTTTCCAGAGGCGCAGCCGGACGCCGTTCTGGGTGCGGCCAACGATTTCGACCGCGTCAAGGGGAGACGAAAGCGTCGTAAGTGAAGGAAGCCGGACGGGGTTGCGGAACACGACAAACACCGAACCGCTTGTGGGCAAGTCAATCGGTACAAGCGTCCGTCCGTCGTCGGTTGAGCAATATTTGACGGCCTCGCGGATATTCGGCTCGACATTCGTGTTCGGGTCCCACAGTTCCGGTTCCTTGCCGTTGATCCGGAAGGTGCAATGGGCCGGTCCCGTGCCGGAAACGAAATAGATGTCCATGTCCTCCGCGCGGCGATGGATGTACTGAAAGGGGCCCTCGAAATCCGGCGGAATGTGTTGGGCGCGCAGCACTTCCTCCATGGCCATGCCGGCGAAAATGCGGCCTTTGCCGAAATCGCGGCGGGACAAGTTTGCGTCGGCAGGCCCCCACAGCTCGGCAGCAAGCCGGCGGACTTCTTCATCGCACGCCGGAAAATTTGTCAGGCCCGGCGCGCGCTCAGGCCGGCGGTATCCAAGCACAACCGTCGCCCCGTTGCGGGTCAGATTGGCGATCTTGCGCAAAGCTTCCGGAAGCGCCGTCTCATCTTCAAGGTCCACAACCAGCATACGATACGTCATACCATCGGGCAAAACGAGCACACCGTTCTTGACCGACAATCGCTCCAGCAAAACTTCGGTGCTCAGCAAATCATAGGCATAACCTTTCGGCAGGGTCAGCGTGGGCTTGGCGCTCCATGTTTCGCCGCGGCCCCAGTGGAGATAGGGTTTGTCGCCTGTATAAACGCAGACATCGGCGACGAAAGTCCCTTGACGCAACATCAGCTGACAGCGCGCCAGATACGTGAGAAAGGCTCCCGCCTGTTCCCACCATGTTACGTTGGGATTGAGGTGCGTGCCGGCGAAATACTCGATGCCGGGTTTGCCAAACTCCGGCGGCGACGCCGAGAACGTGTGCCAGATAAAATGATTGATGCCGTCGCAGAATGCGGCATCGGCCTCCGGCTTCAGCGTCGCGGGGCACTCCGACCAATGCCGCACCATGTTGGTGAACGCCTCGGCGGCGGCCAGCGGACGGCCGTAGATGTGCGCGGCCATGGCGACGGGGCGGTTGAACGCGCGCGCGGGCACCCAGCGGTCGGCCCCCATGCCGGCATGCCAGAACTCGCCCTGCGGCATGTCGTTGCGGCCAAGGAAGGCCAGCTGGTCGGCGTGCTCGAAATCAGGCAGCTTGCGATTCCACGGGCCGCCGGACTCCGAATGCCACTGGAGGCCGTTCTCACGGCAGAGGTCGCGCAGCGTACCGTAGAAGTTGTCCATGAAGCAGTCGCCGAGCGTTTTGTGATAGTCGCGAAGAAAACGGGAGGAAATGGACGCCATGGACAGGGTGGTCGGGGTGGATTGAAGTGTCATTCCGGCGAGGATGGGGAGATAGGGACGCAGGCTGTAGCCGCGGCGTCTCTGAAATTCCTCCTCGAAACCGAGAGACCACGTCGGCGCGGCACCTTCCCAACTGACGCTGTAGAAGTGCGAGAGGACTTTGCGCGCAAGAGGGCCGGCGTCGTCGAGAAGGGCGCGGCCCATGCGGTTGAAATGAGCGGCGACAGCCTTGCGGCTTAGCACATCCACGTCGTATTCGTGGCCTTCCATGGGAATGGCGGCGAAGCGAAGCAGCGTCCAGCGGCCTCCGGGAACGTCCCAAGAGAGTCGGCCTTCGGGCGACACTTTGGTGGAAAGGTCCACGACTTCAATGACAGTGGACGATATGGGCGAGGAGGACAGGGTGGACGGCGCGGAGTTTTTTTGGATGTCAACCGGCTCGGCGTGGCGCGCGGCGATGACCGCCACGTCCCAGACTCGCTTGCCCCACTGGCCGCGCGGCAGTTCGATTTCACTCCGGGAAGGTCCGACAATGTCCTTCGAGACCCAGACCAGCTTTTTGGGAGTATCGTCGCCGACTTCCCACGGGCCTTTCAGCGCACCGGCGCAACTGCTCAGATTGATGCTGATTTGCAGCCCGAGACGGTCGGCCTCGGTTATGGCCAGTTTCACCATGCGCCGCCATTCGTCGCTCATAAACTCCATGCGCGGCGGAGGCGGCGGCAGATGATCGTCGTGATAGCCGCGCGCGTCGAACAGCAGGCAGCCGGAAAACCCTTTGGCCTTCATCTCGCGCAGATCGCGCTTGATACTTTCCTCGGTTACGTTGCCGTTGAGCCACCACCAATAGCACCACGGTTTTGCCGAATCGGGCGGCGAGAGAAAGTTGCGTTCGAGCGGGACGGCGTAGGCGCCCGTTTCGGGGGAGACCGCCGAACGCCGTGCTCCGCCGGCAAGCGCCGCGAAAAGGTCAACGACAAACAGCAGAGCGAAAAACCCAAAGCAATGGAAAAGCACCCATCGTTTCATGACGAAATCTCCCAACGGCGGCTTTGGTTAGTTCGAACCAATCCGTTTTGCCCCGGTACGTCCATTAACCCCCCAACCCTCAAATAATAAGGCTGAACGTGCCAACCGAGAGAGCGAGATCGTCCAAGAAAGAGGCCGGTACATGAACTGGATTGACAGACGGAAGAGTCTACGGACCTTTTCGGCCATTCTTGTTGCGCGGTTGTTTTTTCGGCGCGTTGGAAAGGCCATCCCCTCCTTCGGGGCAGAACTGCTTTTCCCACTCCTCCAATCGCTTCGTCAATTCCTTGTCCTCGGGAATCTTTTTGCGGTCCATTGGGATCATCCGATACTGGTAACTGGCGATCTTCTTGGCATCGAGATCCACAACCATGTCGAGCGACCCTACCCATTGCCCAGCACGCCCGACCTCAACGATCAAGGCCCCAGTCGGGGCGACCATCGGCGTCGTGGTCACTTCATTGGTATGCCCCGCGACAACCACATCCACTTCGGGCACCGCTTTGGCCACCGCTTGGGCGGCCCACGTGCCTCCATGCAAGACGACAATCTGGATGTCGGTCCGGTGGTTCACTTCCGCGGCAATCGAAGCAATTCGCTTCCCCAGTTCCGGATGGCGGACAGTAGTGATCCTGCGCCCGCTCTCGAAGACATTGTCCCGACCCACGGAGGCGCCGATCAGGCCGATGCGCACCCCACCCTTGCGAATTTCGCGCGAGGGCTGAAAAACGAATTCCTTGGTGTCCTCATATATTATGTTCGCGCACAGCATAGGTATGCCTGACGCCTCGATGTTACGGCGCAACTGGCCCATTCCAAACACGAAATCGTGATTACCGGGAACCGTGGCGTCATAGCCGACCGCGCCGAGCGCCCGATAACTGGCTTCGCCTTTCGAGGCGAGACCGAGAAAGTCACCTTTTTCGAGGATGTCGCCTGCGTCCAGCGCAACCACATCGTCGCGCATCGCGCGGACCTGATGGATGTAACCGCTGACATAGGCGATGCCGCCCAAGGTATTACCGCGCGGTGCCTTGAGAATGTCGTGGATGTCATTGGTATGGAGCAGCAGCAGCGACGCCGTGCTGGACGGTCTCTCCTGCGGCGCCGGTCTCGCGTGGACTGCGATACCAACCAGTATCCACACCAGAATGACCGACAACCAACGTTGGCCCCGAATGCCCGAAGGGTTTAATACAGGCGTACCTCTCATAATCAGCAACTCCTCCCAACTTTCGACGAAAAGCTTTTCTCAGACCTGCGCCCGGCGTAAAAACGTGGTTTGCCACGTAGCCCTTCGGTTGAATATGCCGGGAAAGCACACCGTTCAACCTTCAGTTTGCCGCATTTTTCCCTGCTTTAGGGCGAATCTCTTATTATGGCCTGCGCCAAAACATGCTCCCTGAAGCGGGAACCACATCCTGCATACTTCGGTTTGGACTACGTGCGATAAGCTGAGATTGGAACTATGTGCGATATAATCCCCTCGCCCAACCATTTCGACTCGAAAAACTGCCGGCTACTTTGCGGCGTCAACCGGCTCGACCAAGCCCACGTCAATATACTGCCCGCCCTTGGTTTGTCGGCAATGAACAGCCAGGATGTTCTTGCCGGCTTTGAGTGCAGCGCGGCCCTCGCGCGTTAACTCAAACAAGTCGTAGTCGGTCGTAAAGCCACTGGCTTTGTAAGCCAACGCGCCGTTGATATACACCTCGACGTCCTCATCGTGGTGCATCTGAAGCAGAACGACTTTGGGCAGTGGCTCGGAAAGCGTGAACTCGCGCCGCAGCCAGATGTTCGGCGTCTTCCATTCCGTGCGGACGACGGCTCCGGGCGTTTCCTTCGTGCCGAATCCGGCCCGCGCTTCCTTCCAAGTCGAGTCGTCAAACTCCGGCTTGAACCAATCGTCGGCAGGTTTGTCAAACGTCAAGCGCCAGAAGACCCGGTCGTCCAGTGCGCAAGGAACCACCACGCGCGGCTGCGGTTCGGGTGGGATTTCCCCGCGATTGGCCGCCACGATCTTTTCGAGGTCCGGTTTCACCAGCGCGCGGTCGTAGGTCATCAAGCCGTTGCACTCAACCTCGACATCGGTGGTTTGGGTATAGACTGCAGCACTGAGACCGGGGGAGTCCTTCAAGGCCCAGACCTTGCCCAGCAACCGAACGTATTGCCGCGTCAGCGCATCCTTGTCGGCCATGCCGCGATAGCCCCACCATTCTTTCGTCCAGGTATGGCCCTCGACGGCAAGGCCCAGCCCGCCGAACTCGCCGAGCACGGCGGCGCGCGTTGGCTCCGGATCGGGCGATCCCGGCCCCGGATACTTGTGCATGTCAATCACGTCGCCGCACTTCATGTCGGTCCAGCCGCTGGCATTGTTGACCAGCCGCGAGGGGTCCATCTCCTTGACCCACGCCGTCAGCCGCTCGGTGTCGTATTGTCCCCAGCCCTCGTTGAAAACGACCCACATGATAATGCTGGGATGATTATAGTGCGTCTCAATCATCGCTTTCAGTTCAGTTTCAAACTGCTTCTTGTCCTGCTCGTTTTTCTTGCCCGTGCTGGGCATGTCCTGCCAGACCAGCAGCCCCAGTTTGTCGCACCAGTAATACCAGCGCGCGGGTTCGATCTTGACGTGCTTGCGGGCCATGTTCATGCCGAACTTTTTGGTCATTTCGATATCGTAGCGCAGCGCCGCGTCGGTCGGCGCCGTGTAGAGGCCGTCGGGCCAGAAGCCTTGATCGAGCGGGCCGATCTGAAAGACAAACTTGCCGTTGAGCATGAGACGGTTGATGCCCTTCTCGTCCTTGGCAACAGCGATTTTGCGCATGCCGAAATAGCTGTCCACGGTATCCACGCTCTGCCCGCCTTTTTTCATCGTGACCTTGAGATCATAGAGGAAAGGCGAATCGGGCCACCAGAGGCGCGGGTTGGGAATTGGAAGCGAAAGTTCACTGCCCGCTTTGCCGCTTGCACGAGCAATCTCCTTGCCCTCGCTTAAGGCCACCGCCTCAATTTCGGCACCCGCTGCGTCCGCGCCGCGTCCCTCAACCGTCAGCCGCAGTCGGCTGCCGTCCACGTCGGGCACCATCTTCAGGCCCGCGATGCCGGCCTGTGGAACCGGCTCGATCCATACGGTCTGCCAGATGCCCGAAGTTGGCGTATACCAGATGCCCTTGGGCGCCATAACCTGCTTGCCCCGGGGCTGGCCGCCCTTGTCGGTGGGGTCCCAAACGGCGACAACCAGTTCCTGCGCGCCGGATGGTTTCAGAGCGTCGGTAATGTCGAACGAGAAAGCATCATAACCGCCGCGATGGACACCCACTTCCTTGCCATTGACCAACACCGTTGCTTCCCAGTCCACAGCGCCGAAGTGAAGCAACACGCGCTGGCCCGCCCATGCCGCCGGAATCTCGAACGTGCGGCGATACCACAAGCGGCTCTGGTCGTCGAGCCGCTTCATGACGCCCGACAGCGCCGATTCCAACGGATAGGGAACAAGGATTTTGCCGTCGTAGTTGGCGGGAGCTGCCGCGTCCCGACCCACAATCGCATAGTCCCAAAGCCCGTTGAGGTTCGTCCAATTTTCCCGAACCATCTGCGGGCGCGGATACTCCGGATGAACGTTCTGGGGACTGACTTGCCGTCCCCAGCGCGTCATCAGCGGCCCTGCGGCCGGTTGCCAGGATTGAGAGGCCAGAGGAACTTGCCCGCTTATTGCGAGCAGTGCTGAAAAGAGCACACAAGATGTGACCGCGAGTCTGACGCGAATGCTTCGCATGGATTCCCTCCTGCTTGTTGTGTGGATTTTGCCGATCGCAGAAAACTCCGCAATCCCATGGCCTGTTCCAACTACACTGAACGAATCAGCTCGGCAAGCTCAACTGAAAATGGACTCATGCATGGGCGCCTGAGAAAATGCATGCGTGCATGTCGCGCCCGAAAACATTCAAAAAACCTCTATGGAAAAGCACAAGGCTGCCATGTCGGCATGCGTCCGGTTGCAGGAATCCGTTTTTGCCTCTGAAGCCAAAGGGAGCGCATTACGCGCGCAACCAAAAAATCGAGGTCTTTGCCCTAAAAGGACACCTTCCACGGCAGCCGAATCGCAATCGGGTTGGATCGAAACGCCAACCTGTCTCCATGCAGGTCAAACGATCGCCCCGTCGCGTTCACCATTGAGCCGGCTTCACAACTTGACACGGCGCAGGCGGCGTCTTCAGATGCCTGTGTTTTGGGGCGAGGCGAGCAACTCTGCAGGTCGTTTGAAAAAGGTCGGTGAACTCCAACATCAATAATAATGCGGAAGGCCCGTCGGATTCTGTCGCTGCCCGCCGGCGCGGCTGGCGACGGTTGCTGAACCATATCCCCCTTCATCTGGTTGCGTCGCGCACCGGCCGCGAGGCCGCTTTGGTTGTCTTCGGCAATTTCGTCAACAAAGTTCTTGTCTTTGTCCTTCACTCGCTTTTGATCCGCACGCTCGACAAGGCGTCGTTCGCTGTCTTTAGCGTAACTGTCATCACGACGGAAATTTTGACGGAGCTGGCCGACCTCGGCCTCAATGTGAACCTTGTTCGCACCTACAGTCGCCATGCCGAACGGAATCCCGCCGCCGCGCTCTCGGTCGTTCGTCTAATCCTGCGCATTAAAGTGCTTTGGGTGTTTGTCCTGACGCTTGCGTTCTACATGCTGGCGCCGTCGTTCGCCGGATTGCTGCGCCGGCCCGATCTGACGGAGTTTTTCCGGCTGGCCGCTGTCGGCTTGGCCGGTCCGGTGATGATTTACTTTGCCCTCGCCCACTTGCAGGCGGCGCGGCTGTTCGGACGATATGTGCTCATCAATGTATTGGAGCGCCTCGCACTGGTTGTTCTAATTGTGCTCTTGGCGGCGACAGGGCGGCTGTGGCTCTATCCGGCGCTTCTGGTTTGGATTGGGGTGCCGTTTCTGGCCGCCATCCTCGCGTTTCTGGCCGCTCCGCGCGATTACTGGCGGAGCGGGCGAATCGAGCCGGGCGTGGCCGCCGAGGTGTTTCATTTCGGCAAGTGGGCCTTGCTTCTCGTCCTGATCGTCCTGCTGATGTACCGTCTCGAAGTATTCATGCTGACGGCGCTGGCGAACGAAGAAGAGGTGGCGGACTTTGTTATTGCGTTGCGCCTGTGTGCGCTCTTTCAGGTCGTGACCACAGGCATCACGACGGCGTTGGTGCCGCGCGTGGGCCGGTTCGATTCGGCTGACGAATGCCGGAGCTACCTGAAGCTGGTCTTGCGAATCAGTCCGTTGGTCCTTGCGGCGACGGGCGCCGTCTGTTTGTTTGCCTATCCGCTGATGGTATGGCCGTTTGGCGAAAAGGCAGCGCCGGCGGTGCCGGTCTTTCGGGTGCTGGCCTTGGGCGAGACGGCATGGATGTTTGTGGGTTTTATGGTCCCCGTCTATTACCGGCTCAATCGCGTGGATCTGCTGTGCGCGACCAATGCACTCACGCTTGTAGTCAGTGCGGCGTCCAACTGGTTCTTGGTTCCGCATTATTTGGGAATGGGGGCGGCGGTTGCCTATGTTGCCGCACGAACGGCGCTATTGATCGCAGTACTTTTTCTGCTGCCGGTCGTATTGCGAAAGCCGCCCACTTCTGCAAGCCCCGGAACGCAGGCGGTCTCTTTGGGTAGCATGGATTGAAAGGGTAATCCATCCAAATTAGGACAAAAGGCGAAGGCGCAGGAATTTTTCTTGACACACTTCAGGCCGGGTCACTATCTTTCCCGTTCTTGTGTGGTGATTGCGCCATTCAAACGGCAGATTCAAACGATTCTAACTTCAGGTTTATCAGATGAAAACGTATTCGCCGAAACCGGGCGACATAGCCGAAAAATGGTATGTCGCCGATGCGACGGGGCAGATTGTCGGGCGTTTTGCCGCCAAGATTGCCGCCGTCCTGCGCGGGAAAAATCTCCCGCAGTTTGCCCCCCATTGGAACATGGGCGCCCATGTCATTGTGATCAATGCGGAGAAGGCTGTTTTTACCGGCAAGAAACTGGAGGACAAGTATTATCGCTATCATACGGGCTGGCCGCATGGGCTGAAGGAAAAGCAGGCGAAAACGCTGGCTGTTGAAAAACCCGGCGAGATTCTCCGCCAGGCCATCCTCGGCATGCTGCCGAAAACCCGTTTGGGTGAAAGGATGAAAAAGCGTCTGCGTGTCTTTGCAGGTCCGAACCATCCGCATGCCGCCCAGAACCCGGAACCTCTGGTGATCGAAACGCGCAAGCCGCGCAAGGAGTAAAGTCCATGACAACAGCAGTGGAACAATACTGCGGAACCGGCCGCCGCAAGACCAGCACCGCGCGCGTGTATCTGCGTCCCGGCAAGGGACGACTCGAAGTCAACGGCGTGCCGTGGAACCGCTACTTTGGGGACCGCGCCACGGTCGAAATGATCATCAAGCAGCCGCTGAAGGAAACCCACACGCTGACCAAGTATGACATTTTTGTGCAAGTGGGCGGCGGCGGGGTCATGGGACAGGCCGGCGCGATCCGCCACGGCATTGCGCGCGCGCTGATTCAAACCAACCCGGCACTGCGGCCGGCTTTGCGCAAGGCGGGCTTGTTGACGCGCGACCCGCGTATGAAAGAGCGGAAAAAATACGGGCAGCGCGGCGCACGGCGGCGCTTCCAGTTCTCGAAACGCTAATCACGCTGCGCGCCTCATTCCAACCGACCGATACCCCGGCGGGAGCGACCTGTGGCCGAGACCGATATTACCCTTGATATTCATCCCATTGAGCCGGATGAGACCGATGCCGCAGTCGAACTGATTACCAAGTGCGTCGGCGAATACGACGCCTACGACTGCGATATGGGCCAGCAGGACCTTCAACCCGAACGAATGGAAGACCTCTACGAGGAGCCGAAAGGCAAACTCTGGGTGGCGAAGGTCGGCGACCAGATTGTCGGTACCATCGGTTTGCGCCGCGTGGACGACCGGACGTGCCGCATTTCCCGGCTGTCGGTTCACCCCGACTATCGCAAACATGACGTCGTGCAGCAGTTGGAAAAAACCTTCGAGGACTATGCCCGCAGTCAGGGCTATCGCCGCGCAACCGCCGAGTTGGCAGTGCGGCAAAAACCCGCGGCCGTCTTCCTCGAATCCGTCGGATTCGAGGAATTCAAACGCACCCTCCGCAATAAAATGGTCGTCGTAACCTTCGAGAAAACCTTATAGAGCCACCCGACGGTTGACCTTCCCTTTGAGTCCCCGGCACGTGACATCCTGAACCCAACACGGCAGATGGGGGTTTGCAGATGCGGATGCCATGCGGGGCGTCCATCCATGGAGGGTCGGGTTCCACCCCGACCGCATCATTCCGGCCGGATCTGTCCAACCCAATTGCTCCGCGAATTCCCGAAGAATCATCGCAATTATGCCAGCGCTCTAGGGTTTTGCACGGCGCCCTCATGCAGACAACAAACCCTGCAATTGCCTTTATCGTTTAGCGGTTTTGGGGGCTGGAGACGCAAGCGGCGGACCGAAGAGAACGACGCCCCGTGTGTGCAAACCTGCTTCTGTTCCGGCCGTACTCGCCGCGATTGCGGCAATCCGGTTCAGACGGCTCAGCCACCGCTCGACCTGCCCCATTTGCTCGATTTGCGCGGCATCGGCCTTTGGCAAACGGCGAATAATATTCCCGGCCACCGCAACGACTTTCCGCACATCCATCACAATCAAATCGTTGCATTGATTGTGTAGATAGGGTGCAAGCGCCGCATACAGCATGCCCGAATAGAAAGACCTTTGCCGGCCGTCGAGACGGTCCATTGCCCGCTGAACGCTTTCGGTCCCCACGCCCGCCAAAAGATAATTCCCGCCTCTCCCATAAGCGATGGAAAAGATCGGCACCGGCGGGAAAGCGAAGGACCGAATCATGCCGCCCTGGTAAGACAGTGTCTGAATCGCCGGTGCGGGGCGGGCCACAGGCGCACCGGCCCCGTATTGTTTCTCCATGAACCGCTCGAATCCCCTCAGCACGGTCTCCATCCGCGCGTCGTCGCGCACCTGAATTCCCGCCGCCAGATCGAAGAACGGCAGCAACTGAAGCGGATCGAATCCGACGGTGTCGAGGCTGATGAAGACCTCCGGGCCGATTGCAGCGGCCAAGTCCTCGCGCAGCGCAAACCCCATTTGCGCGCGAAAACTGTCCTCGCTCATTTGAAGCCGCTGTTCGGGATTGCGTCCGGGCGGGGCGACGGCGCGAAAGGATTCGAGCGTCATGGCGCGGAAAAGATCATAGAGCGCGGGACCGTCGAGCGTGTTGCGGGCTACAACCGCCATCGGGGCCGACGAGACCGCATCGAGCACGCGGAGCCTCGCGGGCGGATAAGCTTGGTAAAGGGCGCTCAACGGGTCGCGCGATGGATCGCCAAGGGGCAGGAACGATTCCAGACGGATTGCCTCTTTTTCGATTCGCATACCCGCGGCCAGAGCAATTCCGCTCGAACCGCCGGGGTTGACTCCCAAGAGCCAAAGGCCGGGAATCGGCTGCGGGCTGTTCAGATAGAGAAATCCATGCAGGCGGGGCTCGGTCAATCCGCCGATTGCTGCCCGATAGCGCACCTCGCTGTCGAGTGCGGCAGGCTTGCGGCATTGGTCCACGATTCGGCGGATGGCATCGGCGTGATTGGCGAGGACGAAGCGCTCGGGCGTCAGCTCGGCCACCGCCATGCCAATGCCGGCGTCGGTGGCGAGGATTCGGACCTGCTGGTAGTCGCTCTGTTCGAGGCGAAGGCCTGCGTGCTGGGCCACCTCGGCCATGCGGTGGATCGCGTAATCGGCCAAGCGGCGAAATCGAACAGGGTCGGCCACGCGAAAGATAAAGACGGCACCGCTTCGCCCTTGCCGATTGGGCGGCGGCAGAAAAGCAAAGTCTATTCCCCAAAGGATGGCCGGCAGCGTCGAGGCGTCGAGCGGAAAACCCAACGCGGCTTCCATTCGGCGCTTTTTGGCAAGAAACAGGTCCAGCGGCGAAAACCCTGTAGGCACGGGACTGTTTAAGATCGCGGCGACGTCGCCGTAAATCGGTGCGGCGGCCAGAGCCTTCCACGCCCCTGCAAGGTCGGGGACGGAGAGAACAAGAACCGCTTCGGGCGGCAGCGCGCGTGGATCGCTGAAAGTCCGCACGGACGCAGCCGGGGCCGCGCGGCACACGGCCAGGCCAAGGAGAAGGAAGAAGACCTGTTGACCGCGATGAATTACCACCTGCCAGACCATCGGGTTTTTCTCATCCGCGCGTTTGGGTTTGCTCGAGTCGCGTCCCCTTGGCCGAATAGATTCTCGAAGCGGGCAAAAGGTTTGCTGGATAAAGAAAGGGTCAGGCACCGGATGGGCCTGACCCTGTTCTGCCCGATTGCTGAAGATGCGCAGCGAAGGAACCGGCGGTTCCCCGCACCGTTTTTACTCGAACGAATCGGCCGGGTTGGGCTGGGGGTCTGTCATAAACGGCAAGGGCTCGCCCCACAGCGGCGTAAGAATAAACTCCGGCTCGATTAGCGGCAAATAATTGTCCGGATACGGGAAGGGGAAAGAAACAATTTCATAGACGCCGCCAATGGTGCGGGCGATGGCCCAGCCGACGCCGGTAATCGTGCCCACCACGGTGCCGGAGAACGGATCGGTCTCCTTCCAGTAGATCGAGATGTTCTTGGGCACCTCGACCCAGCCGGTTAGGACGTTCATGACGCCGCGGCCGAGTTTGCGGAACATGAGCGAGATGTCTTTGCGCTTGCGTGTGAAATCATCGGCTTGGGCGCGGCCGGCCGCCCCCCCGACGCCCGCCAGTACGACAATCAGCGTTGCAGCTACGATGGTCTTGCGTGTCTTGAAACTCATGGTCTTCAGAGCCTCCCTCGCGACTTCCGTTGGGCCGAATTTACCTCCCTGACGCACGAAGCGTCCAAACGCTATCAGGCAGACTCCGGCAAGATCAAGAGAAAAAAGCAGAAAAAAACCGCCGGCGATTGCATCGGGCAAAACCGGGAAACCCGCTTGCGGCGTTATGGGCTTGCTTTTCAAGCGGGCCTGCGCCATTCTTTTTCCCGATGGACTACCACCAATCAGGAGGTTTTAGTCATGAAACGCAGTGTGATTCTCAGCACGGTACTAATGTGTGTCGCAATCGCGGCGGTTGTATCGGTTGGCTTGGCCGCGCCGGCACCGCAGGTCGAAACGCTGGCGATTGGCGCAACGGCGCCCGATTTCAGTTTGCCGGGCGTGGATGGAAAAACTTATACATTGAAGGATTTCGCCGCCGCCAAAATTCTTGCCGTTGTCTTTACCTGCAATCATTGCCCGACCGCAATCGCCTACGAAGAGCGCCTCAAGCAACTGGTCGCCGAGTATCAGAAAAAGGGCGTGGCCTTCGTGGCCATTTCGCCCAATGATCCCAAGGCGTTGCGTCTGGACGAAATGGGCTATACCGACGTGGGGGATTCATTCGAGGACATGAAAATCCGCGCCAAGCACGCCCAATTCAATTTCCCCTATCTCTACGATGGCGACACGCAGCAGACCGCCCGCGCTTATGGCCCGACCAACACGCCGCACGTCTTCCTGTTCGATGCCGACCGCAAGCTTCGCTATCTGGGCCGAATAGATGATTCCGAGAATCCAAAAAACGTCAAACGGCAGTATATGCGCGATGCGCTTGATGCCCTGTTGGCCGGCAAACCCGTGCCGGTCGAGGTGACCAAGGCGGCCGGCTGCTCGATCAAGTGGAGCGACAAACGCGACTCCGTCGTCGAGGCGATGAAGAAACTGGCCGCCGAACCGGTGACGCTTAAGCCGGTCAATCTCGACGGCGTCATGGCGGTTTTGAAAAACAACTCCGACAAACTGCGGCTGATCAACTTCTGGGCCACGTGGTGCCCGCCCTGTCGCGAGGAGTTCCCCGAACTGGTCACCATCAATCGGATGTATCGGCATCGCGGGTTCGAGATGGTGCTTGTCAGCCTCGACCCGGCGGACAAGCAGGCCGACGTGCTTGAATTCCTGAAAAAGCACGAGGCGTCCAACGCCAATCTCCACTACACGGGCGAGGACGTGGAGAAACTGATCAACCGCGTCGGCAATAAATGGGAAGGCGCAATTCCGTTCACGCTGCTTGTGCGCCCCGGCGGGCAGGTGGTTTATTCGCATGTGGGGATTATAGACCCGCTCGAAGTGCGGCGGCTGATTGTCAAGGAGCTGGGCCCGCGCGCGAAGTAGCGCGGCACCGCCGATGACCGATCCCTTGCGATTCCTGCACCTGCTGGTGCGCTACGGGCGATATCCGAAGTTCTGCGAGCGGTTGCGCCGCATCGTCGCGGTCGAATGGCTCCGGCCTCATCTTCCTGCAGTGCAGCACGTCCTTGAAATCGGCGCGGGCGACGGCCAGACGGTTTGCTTCCTTGCGAGGCAGTTCCCTGACAAGACCTTCGCGGCCTGCGAACCGGACCGCGCGCAGGCCGCACGGCTCGAAGCGCGGCTTGCCAAGCAGCGCCTGACCAATGTTACCGTCCGCGCCGTGGCGTTCGATGCATCCTTCGATGCCGCCCGATTTGATCTGATTTACGCAATGGATGTGCTTGAACACGTTGCCGACGACCGCGCATTTCTGGCCGACGTCCGCGCGCGGTTGAGGCCCGGCGGCCTTTTGTTCCTACATGTCCCGGTTCCCGGCATTCCGCAGTTCGAGGATCCGGGCCATCGGCGGGCAGGATATGAAATGGACGGCCTGCGGGACTTGTTGGTTCAGCAGGGGTTCACGGTCGCGCGAATGGAATACACGTTTGGCTGGCGGGGAATGGCCTATCACCACAGCCGGAGGAAACTATCGCGCTGGCGGCGGATGCTGATCCATCTTCTCGATGCCGCCGACCCCTGTAAGGTGCGCAGCGAGATCGGCGTGATGGCCGTTCGGAACTAACCCCCATTTCCCACTCATTTGGAGTGCGGCAGCCATGCTCCCGCTTTGCTTTAGTTGCCCGCCGACCCGCCAACCGTTCCCATTGTCGTGAAAAACGTTCGCCGAGAGACCCATTCCTGAAAACCAACCGTTCCCGAAGCGGCTTGGCAAAAAGCGCGGCGCGCAGCAGACGGTGCGCTCACATGTCATACAAGCCGTCGTCGTAGGAATACTCGCCGTCGCCGTATCCGCCGTCCTCGCCGCCCAGTCCGAGTAAATCGCCGTATTCTTCTTCGAGTTTTTCGGGGTCTTCGCCCGCTTCCAAACGCCGGATGGCCTCTTTCATTTCAGGACCGCCGTCTTCGCCGACAATCTCTGTCATACGGCGCAGAAACGCGCCCAGCTGGCGCGGGTCGCGCTCGTCGAGCGATTCGGCCTGGCTCATCAGGCGAAACATCTCGCGCTCGGCGCGGGCGCGCTGAGCCGGTGTCATTTTCTCAAACGGATCGTCCATCCCGCCCGGTGCCTCTTCACCGTCCGGCGGACCTTCCTTGGCCGGGGCGGCAAACTCATCGGCCTTGGATGACTTCTCGCCCGACTTGCGCGCCACGGCAAATCGCGACAATACCCGCTCCATATCGCGGCGGTGGCACTTGGGGCAGTCGGGTGTTTTCTTTTCGCCCACCCGCCGTGCGAAGAATTGAAAAATGATCCGGCAGTGCGGACAGGCAAACTCGTAAATCGGCATCGGCAAAAACCCCCTTTGGCGAAACCACTTCTTCCGGATAAACTGTTCACCCTTGCATCTCAGGAGGCATACTTGGGCAGCACCGCCGATGCAAGGATTTTTCTAAAACCCAATCGGGGCCGCCATCCACACTGACTGAAAATAGCCCCCTTTGCTCGAAAGCAGGCGATTCCGCACTTGAAACTGACGGCGCACCGCCGGACACTTCTGTCCGGCTGAAGAACGGCAAGTCCCATTGCGCCGGACTATGTTTGGTGTCGAAGGAGGACTGCAAATCATCATGATGCCTTCAGGACAACCGCCCCGCACCTCGCCGCTGACCCTTCTGACCTTTTGCCTTTCGCTTCTGGCCGTAGCGCTTTCGGGTGTAGCCCTTTTGATGATACACGACCATATCGCACAGACGGAATCCGCGCCGGCCGCCCCGACCGTGTCCATTCCGTCCACGCCGTCCGCGTCCGGCAGCGGCGAATGGAACTGGGACAACAGCATTGCCCGTGTCGAAAGATTTCTCGATCAAGCCTACAATCGCCTGACGCAACGCGGGGAGAAAGCCGAAGAATTGGCCGGCGAGCAAGTAGATTCCGCGCAGGGGGAGATTGCGGCGTGGCGCGAAAAAGCCGAGCCGCGTTTGCAAGAGGGTATCGCCGCGATTGTCAAGCAGGCCGAGGACGTTCGGGCGGCGTTGCGGGAGAAATCCGGACAGGCCGCCGAAAAACTGGAATCACTTCGTCAGTCGCTGAAGAACCTGCGTGAAAAGATCGCCCGCAAAGAAGAAAAGTGATACGCTCCCTTTTGCCCTCAATTGTCCGCCGCATTCTCCCCGAATGGGCTGCATGGAAAACTGAACGCCGTTTGTTTGCCCTCGCGGCGGCTTCGGCGCTTCTGTTGTGTCTGGCGTGGCCGCGATGGAACCTCGATTCCGTTGCGGCGTTCGGACTGGCGCCGTTTCTTTGGGCGGTCGCGCGGGCACGCTGCGCCAAGCAGGCGTTTTATCTGGGCTGGCTGTTCGGCACGGTGTTTTACTATGTGCTGATCGTCTGGCTGAATATACTGGTATTCTACTCCTGGCTAATCCCGCCGGCGATTGTTGCTCTGGCAGTCTATCTCGGCTTGTTCAAAGCACTGTTTGCATGGATGGCATGGCATGCCATGCGGCGCGCCCCGCGCTGGGGATACTGGCTTGTGGCTGCGGCATGGACGGCGAGCGAATACTTGCAGTCGCTGGGCGACCTCGGATTTCCGTGGGGCTATCTGGGCCATACGCTGTGGCGGCGTCCGGCTCTGATTCAGATGGCCGCGTGGACCGGCGTCTATGGGCTGAGCACCGTATTGTTCTGGTGCAATCATTGGGTGCACGATGCGGCGGGATGGATAGCAGACAGGGCAAAAAACGGATGGAGTGTGCGGGGCCACCGGCCGTGGGGGCTGTTGGTGCGGGCGGGATGTCGGGTTTTATTCGGCGCTGCGATGGCTGCGGCGTATTGGAGTGCCGTGCATCGCGCCGGCCGGCCGGACTTTTATAGCACCGCACCGTTCACCGTCGGCATAGTTCAACCCAACATTGCTCAGCGGGAAAAGTACCGCTGCTACTTCAGCGATATTTTGGACGAGGAACGGACGGCGCTTCAGGGCAAATTCCTTACCAAAACGGTGCAATTGACCTGGCCGCTGGTGCAGGGTGATCCGGCCGGGCGCTGCCGGTTGCTGATCTGGCCGGAAACCGCCGTCCCCGACACAATGTTTAATACAGTACGCTGGGACTTTTATGCGACTTTTTTCCGCGATCTAGCGACCAGTTTCGGCGCACCGCTGCTGTTTGGCGCCGACAATGTGGTCATCCGGCGCAACGGCAAAGTCGTTCCGCCCGGCCAGCTGGATTTGGCCGACTATCACCGCAGCGGCGAGTTGTATTCCTTCGAGCCCTATAACAGCGCCTATCTGGCCGAACCGGTGCGCGGTCTCCATCCCCGCGTCTATAACAAGACCTTCCTCGTTCCCTTTGCCGAAGGAATGCCCTACATCCAATACCTCCGGCCTCTGATGAATGCTCTCGGAGCCCTAATCGGCATGCAGCCGTTTATGGCGGGAACGGAGCAGACGGTCTATGAAATCGCGGCCGACGACGGCGGGGCGCCGCTTCGGTTCGGCCCCCTGATCTGTTATGAGTCATGCTATCCGGCGCTCAGCCGCAAACGGGTTCGTGTCGGCGCGCAGATGCTGGTCATCATCACCAACGACGGATGGTATGAGCGGACGGCAGGGCCGGCGCAGCACCGCTTGCAGGCAGTGTTTCGGGCGGTCGAAACCCGGCGCTTTGTCGTCCGCTGCGCCAATACCGGCATTTCGTGTGTGGTCTCGCCGCTTGGCCGTATCGAGGCGGAGACGGCGTTGGCGGAAGAGGCGGTCATCCGGCATGCCGTTCGCGGAGTGAAAGAGTTGACTTTTTACACACGTTGGGGCGACATTTTTGCCGGGTCGTTGCTGGCCATGGTTGCGGGCTTTCTGCCGGCCGGATGGTTGGTTGGTGTGGTCAGGAAACGAGAAAGGTGAGTAAGAAAGCTGGAGATTCTTTTTGCGTGCCGCAGGAAGGACTTGGGTGTTTTTCCGTCAGACCGTAATGCGTGCTATCCACCCATGAGCGTTCAAAGCCCATCGCTTCTTCTGATCGAGGACGACGCATCGTTTGCCGAACGTCTCAGCCGCAATCTGGCCCTCGAAGGATTCCGGTGCGATATAGCCGCGACAGGCCGCGATGCCCTCGACCGCCTCGCTGCACATTCCTACGACCTTGTTGTTACCGACATTCGCATGCCCGACATTGACGGCCTTGAAATCATCCGACGAATCCGTTCGGGCGCCGAACCGCGTGTGGACAGCACTGTCCCGCTGGTGGTTTTGACCTCGGTCAACGATGTAAAGACGGCTGTCGAGGCCATGCGCGGGGGGGCGGCCGACTATATCACAAAGGAGAGCGAGCGGCCGGAAATTGTGGTCCGCCTGCGGCGCGTCCTCGAACAAAGCCGCCTGCTCGACGAAAACCGCCTGCTTAAAGACCAGCTGGCACGTGCAACCGAGTTCAGCGAACTCATCGGCCGGAGCGGGGCCATGCAGCGGATTCAAGAGGAAATCGCCCAAGCCGCCGGCGGCGAGGCGACGGTCTTGTGCACGGGCGAGATCGGTGTCGGCAAGGAACTGGTGGCGCGGGCGATTCATCGCGCCAGCGCTCGGGCCGACGGCCCATTTGTGGACCTAAACTGCGCCGCCCTGCCCGATGAGAATTTGCTCCTGTCCGAGCTATTCGGACATGAGCGCGGGGCTTTCACGGACGCCAAAGCGATGAAAAAAGGCCGCTTCGAGCTGGCTCAGGGCGGCACGCTGTTGCTCGATGAAATTTCTGACCTTTCCCCCAATGCCCAAGGTAAGTTGCTTCGCGTCATCGAGACGCGCCAGTTCAGCCGGCTTGGCGGATTACGGACACTGGACGTGGACTGCCGGATTATTTGCGCCACCAACGCCGACCTTGGCGAGGCGGTCGCTCAAGGCCGTTTCCGCGAAGATCTTTTCTATCGGATCAATGTGTTTCCAATCCGGGTGCCGCCGCTGCGCGAGCGGGCCGAGGATATTCCGATGCTGGCACGGTATTTTGTGCAGCAATTTGCAGAAAAATACCGTCGTCCGGAACCGGTATTTGACGAGGCGGCCATGCAAAGACTGTGCGCCTACTCATGGCCGGGAAATGTGCGCGAATTACGCAACTTCTGCGAACGGCTCGCGATTCGCATGAAAAACCCGCTAATAGACCCGCAATTGATTGCTGAATGCGGGTTGCCCGACGCACGCCCGGTTGCAACCGCTTCTGTGGAAATCCCAGACGAGGGACTCAATCTCGATCAAATGGAGAAGGAGTTGGTGGTTGCCGCTCTTGAAAAGACCGGTTGGAATCAAAAGCGGGCGGCACAGTTGTTGGGAATCTCGGTGGATCGGATGAATTCGAGAGTCAAAAAATGGGGCCTGCGGCATCCAACGTGGAAGGTGCACAAGTGAAGGACCGAACAACAAGGACCGGCCCGACCGTGCCAAGTTTGGGCACCGCCCAAAACGAGTTTATGCCGGGCCCCATGTCCATAGCGTCTACTTTTGCACCAAAAACCACCCCCTTAAAAGGCAGGACGCGGGGAAGTTATTCCCCGCGCCTTAGTCCCTTAGGAGGAAGGAGTTTACTTGAGGCCAACAGAGGACCTTGCGGAAGGATAGGTAGTAGTGCGTGCTTATATTATCCTCGCAGGCCGGAGGTAACCTCCTTCTGGGCGCGCCTCATTTGGGCTGCCAAAGGTAATTGCAAGAATCATTCCTAACAAGAAAGGTCCAATATCCATCTGAAAATTATTCTGCAAGAAAAAAATGAATCCGACTCGATTTTTTAAAATCCTGAAAAAAAACAACTTATACAAATCAGGTAGCAAAACATTATTTGTGTGTGGCAACTAGAACATCATCTAGAACATTTTAACACTGCGGGGAGCTATTTCAAAGTGAGATTCTTTTTTCAGCTTCACTTTCTCAAATCGTTTGGACCATGCCGCAACGGTAGGCACAGCAGTCAGATTCTGGCGGGCATTTCTGTCCTGCTCATGACTGCTTGGTCGCAGCCGTTTTACGGTGCTACGGCCAAGAAGCCGGCAGGTACAAGCGGGAAAACCGTTAAAACAGAGGCCACCTCGGGTTTGCAGCCAACCCCTCAGCCTTTGCCGGCAATGCAAACACCGGCCGTTCGGGCGATCACGCACGGCGACCGCGAAGTCCCGATGATTGCCTTGACATTCGATGACGCACCGCATCCGCAATATGTGCCCCGGCTTCTGGCTCTTTTTCGCGCGGAAGACGTGCGGGCGACCTTTTTTCTGGTGGGGGAACAGTTGAAGCTGTTTCCGGACGTAGCGCGGGCCATCGTGGCCGACGGCCATGAAATCGGCAACCACTCGTTGAGCCACAAGAACGCTGTGCGCGCGTCGGCCGCCTCGGTCGAGGAGGAAATCGTCGGCATGCAGCGGCTGGTCAAGGAGCTGCTTGGCGTCAAGCCCGCGGTGTATCGTCCGCCGTTCGGCAATGTTTCCGCCGAGGTCAAGCGGATCTGTGAGCGCGAGAATCTCGCCATTGTTACGTGGGATGTGGATACCAACGACTGGCGTTCGGGCACGACTCGAGAAATGATTGTCCGAAACGTGCTCGACACCGCAACCAGCGGCTCGATAGTTCTTTTTCACGCCACGCATTTGAAAACCGTCGAGGCGGTGGCTGATTTGATTCCCATTCTTCGATTCCGGAAATTGCAGATGGTCACACTGTCGGATTTGCTGGCGGCGAAATCAGCACGTCCCGCCAAGCCGCGCTTGGCTCCGCATCAGGCGGGGCCGGTGACTTTGCAGTTGTGGGATACGCCGGCCAACAACAAGCCACCGGCGGCTGCGCCCGCGCCTGTTGCCCCTTCGACCCACTCCATCCAAATGCCGGTCTTGCCGCTGCCGTGATAGGCTATTCCTATGAGGCGTCGCGAGTGGATTTTTTGCGTTCTTCTGTCGGTTGCGGCCTTTGTCGGGGCCGGCGTCATTCACAATTATGAGCATGTTGCCAAAGCCGTCGCCCTGCTGCGCGAGTTCCGCGAACCGGATGCCTCGCTGCGGCTGCCCGCAACGCCGTATATTATTGTCTTTCTGCGGATTGCCATATTCCATGTGCTGATCGCGATACCTATCGGTCTGCTTTTGGCTGCGGCGGCCCATGGGCTGGTTCGGCCGGCCGGACAGGCGGGCATCCGAAAGGGGGTATTTTACCGCACCTATCTGGTTCTGCTCGCGGGTGTTTTGACTTATCTGCACCTGTGGGCGATAACCCAATATCCGGGGCTGTTCAAGAACTCGTGGCAGTATGCGTGGTTTGCAGGCAGTTCGTTTTGGGCCTTTGTGGTCGTGCAGGCCGGCCGGGTTGCCGCGGCGCTTTTGGTTTTGGTCTTGGTGTTGAAGTATCGTGGAGCAATCCGCACCGCCGTTGTAACATCGCGAAGTGTTCGCGCAGTGCTGCTCGGAGCGGTCGGCGCGGGGTGCGCGATTGCCGGGGTTGTGGGACTTTGGCCGTTGGTTGGCCGGAAGCCGCCGGCCAATCGGGGGCCGAATGTGGTTTTTATCGGCGTGGATTCGGTTCGGCCCGACCATCTTTCGGCGCTAGGCTATCCGCGACCAACCACGCCAAACATAGATGCCTTTCTCAAGGATGCGGTGCGGTTTGATCAGGCCTTTGTGCCGATGGCGCGCACGTATCCCTCGTGGATGGCAATCCTGACCGGCTGTTATCCCTCGCGCAACGGCGTCCAGTTTGATCTACCGCCGCCGGAGCTGTATCATCCGGTGGTGCCGACGCTGGCGCAGTATTTCAGGCATCGCGGGTATTCGACGGCTTTCTTTTTGAACAACACCAACTACGCATGGATAGAACCGACGCTGGGTTTCGATCGCATTGTTCAGCCCGAGCACAACGCCGTGGATTTTTACCTCAGCCATGCACAGCCGTCGGCGATTCTCTATTACAGCTTGCTGAACAATCCGCTCGGCTGGCTCATCGAGCCGGGGCTTCGCTGGAACGCTGCCTATGCGCCGCTGTATCGCCCGGAACTGTTCGACCGCGAGGTCGTGGCGCATTGGGAAGACATGAAACAGGCCGGGGCATTCCTGACCGTCGTTCACATGTGCAATATTCATGTTCCCTACAGTGTGAACTATCCCTACTCGACGTATTTCGCGCCGTCGTTCGGTCCGGTCTCCTGCCGCTTCACATACCGGTTGCTTGTGGAGGAAATCGCGCGTCGAAAACAAATCGCCGCAATCGGATCGCCGGCCGAACGGGCCCGCATCTTTGTTCAGGAAATCAATCTCTACGACGCACTTCTGCGCTCCAACGACGACAGCGTCGGTCGGATTCTCGACGGTCTGAAGCACGCCGGTCTCTATGACAACAGCCTCATTGTCCTGCTCTCCGACCACGGCGAGCATCTCTTCAAACGCGGGCTGCGTTACCGCTATCTGAACGCCAATCACGGAAACCACTTGTGGGGCGACGAGGACTTGCGGATAGTGCTGGCGATCAAATTCCCGCAGCAGAAGTACGCGGGGCGCGTGGTGAAAAGTCTTGTCCGTTCGATTGACATCACCCCCACCCTTCTCGATGCCCTTGACCTGCCGCCCATCGGCCCGACCGACGGCGTTTCGCTGATCCCGGCCATTGAGGGCCGCGCCACCTCGCCCGGCCTGATTGCTTACGCCGAAACCGAACTTACCACCGACGACTACTTCATCTCGCGACACCTCGGATATGCCTTTGACAACTACTTTGATCTCCATTATGTCGAGGACTTGCGCATTTACAAAAAACTGGAGCATATTCCCAACCTCGTGTTGTCCAAAGACCGGATGGTGCGCGACGAACGATGGAAATTGATCAGCTATCCGGTGGTTGGCGACGGACTGACCTTCTACACCGAATTGTTCGACGTAACAGCCGACCCGAACAACCTGCGCGATGTGGCGACCAGTCATCCCGCCGAGGTCAAACGCCTGCGTGCCGCGCTCTGGCCGCATATCGAAACCGACTGGAAGCGCTGGGCCGGCGGCCTGCCCAAGGACTTGCCGGTTTCGACCGGCTCGGTGCACGTTGACCTGTCGCGTTTCTGGAAGGCAAACGCCAAAACGTCGGACAAGCCGGCCGAAGCATTGGAGTGAAGGCAGAAGCGCCCCCAATTGCGAGAAAAGGATGGAATGCAATGGAGACAGTCAGAAACCAAAAGAATAGTCAGGCCGCTGGGCACCGATTGCTGGCGATTGTGGCATTGTTTCCTTTGGCGGCAGGGCTTTGGAGTTCCGCCTGCCGGTCGAAATCCGAACCGGAGAAAACGCCGAGTCCCGCTTCTATTTTCTCGAAACGGATTACGGACAACTTCGCCGCGATCAAGCGTTGCTTGGATCAAATCAAATCCGATGCCGCGCTTCCGCCCGAGCGGCTTGTGGAGCTTTACAATCGAATTCACGAGTGCTGCGGCGATTTGCTGGGAAAAAACACGGCCCAGCCCGTGCCAACGGCCCAAGACTGGGGAAATATTGCAGAAGAGGCCTATCAGCAGTTGATGCGGGCGATTCGGGCCGTGGAAACCAACGCGGCGCTGTGCCGCGACTATGCCCGCAAAGGCCGCCTCGATATTCTGGAAGTGCAGCGCATGACCCTGATCGAGAAGGCGGAAGCGATGAACCGTCTGGTTGAAAAACTGGGCGCGCCAAACCGTCCCTGACGCGGGAATCCTCTATTGCATCCGGCCGGATCACCGGATAAGATTTGTTCATCTTGCCGTTGGCTTTTCTCATTCTGAAAAAAGAAACAGCGCGGAGGAATCATGCAGACCATAGCGGTGATGACCAGCGGCGGCGATGCGCCGGGAATGAATACGTGCCTGCGGGCCGTTGTGCGCACGGCCATCCACGAGGGATTGCGGATTGTAGGCATTCGCCGCGCCTATCAAGGCATGATCGAGGGTGACTTCGTCGAGATGGATGCCCGCTCGGTCAGCGGCATCCTCAATCGCGGAGGAACGATTCTAAAGGCGGGGCGAAGCGAAGAGTTCCTCACAAAAGAGGGGCAGCGGCGCGCCGTCGAGCAATTAAAAAAAGCCGGCATCGAGGGGATTGTCTGTATCGGCGGCGACGGCTCGTTTCGCGGCGCCATCGCGCTCGAACGCGACTGGGATGTCCGCGTCGTCGGTGTGCCCGGCACCATTGACAACGACCTTTACGGCACCGACCACACCATCGGCTATGCGACCGCCATTCAGACGGCCATGGAGGCCATAGATAAAATTCGCGACACAGCTGATTCGCACGACTATATGTTCATTGTCGAGGTGATGGGCCGCCACGCCGGCTTCATCGCCGAGGCGGTGGGATTTGCCTGCGGGGCCGAGGCCATTCTGACGCCGGAAAGCCCGACAGACCTTGCCGCTCTCCATGCCATGCTTGACTATGCCCGCGAGCGCGGCAAGAAAAGCTGCATCGTCGTGGTGGCCGAGGGCGACGAGGCCGGCAATGCCTTCGAGATTCAGCGCAAACTGAACCTCGAACCCGAACATCATGTGCGCGTGACGGTTCTCGGGCATATTCAGCGCGGAGGCTCGCCGTCGGCATTCGACCGCATTCTGGCCGGCCGACTCGGCTACGCGGCCGTACATGCGCTGCTCGAAGGACGGCGAAATGTCATGGCAGGCATCGTGGCAGACAAGGTTGTCTTCACGCCGCTGGAAGAGGCCGTGACCCGACGAAAAGAAAGTCCGGCGCGATTGCTCGAAATCGCAGCCGTGTTGGCAACCTGATCCGGAAGATTGTGTCCTCCGTCTTCCCCGCAACCCATGGAGGGTCGGGTTCCACCCCGACCGCATGGGATTTCTCTCCTCAATGGGCAACCCGCAGAGACAGAATCACTGAACCGTCCAAAGCCAAAAAGAGGCCATCCCACCCACAACTTCCCGATCTATCCTGCATGGGATGATTCTTTCTTCCTGCTTGAAAGCGACCGCCGGCCCTTTCACAGTATCGCTTACGAGGGTGAACTGTGTCCGATGCAGGATGGGTGATAGTCTCCTATGTTGTGTTGTTTGTGCTGGCCGGGGCGGGCTGGCCGTGGTTTCTGCTTGGTTTTCGACCCAACGCGGAGAATGGCGCATGGGCCTCAGATCGCCGGCCGCGCGATCTATCCTTCCCTCTGGCCAAATCGGCGGGGCTCATTCTGGTTTCTTATCTGACGTGGCTGCTGGGATTTGCGGGTGTTCCGGCGACGACGGCAACCGTCTGGATTATTGCGGCGGCTGTGGGATTCGCGGGTTGGGTTTTGGTATTGGCCCGCAGATCATGGGAACAACTGGGGGAATTGTGGCGCGGCCATCGTTGGGCGATCCTGACAAGCGAGGCCGTTTTTCTTGTCGTCTTTCTGGCCTTCTGTCGCATTCGGGCGCTGACACCCGACGCCACGTTTCGGTTCGACGAGACCCGGCGCGATTACGACGACAGCGCGTCTGAGAAGTTCACGAATCTCGCGCTGCTCAACAGCCTGTGGCGCGAGCGAACAATGCCGCCGCGCGACACTTGGCTTGCCGGCCATCCGATCAATTACTATTATTTCGGCCATTATCAGTGGGCGACGTTCTGCAAGATGGCGGGCATGGCGCCGCGGGTCGGCTTCAACGTCGGGCAGGCCGCTTTGTTTGCCATGATCGCGGCCAACGCTTTCTCGCTGGGGCTGCTCCTGACGCGGCGCGCGGGAGCTGGCGTGCTGGCATCGGCGGCGGTGGTGCTGACGGGCAATCCGTATGGATGCCTACAGCTTCCACTGCAAGGGCTGAAACATTTTCAGTTTTGGCAGGCCTCGCGGATTGTTGAAGGAACGTTTACCAATGGACAGATTACCGGCCCCATTACGGAATTTCCGTTTTTTACTTTTATTCTCGGTGATTTTCACGCACACGGCATTTCATTTCATTCGTTCTTGCTGGCGCTTGCCTTGGCTCTGATCATCGGCCGCCGTCTTTTTTGTTTTGGGCGCCCCACGGCGGATGAGGCGGACGCGGCCCCTGCCTTTTCCGCCGGCATCTTTCCTTGGGCAGTCGCAGTCCTTCCCTTGGGACTTCTGCTGGCCGTGACGGCGATGACCAATGCATGGGACGCGCCGATGCTGGGCTTGGTGATGTTTGCGGTGTTGCTTGTTTGTGCTTTTGAGCGGGGAAGGGCTTCTTGGCGTGCCGTTGTTGGTCCGATAGGCCTGTCGGCGGCGATTGGAGGGGCGGCAGTCGTTTTTCTTTCGCCCTTTCTGGCGACGTTTCAATTTCCGGTAGGCGCGCGGCGCGACCCAGCGGCGTTTTACCTCGGCCCGCTGAAATGGCTCGGCGCTTCCCATCTGTCGGAATTCAAAGACTACTTGATGCATTTCGGTTTTTTCCTGATTCCGGCGACGCTATTTTTGCTCGCGCAGATGCGCGGACATATCCGGCAGGGGCCTGAGCCAAGTCAGGCGCGCGGCCGCACGGCGCTGGCGTTCGGGTTTTTGGTTGCACTTTATGTTTTTCTTTTTGCCCACCGGTTTTTCCTGCTCTTTTTTCTGGCTGCCCTGTTGCTGCTGGCCGCTGTGTTGATTGGGTGGGAAATGCGTAGAAGCCGAAGCAGCGCAGCGGAGGGGGATGCGTCGGGCGCACGTATCATTGCCTATACTCTGACCGCCGTTGGCTTGTTCCTGTCGCTTTTTGTTGAAGTGTGGGTTGTGGACGATGGCTACGAGGGGCTGTTCGAGCGTTACAATACGGTCTTTAAAAGCTACAACGTCATCTGGATATTGTATGCAGTGAGTTTTGCCGTTTTGATGGCAGAATGGCTGGCAGTGGCAAAAGTTGACGGGGTTTCTGCATTGGCCCGCCGCCGCGCCGCCATAAAATGGGCGATGCTGGGTGCAGTGCTTCTGGCGGGACTGGTTTATCCCTGCGCGGCCACGCTGGCGCGCGTTCGCGCCACGCGCCAGCGGGCACAGATGCGCGAGCGGGTTGCGCTGCCGCGCGGCCCGGCGCTCGACGCTGTTCGCTATTTCGCTTCGTTCAACCGCGAGGAATATGCCTTGATTGAATGGATTGAAGACCGCCTGCGCGGCAAACCGGTGGTGGCCGAAGGCTGTCGCGCGACCGATGCCTACAGCGTGCAAGGCCGCATCGCCACGCTGACGGGCGTCCGCACGGTGCTTGCCTGGCCGCAGCACGAGGCCAACTGGCGCAGCCGCGTCCGTTCGTCGTTCGATCCGACACAGACGGTGGACATCTGGGCCGAGATGGGCCAGCGCATCGCGGACTTGCAGCAACTTTACACAACGCGCGACATTGCCGCCATTAAGGTCATCGTGAAGCGCTATGCAATCGAGTATATTGTGATCGGCCGCTGGGAGCGCGCCCTCTACGGTCCGGAAGCAGGCCGTCGGTTGCGCGATCTTTATCCGGCTTATTTTTCCAACGGCACGACGGTCTTGCTGCGGACGGATATGCAGCCGGGGCGGAGGAAATGACTGAGGCCGGAAAAGCCTATCGCATCAACCGGTTGTGGCTGTGGGCTCTGGCCGCGCTGGTAGTGCTGACGCGGTTCTGGGCGCTTGGGGCCAAGCCGCTGCATCACGACGAAAGTCTGTTCGCCGTTTATTCGTTTTATTTGCGGATGAGCGGCGACTACAATTTTGATCCCATTCTGCACGGGCCGTTTCTGGAGAACATTGAGGCGCTGTTGTTCTGGGTGCTGGGCGACAGCGACGTTGTGGCCCGGCTCTGGAGCGCGCTGGCCGGGACGCTGTTGGCGGCGGCGGTCTGGCAGTTGCGCGGCAGAATCGGCGAACGCGCTGCGGCGATGGCGGTTGCGCTTCTGGCCGTCTCGCCGACGTTGATGTACTACTCGCGCTTCAATCGCAACGATGTGCCGTTCACTCTGGCAGCGATGGTGTTTGTGCTTTGTGCGGCGCGCGTTGTCCGAGACGGGCGGCTGTCGGCGCTGGCGTGCGGAATTCTTGCCGTGGCATGGATGATCTGCATCAAGGAGACCTATGTCATCTTCCTGTTCACGGCGGCCACCTACGTGTTGCTGGTCGAGGCGGTAAATGTGGCGGCGCGCAAACCGCTGTGGTGTCGGACGTGGATACGGCAAGCCGCGCAATTGGGAAAAAGAGATTGGACGAGGTTTGGTGCTGTGGCGGCGGGCGGTCTGGCCGCAGGCATCTTTTTCATTGTCGCGTTGCACACCACGTGGTTCAAGCATCCGGAACATTGGGACGGGCCGTGGGAAGCGATCCGCTATTGGAGTGGACAGCACCGGCAGCAGCGGATTTTCGGCGAGTATCATTATTATGTTCCCATTCTGTTGATTTATGAATTTCTGCCGTTGGGCTTGTTTTTGTGGGGCGTGGCGCAGACATTGCGGCGCGCTGCATGGCTGGGTGGCTGGGTGGGGTGGGGCTGGGCCGCATGGAGCGCGGCGTTGTGGATCGCACTGTGGCCGCAGCCACTGCCACCGGCGGTTGCGGCTTTTACGCACATGACACGCGGCTGGCATCTGTGGCTGGCCATCGAGGTGCTCATTCTCGGCGCGGCAGCGTCGGCCGTGCTGGTGCTCGAGCGCCGGCGGATGGCGGGCTTTTTTGTATGGTGGACGGCGGTCTCGTTTCTGGCCTATTCCTACGCGGGCGAGAAAGTCCCCTGGATTGCCGTGCATATAGTGTTTCCTATGATCATGTCGGCGGTGATCCTGTGGACCAGTCCGCCGAGACCATTGGGTCGGCGTCACGTTGCACGTGCGGCGCTGGCAGCGGCGTTCCTTGCAACGCTTGCCGTCGCGTTGCGATTGTGCTTCATCAACTGCGCCAATCCCGCCGAGCGCCATGTCTATACCCACACCACGCCGGACTACAAGGCAATGGTGGCGGATGTCCACGATATGGTTCTCCGCACGAACAGCGGCCCGATCGAGCGCTTTCCGCTCATTCTGGCCGGCGATTCAATCTGGCCCGGCCAGTGGTATTTCCGCCGTTGGAGCCAGATGCGCACGGGACCGGCCACGCCCCAGTCGCCGATCCTCATTCTGAATGAATATCTCGACCCGTTGCACCGCGAGGTGCGCACGCTCCGGCAATATCCCTGGCTGCGCGAAAGCCACATTGTGCGCCGTGTGCCGTTTCGCGAATGGTGGCGACAAGACATGCTGCTCTGGCACGTGGCGCGGATGACAGATATTTGGCTTGCGCTTGTCCCAAAGCAGTATCGCGCGGGCAGCCTGACCGACGCCTACGGGCGCGCCGTCGGCTGGGTGGGCGACTGGGCTGGTTTGCCGGACATGACGATTGCGGAGGGGCTTCGTGCCAGTTTGGCCGCGTGGCGTGACGTGTTCGACTATCTGGTATTTCGCCGCGACTTCGATCCATGGCGTGCCCACTATCCAGCGCGCGACCACATAGCCGTTCTGCTGTGCGTCCGCAAAGACCTCTATCGGCAATGGTCGCAGCTGGGGGGCCGGCATGAAGCATCGCGAAGCCGGTTTGTGCGGACCAGAGCCAAGTTGATTGAATAGGCGATAATGGCTTGCAGTAGAAGTTCTGCAAATATCCGAAGGCTGCCAAAAAGACCCGTTACTTTCCCTCCGCCCATTTGGCCATGAGCGGAAGTTCTTTTTCCCAGCGGGCAGGGTCGAGGCGGCGCTCCAGAAACTGCTCGAAAAGCCATTGCAGCGTGCGGCTAATCCGCTCGACGGCCTCGAGGCGAAACGTGCAGTGGGAGTCGAAATCTGCGCCCTCCGGCGACGGGACACGCAGTCCGGAAACCGCCAGAGTAGCCCCCACAATTGTCATTCCCCACTGCACGCCGTCCACGGTCAGATAGAGCTTTGCACGGCGCACCCGTTTGCCCGACGCCAGTGCTTCGCGCGCCTCGGCCGAGGCCGACGGCATCTCGCCACGCAGGACCACCATTTGCGCATCGGTGCTGTCGCCCGAAAGAATCAGTTCCTGTCCCATGGCGACCTGGCACTCGCCGATTTTCGGGATGACCAGAGGTTCGCGCCGGGTTTCGCTCAGGAACCACAGCCACGTCAGAAACTCTTCGCCGATGAACGCACCGCGGGTGATCTGTTCGAGCAATGACATCTATCTCCCCTTTGAATGGACTCAAGATTTTTGACCGCAGACTCTTGACTCTATGGGTGTAGCGCATGGGCCAACCGCACCGCATCAAGAGCGGGCGGGCAGGCGGCCTTTCCTTTCCTTCAAGGCAAACACGGCGGGCGAGAGTTCGGCCAGACGGTCGGAGCAGCCAGCCGACTCGGCCCACTTCAGCGCGCGGATGGCGGCGACCGCCGGCACAAGATTGAGGCCGAAGGTTACGGAAAAGAGTTCTGCAAAGATCTGGGCGGCGGCTTCCGACGACGCGGCGACATGGACCACGCCGCGCTCAGGGTGCCAAGCCGCCTCGATAATCGCCGTCGAGGGGGTTTGCTTTTTCAACATGCCGAGTTTGACTTGTTCCTCGACAGCCTGCCGCTCGTTTTTTGTGAGACGAGTCTTTTTGGCCTTGGCGGCAGCCTCGGCCAGCGCGATGGCTCGCTGCGCGCGAAACAACCTCGCATTCAGCGCCAGACGGTCTTGCCGCAACGCCAGAAGCACCCACGGCCCGACGCGCAGGGCATCCAGCGACACGTCGTTGTCGAGCACCTGGCGCGGGTTGACCCAACCGGCCGCGCGCAACTCGCCCTTTTCGACGGCGATGGGACGAAAGGCATAGCGGCTGAGCATGGTTGCCGCCTCGCGTTCCCAACCGGTTTCCAATTCTCCTTCGACGAGGAACTCGCGCAGCGAAACGCTGCCATGTGTAATGGGCATTGGAAAATCTCTCCCGAATGGAAATTGCGCGTGGAATTCGACTCGAAAGCGTGGCTGCCGCCTTTCGCGATATGCTTTAACTTGCGCTGTCCTTGATTTACGCTTCCGGCAGAAAGGCGGGAAAAACACGCAGCCAACCGCGCTCGTGCCGGAGTCGAGCGGGAAGCCTGCGGTGCCACGGCGGTGAAGTCAACCGTCGTCTTGTCGCCGAATACGAAGGGTCTTCAAACAGGTTCTTGGTATCAGGCTGCCGCCTTGGCGGTCAGCCGGGCAATGACATAGGGCCCTTCAGGAATGACGGCGATGCGGGCCGACGGATTGCGGGAGACAAAGCGGTTCACGTAGTCCTGCACGTCGGCCACAGGTTCGAGCAGATAGCGCCGCAGTTGGTCGGCGGTCAAGCCTTCGGAGTAATACGCAATCCTATGTTCTTTGAGAATCTGATACATTTCCTGGGCAATCCATTGGTCAATCTCGAAGAAGCCGGGCGTGCGGATGAGTTGGAAGAAGTGTTCGACCGATCCGGCGCGTTCGAGCAAGCGCGTAAATTCGGGACTGCCGGCCTGTTCATCGCACCGCGAGGCGACCAGAATGGTGCCGCCGGGTTTGACCACCGGCGCAGCCCCCGACATGCCTTTGACCGATTGGTAGAGTG
>JAOAGV010000161.1 GCA_026415575.1 Candidatus Sumerlaeia bacterium
GGGAAAGCCGCGCCGAGTCGCACCAGCGATGGTCCACCGGCATCCTGTATGACAACTGCCGCGCGCCCGAAGGCGCCATCGAACTGCGCAATCGCGGCTCGATGGGGTCGGGCCATGGCTGGAGCATGGGCTGGGGCGTTGTCTGGAATTGTGAGGCGGCGTCGTATATTGTGCAAAATCCGCCGGGCGCCCTCAACTGGGTCATCGGATGTAATGGCGAGAGGCGCTTGGCGGCGCGCCCGTTCGACTCCAAACCGACGCTGCCCGAAGGGACATACGACTCGCACGGGCGGCCGGTCGTGCCCGCCAGTCTGTATCTGGCGCAGTTGGCCGAGCGCCTCGGCCCGCAAGCGCTGAGGAATATCGGATACTGAACCGGCAACGTTTCCAGAAAGGCCGGCAGCGGGCAGCGGGCTTTTCCCAAAATCGGGAAAAGGCATTCTGCGGGCATGAGACACTTTGGACTTCAGCAGCATGGCTGCCCGCACTCCAAAGTGCTTGGCGTCAGGCAAAAAGCGCATTTTTTTGTTTGACAGCAACGTCCGCGGTCTTGCATCGTTCCCCATGAAGTGAAGTCTGGGTCAGTGCGTTCTTTGACAATCTGATGTCGGGTCTCGCCGGAAAACCCCCAGTTGGTGATGCCGTTGCGGCTCATGTTCCGTTCCCTTTGACTGAAGACAATGTGTGCGACCTTTCGTATTCCCATTCCCGCGGCAAAGGAGGATGTATCCGTGTTGAAGCAGAGATTCTCGATCCGGCAAGTCGTCGAAATGACGGGTCTCGAAGAGAGCGAGATCCGGTTTTACGAAAAAGCGTTTGGCGAGTTTTTGCAGTTCACGCGAATGGCCGGGCCCGACCGGGATTTTACCCCCGATCAGATTGATATACTTAAACGAATCAAAGAACTGACCCACAAGCGCGGCTTTGGAATCGAAGAAGTCCGCCGCGAACTCAAACAAATCTCCCGCAGTGTCCCTTCGCTGCGCGGCCCGGGTCTTCCCCCTGCCAAAACTCCCGACCTTGCGCGCGTCATTGCCGTGACCAGCGGCAAAGGCGGCGTCGGCAAGACGACCGTAACCGTCAATCTGGCTGTCGCTCTGGCCCAGCGCGGCAAGCGCGTGGCGATCTTCGATGCCGACCTCGGACTGGCCAACGTTCATATCCTCATGGGCGTGCGGCCTCGCTTCAATCTCATGCACGTGATTCAGGATGGTTTCTCGCTCAGCGATGCGCTGGTCGAGGGCCCGCTCGGCATCAAACTGGTGTCGGGCGGACAGGGCGTGCGGGAACTGGCCAACCTCACCGACGAGCAGCGGCGAAATGTTCTGCGCCAGATGGACAAACTCGAGCGCGAGGTGGACATCCTTCTGGTGGACACCGGCGCGGGCATTTCCGAAAATGTCCTGCGATTCGCCACGTTCGCCGACGAGGTTATTGTGGTCACCACCAGCAACGTGGCGGCCACGGTGGACGCCTACTCGATCATCAAAATCCTGCGCGAGATGGACCCGCAGGGCAAGATTGGCCTGCTGTGCAACATGGCCAAGAGCATGTATCACGCCAAGAATGTGTTCAACCGGCTCGACACGGCCGCGCGCAAATACCTCGATTATGCGCTCGGCGACCTTGGCTATATTGTCGAGGACGAATACGTTCTGACGGCCAATCAGGCGCGCAAGCCACTCTTGTTGGCATTTCCTTATGCACCGTCGGCACGGTGCATATTGCAAGTGGCCGACACGGTGCTGAATGCGAAGGTCTTCAAGAACGCCGACAAGCAATCGTCGTTTCAGGACATCATGGGCGCGCTGAAGCGAACACTGGTTGGCGCGGCGGCGCTGTGACAAGCGGGTAGAGACACGCGACAGGCAACAAGAAGAAGAAAGCGTATATCCAAGCGATCCCCGACCCGACCCGACACGGAGGCGAAGAACAATGGAAGCGATAGACCCGGCGGCAATTGTGGACATGGTGGACGTGACCCCGGCCGCGCAACCCGGCGAACAAATGCGCACCGGCATGGAGAAGCCGTATGAGTGGTTCGGCTTCGAGGTCAATCCATTCCGCGACAGCGTCAATCCGAAGTTCTTTTTCCGCACCGAATCACACGAGCAGGCCTATGTCAAGATGCGCGAGTGCGTGGACGAAGACATTGCCCTTGGGCTGACGGCGGCGGCCAGCGGCACGGGCAAAACACTGCTGACGCAAATCCTGCTGGCCGATCTCGACCCGCAACGCTACCGCCCCGTGGTGATTCTGGTTTATCCACAGATGACGCGCACGGCGCTGCTGACCGAAATTGCGCGCGAGTTGGAACTCGACGTGCGCGATTCGCTCCGCGTGCAGACACTGGTCTCGATGGTCCACCACCGCATCATCGAGCTGTACCGCAAAGGCATCAAGCCGGTGCTGATCATTGACGAGGTGCATTTTCTCAAGGGCGACTCGCTGCACCTGCTGCGCACGCTGAGCAACATCGAGGTGCCGGAAAAGAAACTGGTCACCATTCTAATGTTTGGCGAAGAAGCGTTTTTGGACAAGTTGGATCAGCCGAAGTATCGTGCGCTGTTCAGCCGGGTGTTTGTGCGGGCCGACTTGCGGCCGTTGGACGCGGCGGCGGTCGAGCAATACATCAAATTCCGTTGTCTGGTGGCCGGCGGCAACGGCTCGATCTTCGACAAGGCGGTTTTTCCCCGCATCCACGAATTGTCGGGCGGCATTCCACGCGAGATCAATCGCATCTGCTACGAGGCCATGACGCAGGCAGCGCTGCGGCAAAGCACGATGATCGGGATGGAACTGTTTTAGGATTTTGGATTTTCGGTCTTGTCTTTTGGGCTCTGGGTTGGAAAAGCAAAGGGAAGTATCTCTCTTGTGATGGTGTTTTACCGCGATCTCCAATAGGGTAGCTCGGGTTCGAGACTTGGTTGGGCAAGGCGGCAGAAAAAATGGCCCCGCTTAAGAAAATGCCAAAGATGTTCACGAAAACCCAACTGCGGCGCGGCGAGATCGAACGCGAAAAAAGCGACCCGCAACATAGCGCCGAAATTATTGACTTCCTTCCCGCCGTCCATGGCGATGTCGAAGACATCCTCTGCGATCTTTCGGCCGATATGCCCGACCCGCCCGACGCTCCCTTGTCCTGATCGCTATCCTTCGCTTGCCCCTCAGAGTTATTGCCGCGGCAAAGAAAGAATTTCGTAGCGAAATTCGAGCTGGCGCGACTGGCCCGGCCCCAGTTCGAGCACGCTGTGCAAAAGCAACACGGAGCCTTGGTAGAGCCGCTCGAACCCGGCCTCCGAGACGCTGACTGTTTCGATGGGAAAGCGCCACAGCGACAGCGGCTCGGATGGCACGATCTGAACGTGCAGGCCAAGCCATTCATCCACAAGTCCCACGTGCGTCACACCCTCGTCCGCCCCGCGGGCGGCCAGTTGCGGCTGTGCCGGTTTGGTTCCATTGATCAAATAATAGCGGTCGAAAGCGTTGCCGGCGAGAAAGTTGACGGCAAACTCAACGCCCAAACGCACGCGCACGATCGCGTCGCTTTCGTTGGTTACGATGTATTGCACTTCAACGGTCGGCTCCGCTGCCGAAATACGCAGGTCCTTTTTTACACCCTGATGGAAGATACCGTCGGGGGTGAACAGGGCGCCGCGGCGTTCCATCGAAATTGCGACGGCATCGCCCTTCTTTTCATAGCGAACAGAATAGGGCTGATTGACAAAGTCCCCCCATTCGCGCTGGCGGCTTTCGGCGAATTCCTCAAGGCCGGTATCGGGTGCGATGAAGTGGTCGAGGAATGAGGCGCGGCGGTGCCAGTCGTAGTGCAGAAAACGTTCGAGGCCGGTTTCCTTGGCGGCCAGCGATTCATGGATGCTGGCGGTGCCGTCGGAAGCCGTTGCGGACTGGCGCTGGGCGATTTCGAGCACGCGGCGGTGGTAGCCTTCCTTTCGGCGGCCGAAAACGTCGGTGAGGTTGAAGCGCGCACCGACGTGGTCGTGCTCGACAAGGGCGCCGCCGGCGGCCGGTTTGAAGATCAGGATGTGGGCCGGGGTCTCGACGATTAGCTCGGCGTGGCCGTCGCAGTCGAAATCCTCTTCGGCGACTTCGGTCCATTTTTTGGCGCGGTGGCCGGCCTCATTGGCAAAAGCGTCGGCTTCGATCAGGCAGCGGTAAAGGGCCGAGCGCAGGTGCGGCAGATAGAGTCCGCCGAAGATGCCGTGCCAGTAGGCACAGTTGCACTGGCCGCGCCAGAGACTGGTTTGGGCCTGCTTGAGTTTCTCCGAACGCGGCTGGCGGTCGAGCGCGCTGTGGATTTTCTCGCTGACGCGGATCATGCGCTTGTGCAGATGATTCCCTTCGTCATACTTGGCGAGGAAGTTGCGCCAGAACCCGCCACGGATGAAAATCTTCTCATCGGCAAAGTGCGGGCGGTCTTTCAGCGACTGGACAAAATCCTCGTAGCGCTCGATGGCCTCCGCCGGCAGGGCCCATTCCATCATCTCGGCGTAGGAAGCGGTGGGCAGATAGACGCGGCCGAGCGGCTTCAGGCGGTTGAGCGCCTCGGTGCAGGTGATCAGACGGAGCCAGGAGGCGTTTTGTTCCAAGGCCCTGCAGAAGCGTTCGAGCCAGCCGTCCTCGTAGCAGTGTTTGTGCGTGCCGGGCCAGATGCCGAACTTTTCGCCGTCGTCAATCATCACGACAAGACGGCTGCCGTCGTCGGTGGCCAGCGAATCCAGATAGGCAATGGTTTCATCGGGGTCGTGGAAGGGGATTGCATAGCGCAACGGCTCGTTGATGGGGAAGACGGCAACCGAGCGGCCTTGTTCTTCGGTCAGGTAGTAGCCAAAGGTTTGCATTTCGGTCAGGCCGGCGCACTTAAAGTGCGAGTCGTCGAGCGCGGCATATTCAAGGCCGGCTTCGCGCATAAAGCGCGGCAAGTGGGGTTCCCAGACGCGTTCGGCCAGCCACATCCCGCGGGGACGTCCGCCGAACAACGATTCGATTTTGTCGCTCATCAGACGCATCTGGCCGATTTTGTCATGGTCGGGAATGACGGGGAGAATGGGCTCATAGTAGGCACCGCCGAGGATTTCAGCCTGTCCGCGCGCAACCAGACCCCGCAGCCGTTCGATGTATTCGGGGTGGCGGTCGAGCATCCAGTCAAGCAGACAGCCGGTGTTGTGAAAGGCAACTCGCACAGTGGGGTGGCGGTCAAGCACATCGAGGAAAGGGCCGTAGGCCTTCCGATAGCCTTCCTCGATGACATGGTCAAAGTTGCCCACAGGCTGGTGATTGTGGACACCCAGAGCAAGATGGATGCTTTTCATAAGAATCTCCATGAAATGATAGGATTGGAGGGGGTTGGCGAAGTGGGCGGCATGGACAGGGTATCTTTTTTCATTCCGTTCATTGGCTGCCGGGTTTCATCACCCGATTGCCCATGGTGGCGGCTTCCTGCATGCGGCGGGTGATTTGTTCGTCGAGCGAACGCGCCGGATTGAAACCGGTGTTTTTCAGGCGTTGGTTCATGGCGGCGACCTCGACGAGAATGCTGAGGTTGCGGCCGGGCTCGACGGGAATCACATACTCCGGGATGTCCACATCGAGGATGGTGCGCCGCTGTTCATCAATTCCGATGCGATCATACACTTTGCCGGTCTGCCACTGCTCGAGCCAGATGATCAGGTCCACGGTTTTTTCGTCGCAAACCGCTCCGGCCCCGAACAGAAGCTCGACGTTGATGATGCCCAGTCCTCGCACTTCCATGTGATGTTTGGTGGTGGGCAGGCTCGACCCCACGATGGTGGTCTTCGACTGGCGCCGCAGGACAACCACATCGTCGGCAACGAGGCGGTGGCCGCGCTGGATCAGTTCCAGCGCGCATTCGCTCTTGCCCACGCCGCTTTCGCCCACCAGCAGGACCCCCATGCCGAAAACATCCAACAAGCCGCCATGGATGGACATCGAGGGGGCGAACACGGGTTCGAGGATAGACATCAGGCGGCCGACAAAGCGCGATGTGGACAGGTTGCTTTTCAGCAGCGGAACATCGTTCGCTTCGGCCAACTTGGGCAATTCTTCCGGAATGGGATAAGTTGAGGTCACAATCATGCAGGGAATGGGATATTGGAAGACGCGCTGAATATGGTGGAGGCGTTTGCGCCGCGGGAGACTTCGCAGATACGACAGCTCCGTGTTGCCGAGAATCTGCAGGCGATCAAAAGCAAACACCTCGAAAAAACCGGCAAACGCCGTGCCGGGGCGGTTCCATTCACTGGTCTTGATCACCTTGTTCATGCCGTTGCGGCCGGCCAGGATTTTGATCTCCAATGTGCGGGCCGTCAAGTCCATGAATTCCTGAATAGTCAGAGACCGTTTGGCCGGAGCCACTTCGCCCAGCAAACGTTTGGTGTTGCCGGACATCTTTGTTTTCTTTCGCGCCATCGGAGCATCCTCGAAACCGGTCTTTTAACGCACGGCGGCCCTATGGCCGAGCCGGTCGGCTATCGCGCCTTGCGAATATCGGCGGCCAGCAATTTGCGCACCCCGGCCAGCCGGCGCGCGCGGGCATCGTTCCACGCCTGCATGGCACGGGCGCGCCGTTCTAGGCGGCCGATCTCTCCGCGCACGCTGGCGGGAGCCGGGCCGCCAACCGCCCGCTTGGTGCCAAGGGCACGCGACGGCTCAATCGCCGCCATCCAAAGGGATTTGGGAATTTTCCGGCTCACGCCGGCAGTGTCCAAAGCGCGCTCAACGGCTTCGGGCGTGAACCGGCCCGCGCCTTCACATTCGCGCACCAGCGCCGCGACAATTTCATAGGCCTGTCGGAACGGCAATCCGCCGCGGCGCGCGAGCAAATCGGCCAAGTCCACGGCTACCAGAAAATCGTGCTGCGTTGCTCCGGCCATGCGCTGCGCGTCCACGCGCATCGCAGCGATCGCTTCGCGGAAAACAGCCGGCGCGTCGCGCATCTCGTCCACGGCGCTCATCACCAGATACTTGGTCCATTGCGAATCGCGATTGTAGCCGGACAGCATCCCTTTGTTGACGGCAAACAAAGACTGAAGAATGCCCTGCAGAACGCCGGCCTTGGCGCGCGTAACCTCGCAAAAGTCGGGATTGCGCTTCTGCGGCATGATCGAAGAGCCCGTCACATGCCGGTCGTCGAGCGTAATGAAACCGATCCACGGCATGGACCAGAAGACAAGGTCTTGGGCCAGAAGCGCCAAATGATTGGCCGCAAAGGCCAAATCGGCGGCAACACGCGCTTCCATCTCCCACCGGCTCGACACGCAGTCAATCGAGTTCTCCTGCACGCCGTCAAAGCCCAAATAGCGCGCCGTCATGGCGCGGTTGATCGGCCACGACGTGCCGTGGCCCGCTGCGGCACCGAGAGGCGACACGTTGACGGTGCGATACGTGGCACACATCTGCTCGATGTCCCGCACCATGGCTTGGGCGTGGGCGCAGAGGATGTGGCCGAACGTCGAGGTCCCCGCCGGCTGGGTATGGCTGAGGCCGGGCATCAATGTATGGATGTGCTGTTTGGCCTGCGCCAGCAGTTCGAAGACAAGAGCGATCAGTTCGCCTTGAAACTTGAGCAGCGCGTCGCGGATAAACATGCGCACATCGGTCGTGCTCTGGTCATTGCGGCTGCGGCCGGTGTGAAGCCGCCCGCCGGCCTCGGCGCCGGCTTTCTCCGTGACCGACCGTTCAATGCAAACGTGGACATCTTCGAGGGCGGGATCGAGCGCCCAGCTTCCCGCGCGCCATTCGCGCTCGATCACAGCCAGCGCGATCTGAATCTTGCGATGGGCCTCGCGCGAAATGATGCCGCTGCGAAAGAGCATCAGCGCGTGGGCTTGGTTCAGCCACAGATCGTAGGGAATCAGAACAGCATCGGCCATGGGGCGCTGGCACACGTCCCAGCCGGATGTATAGGCGACGTGCAGCGCCGACGGCGGCCGCTTCATGCGCGCCTGCCAGATTGTCTTGGAAGCTTTTTCTGCCACAAGAGTCTCCGCCACATGGAGTTGAAATCGCGGAACATGCCTTGCCGCATACACGAATAACCGATAGCGGCATGCAAGGCGCCTGCGCAAGCGAAAAGGTCGGCTGCGGCGTTCACAGGGTGCATTCCCGAAATCGGGAGAGAGGCGTTCGATCATGCTGTGGCCGTGGCCTTTTTGGGAACTGCAAGGGCGAAAAAGGGAATGGCCTGAGGCCGCGCCCTTGTTCTTATGAACAAATCAGCCAGCGCTTTGGACTGCGGCAGCCATGC
>JAOAGV010000162.1 GCA_026415575.1 Candidatus Sumerlaeia bacterium
TTGCCAGTTCCGTAATGAAACCGCCGATCTTGACCCAGCCGCCTGTGGCCGAAGCTGTTTCCGCGCCGTCGGTCGAGGCCATCAGCCAGCAGGCCGAACAGATGAGCGTTTCTGCGCAAGCGGAAATACCCGCTGCCGCCGCGGCACCGCAAGCCCCGACCCCGCCCGCCGCTCCGCCTGCCCCCGAAGCGGCAGACACCGCGAGCAAGGTGTTTGGCTTGGCCGTGTGGCTTTCGCGCCAGCTGCCGAATCTTCCGCAGATGGTCATGCAGGCCGCGGAATATGTGGACCGACAAGTGGTGGACGAAGCCTCGCTCCAGCTCTATCGTACGGCGCTTGAAGAGTGCCGCCGGCTTCTGGCGCTTCCCGGCATGACGCCCCTGCACGCGCTTGCGGCGGCACTCGAAGTGCATTTGCACAATCCGGAATCGGCCAACGCCCACATTACTGCCTACCGGAAAGCCGGCGGCGACGACGTGGTCCTTCTGGTGTGGCTCTATTCCCGTTTGCTCGAACGCTATCCGCAATACGTGCCGGCTCTGGTGGCGCGTGGACAACTTTTGACCGAGATGCAGCAAGCCGACCGGGCCATCGCGGATTTCGAGACCGCCATGATCCGCGAAACACTGAACGCGGAGGTGCTCGGCTGCCTCGAACGGCTCTATCGCGGAAAACTGGAGCAGGCCCCCAATCCGACCATTGAGTTCAAACTCGTAAAGATTTTTCTCAAACAAAACCGCCTCGACGATGCCATCAGCGTGCTCCAGCGGCTGGTCAATGATCCGGTGTACGAGCAGCGTGCTCTGCGAATTCTCGGCCTTTGTTTCTGGCAGAAAAACATGTATTATCTGGCGTGGCAAAAGTTCAAACAGCTGCCCGTGACCGACGACCTCAAGGACATCCTCTACCGTCTGGCCAGCGATATGGAAGCCGCCGACCAGCTGATCAATGCCCGGTATGCCCTCGAACGCATTCTCGAAAGCGACTTCGGCTACCGCGACGTCGAGGCCCGTTTGAAAAGCATCAACCAACGCCTCAAGGCCCAGCAGGATGAATTGGACCGAACCAAGACGCCGGCATCGGCGGAGATTCTCCAAGACTCACGGTTTGTCATTCTCAACGAAATTAATCGCGGCAGCATGGGCGTGGTCTATCGCGCCCATGACAAGGTGCTCGACGAGATTGTGGCAATTAAAGTGCTCAACGATTATCTGTGCGCCGACCCGCAGGCGGTGCAGCGGTTCAAACGCGAGGCACGCGCGGCCAAACGGCTCTCGCACCCCAACATCGTGCGCATCCACGAGTTCTATGAGTCGAGCGAGAAAAAGTTCATCTCGATGGAATATATCGAGGGACGGGATTTGAAAAAAATCCTCCTGGAGAAATCCCGCCTGTCGCTGGCGGAAATCAAAAAGTATTTCATGGCCATGTGCAGCGCGCTCCAATATGCCCACGAACTGGACGTGGTCCATCGCGACATCAAGCCGGCCAACGTGATGATCACTTCGCAGGACACCGTCAAGGTCACCGACTTCGGCATTGCCAAAATCCTCCGCTCCGAAGATGTCACCCGCAGCAGTTCGATGATCATGGGCACGCCGCTGTATATGGCCCCCGAACAAATCGAAGGCCAGCCGGTGGACGGCCGCTGCGACATCTACTCGCTCGGCATCATGCTCTACGAAGCCATTGCCGGCCGCCCCCCGTTCACCGAAGGCAATATCGAATACCATCATGTCTATACGACGCCGCCGCCTCTGCCCGACGACGTCCCCGACGCTCTGAAGGCCATCGTTCTTAAGTGCGTGGAAAAGAAGCCCGAAGCACGGTTCCAAAACCCGGGCGAAGTGCTCGCGGCTCTCGAAGCCCTCCAAGTTTGAATCCTGGTCTCCTGCAAAAGCCATTGAGGAAGGAATAGAGGCGATTGCCATTCCATCCAAAGGACAAGCCATGTCATCGGAGTATGATCTGATTGTAATCGGAGCCGGCCCGGCCGGCTACGTCGGAGCCATTCATGCGGCAAAACTGGGGATGAAAACTGCGGTGGTTGAATGCGATCGCGTCGGCGGCGTCTGTCTCAATTGGGGCTGCATTCCCACGAAAACCATTTTGCACTGCGCCGAGGCCTACGAACTGGCCCTCGCCGGCAAAGGGTCGCGCGCCGACTGCGGCATTCGGGGCGAGGCCATCCGCTTTGATTTTGCCGCGGTCATGGACCAGAGTCGCCGGGCAGCCGACCGCCTCGCACGCGGGATCGAAGGCTTGTTTCGCACCCACAAGATAGATCTGCTGGCCGGGCGGGCGCGCCTCGCCGACCCGCAGACGGTCCAAGTATTTGCTCCCGGAGCCGGCGAACCGCAGGCATTTCGCGCACGCAATATTTTGCTGGCTACCGGCGCGCGTGCGCGCCTTCTGCCCGGCCTGTCGGCAGACGGACAGCGTGTTCTCACCAGCCGCGAGGCTCTCACCCTGCACGAAGTCCCCCGCTCGCTGCTGGTTGTGGGTGCCGGTGCCATCGGCCTCGAATTCGCCTACGCCTTCGCCTGCTATGGCTGCAAGGTTACCGTCGTGGAGATGGAATCCCAGATTCTTCCAGAAGCCGACAAGGATCAGGCGACTGAGCTGGAGCGGGCGCTGATGCGGCGCGGCGTGACTTTTCTTACCGGCTCAGTCTGCTGCGACATTCAAGTGTCTGAAAACGGCATCCGCGCGACCGTTGGCCCGTCGCCGTCTGTTGCCGGCGCCGCCAATGCGGCTTCGTTAAAAATGATCGAGGCCGAAAAAATGCTTGTCGCCGTCGGCGTCCTGCCCAACAGCGAAGCCCTCGGCCTCGAAGGTCTGGGCATTGAGCAGACCAATGGATTTGTCAAAGTTGGCGATGACCTTCGGACCGCCTGTGAGACGGTCTGGGCTGCGGGCGACCTGATTGGTCCGCCGCTTCTGGCCCACGCCGCCTCGGCCGAGGCCATTGCCGCTGTCGAGGCCATGGCAGACCGCCGGCGCTGTGCGCCCGACCGCCGCGCTATTGCTATGTGCGTCTATTGCCAGCCTGAAGCAGCGAGTGTCGGATGGACGGAGAAAAAGGCACGCGCTGCAGGACTGGATGTCGGGGTCGCAAAAATGCAATTTCTTGCCAACGGAAAAGCCGTGGCGACAGGACTGACCGATGGTTTTGTGAAAATCCTGTTCGACAAGAAGACCCGCGCCCTTTTGGGCTGCCACATCGTTGGCCACAGCGCGACCGAATTGATCCACACCGCATCTCTTGCTCTGTCTGCCGGCCTCAGAGTGGATGACTTGGCGCGGATGGTATTTGCGCATCCAACACGAAATGAATTGCTGGGCGATTTGGCCCGCGAGGTGGTGTGATTTTCCTTTTGGAGTCGGACAAGTCGGCAAGTCGGACGAGTCGGACATCTCCGGGACGTCCGACTCGTCCAATGTTCATTTCCCAATCCGGTGCTTACAGGCACTCCATCGGCACTTTCCACCAGTTCGGTGCGCCCGGATGCGGCACCGGTGCGACAGGGATCTTGGCCTCCCAGCTGATCTCCTTCGGGACATAGCTGAGATCGGAATTCAGCAGAGCATCCCACTCCAGCGGTTTGCCCTGATAGGCTGACTCGCGGCCCAGAATTGCCGTGAACGTGCTTTCGGCCACCTGCATGGCCTCGTTGATCTTCGGCCTCTTTCCAATGATGCTCTGGATCAGATGCACATGCTCCTGCACATAGGGCTCTTCCCACTGCAGGCCGCCATCGCCCTTGTCATGCGCGTTGCTCTGGCCCTTGGTGCCGAGGAACAGTTCGTCAATTTTGCTCGGCAGGTCGGAGAAATGACGCGACATGCTGAAGACGTGAACGCCTTTGGGATACTCGTAATCAATCGAGAAGTTGTCCCAGATGTTGCCGAGGAACGCATCGCGGCGCTTCCACGCCCTTCCGCCGTTGCCGAACGCCCGGATCGGATGGGCCTTCAGCACCCAGTTGGCGATGTCGAGGTTGTGGACATGCTGCTCGACAATGTTGTCGCCGCTGACCCACAGGTGCGCATACCAAGCCCGCAGCTGCCATTCGAGGTCGCCCCACTTGGGATCACGCTCGCGGGCGTTGATGACCGGCGAGCCCTGCCAATAGACGCAGCCGGCAATGATGTCGCCGATCAGTCCGTCGTGAATCTGCTTGATCGTGTTGACATAGACCGCCTGATGGCGGCGCTGCGTGCCTGCAACGACCGACAGCCCCAGTTCCTCGGACCGCTTGGCCGCTTTCATAAACCGCCGAATGCCTACCGGGTCCACGGCCACCGGCTTTTCGGTGAAAATCTGTTTCTTGGCCTCGACCGCGGCCTCGAAATGCTCGGGCCGAAACGCCGGATAGGCCGCCAGCATGACGTAGTTCACATCGGTCGCGAGCAGCTTCTTGTAACCGTCCAAGCCGTCAAAAATCATGTCCGGTTTGACATTGATGCCTTCGCGAACCGCCTTCGATTTTCCGCCCATCAGACTTCGGGCGGCTTCTTGACCGCGGCCAAGCACGTCGGCCAATGCCACCACCTGTGCCGGGATGCCAACCACCTCGGCGGCTCTCAGCACGTTGGCCACAGCTCCCCGTCCGCGCCCGCCGCAGCCGATCAAGCCGATCTTCAACATATCGCTGCCGGCCACATAGCCGGGCCGCGCGGCACTGACCGTGGCCGCTGCTGCCGACGCCACGGCTGCCTTCTTGAGAAACTCCCTCCGGTTCACCCCTTTGGGGCTTTTCGTTTCCATATCCGTCCTCCTCCGACAGACTGGGTGGGGATGATACCATCCTCACCGAGATTAAGTTAGACCAAAACGGCTCAACGGAACCGAGCAGAGATTACCATCGCCCCGGTGTCCGTCAAGAAAGAAGATTTGGCGAAAACTGGCGGGAACTTCTCCCGATTTCGGGAGAAGGTCATTCGAGCATGCCGTGGCTTTATTTTGGCGGGCAGGGCGAAAAGGAAATGGCCTGAGGCCGCACCCTTGCCATTATGCACAAATCGGCGTACACTTTGGACTGCGGCAGCCACGCTGCCGCTTTCTTTATGACAAACTCACCCCCCACGCCTGCGTTCTTTCCCCGGCGCCGACACTTTTTCGCACGAGAGACGATTTCAGCAAAGCGGCAGCCCTGCTGCCACACTCCAAAGCTCTTGGCGAGGTGCGGGGAAATCTTTCGCGCATCACGCGGCGGTCTTGCTTGCGTTCGCGGGAAGTGTCTTCCGCTTTCGGGAGATGCACCCAACCGGCGGGATTTTGTTGTGCCTCTTTTTCCTCAAGCCAACAGATTGGCTTTCCATCGCGCCAGACCGATACGGCGAATGACCGATCTGCGGAAAAAGCTGCGGAAGGCAGTCTCGTCGCGAAAGTCGAGGTCTTCCCGTCGCGCCGTCGCAAGGTGCGGCAACGGCCAAAACTCGCGCACATTGCAGGCGAGGCGGCTTTGTGCCCGGATGTTCCACGGACAGACATTCTGGCAAATGTCGCACCCATACAGATAACCGCGAACGTCGGGCGCCTGACCGCTTTTGCTTTCGATGGTCTGATAAGCGATGCAACGGCGCGCATCGAGGCATCGCGGCGCAACCAGAGCGCCTGTCGGGCATGCCTGCAAACAGCGCTCGCACCGCCCGCAGCGCTCCGCCGTGGGTGCGCCGCACTCCAACTCGGCGTCCAGAAGCAATTCGCCCAAGAAGAGAAACGAACCGAAGCGCGGATGGATCAAGCAGTTGTTCTTGCCGATCCAGCCAAGACCGGCGCGTGCAGCCAGTGCGCGTTCGAGCAGCGGCGCAGTGTCCACACACAGCCGCGCCTGCACGGGGCGGCCCAAGCGCGTTTCGATCAGCCCTTTTAGCCGCTTGAGGCGGCGCCGAACTACCCCGTGATAATCAAGTCCCCATGCATAGCGCGAAATGCGGCTCAGTATATCAGACTCGCTGCCGGCAGCCGCGCCGTCGGCGGCCATCCGGCGCCCGCAAACAGCAGACAGGCCATGCGGCTCTTCATCTTCGGCCACATTCGGTAACGGATACGCCGTCAAGTAGTTGAGGGCGCAAACCACGACGGTTCGCGCTGCCGGCAGGAGCGCCTGCGGATTGCTGCGGGCCTCGGCCCCACGTTCGAGATAGTCCATCTGACCATGGAAGCCGCGTTCCAGCCATGCGCGAAAGTGGTCAAATTCGGCAAGCGGTTCGGCCGGCGTAGCGCTTGTCAAGTCAAAGCCGGCTGCGCGGCCAAGCGTCTGAAGATCGCAGAGGCTCAAACGGAAAGAAGGGGTTGGAGGGGGAGAATGAATGAGATGTCCAGGGTGGGTATTATGGGCCGGAGCAGCAGGATGCGGTTTGGCGGGAGTTGCGCCGCGGGAACGGGGGTTGGGACTGTGTCGTTTTGTCTGGCCCACTGGCTTTCGGTTGACCTCAGTCTGCCAGATAGGGATTGGTCTTGCGCTCGCGGCCAATCGTTGTAGCCGGCCCGTGGCCGGGCAAAACGCGCGTGGTGTCGGGAAGCGAAAGAAGCCGTCGGAGGCTGCGGCGCAGGGCTTCGTAGTCCGACCCCGGAAGGTCATAGCGGCCGATGCCGTCGCGAAACAAGACGTCGCCAACGAAGACAAGGCCGTCGCCGAGGAAACTCAAGCCGCCGGGGCTATGACCCGGCGTGGCAAGGGCGGTCAATTCCGCCGTACCGACGGCAAGGCGCTGGCTGTCGGCGATGAAAAAATCCGGCACGGCAGGCTCGAACGGAAAGCCGAACCAAGTTGCGCCGCTTTGCAGGGCATTCGACAGCGCCGGCGCCTCGGCCTCGCCCAAGCCGACCGGCACATCAAAGCGTTTTTTCAACGCAGCAACGGCGCCTGTGTGGTCAAAGTGCGCATGAGTCAGCAAAATCAGTGTCGGCCGAAGCGATTGGCGCGCAAGGGTGGCGGCGATCCGTTCCGCCTCGCCGCCCGGGTCAATGATTGCGCACTCCCCGGTCGCGTCATCGCCGTAAAGGTAGCAATTGGTCTCGAGTGGACCGACAGCCAGTGTATGAAGGAAAGGCATAAAAGAAATCCGCCGGAATCGTTAGGGTCCAAAGCATGAAAAACTTGGACGCAATCCCCCTGTCGTCATGGCGAGGCCGGCTATTCTGGAAGACCTACCATTGCTCATCGGGCGGAAACAGGCTCTGATGCTTGATGCCCTGGCGCGGCTGTGCCATCCAGTCGGCCACCGCCGCCTTCCAGCGCAAATAGTGGTCGGTTTGCTGGTGCGCTTTGAAGTCATCAGGCGTGCGATAGACCTCATAGAGGAAAAACTGGTTGGCCGGCTCGACGCATTGCAACACATCGAAGCGCACATTGCCCGGCTCGCATCGCGTCTGGCGCGCGTTCTCCAATGTCGCCTCGATAAAATCCTTCTCATGCCCCGGTTTGACCCACACGGTCACACATACGACAAACATGGTCCACCTCCCGCTCTTTCCTCTCTCATCCCTTTAATTCCTCAATTATTCCGCATACGTCGTTGATCCTGTGTTTAGTCGGGCAAATGCACGACGCGCTGCGTGCTGCCGCGCAGCCGGGCATTGAAACTGAATTTTTCTCGAGCCGCCCGCTGGTACTGCTCCTGTGTGGGTTTCCAATAGAGCATGGCCTCGAATTCCGACTTGGGGCCGATTTTCTCGATCAGCACCTCGCCGATTTTGTTTTCCGGCGTCTGCTTTACACCAATGTAGATATCCACGAGGACCTGTGTCACTGTGGTTTCGCCTTCGTTGGCGACTGTGGCGCCGAGCGGCCGGATGCCCTGCCGCATTTCCTCGAAGGACGGAATTTTGACGTCCAGCTTGCGCGTGGCCAGTTTCCCTTTGGTCAGCACGTTCAACGTCCGCGACGTCACGTTATTGGTCTTGTTGGATTCGGTGATGCGGCCTTCGCCGTCCACACGAAAATACAACACGCGCCGTCCGGCATTGTGAAACGGGTCCCAACGGAACTCGACTGTTGCCGTCTGGCCGGGGTCGAGGAACGGAATCTCCTTTGTGGTGGAAACTTCATTGACCGTGCGCAACGGATGCCCGCCGCGGGCCGGATCACCCTCGAAGACCTCGACGGCGAAGGGTTTTTCCGCCG
>JAOAGV010000163.1 GCA_026415575.1 Candidatus Sumerlaeia bacterium
AATCAGGCAAAAGGGATGTAACAACCATCACTGACAGGCGCGAATCTTTTTAAAGATCGAAAATTTTTTGGCGATGTTTCGGCCCAAAGGGCCTAATCGTCCATTGTGAAAAGAAAAGTTCATTTTCCCGGAAAGGCCCCCGTTTGGCTGGTTTGGGTTCGCCGTGAGGCAAAGCGGCAGCATAGCTGCCGCACTCCAAAGGATAAGATAAACACATATCATACTTCGACTTTTTTATCTATACATCCGGCCAATTTGCGAAAATCTTTTCTAACTTCTACCTTCTTGCCTCTAACCTCTTTGCTTGCGGCCAAAGGCCACATTAGACTTCAGTATGAACCACGGGCAGCTCTGGCAAGCCAACCGGCCTTGGGCATTTTTTGCTGGACGAAAAAATCGGCTGCAGGATGGTATCTGGCAGAAGCGGTCATGAGACTGGCGGAAACCGCCGCCGAAGGCTCTCCGTCCATTCCACTCACAAGGATAGCAGAATGAAGCCCGTTCTGTTTTCTATCGCGGTCTCGGCCCTGGTCTTTCTGACGGCCTGCCGCATTGTGCCTGTGCACAGTACGTTTGTCCGGCCTCCAAAAGTCAAACCCGGTGTCGAGGTTCTGCTCGAAAAACGCCTCGACCTCATCCGGGGCAAACGCATCGGCCTGATTGCCAATCCTACGTCGGTGGACAGCAGCTTGCGCAGCACCGCCGACCTGTTGCGGCAATGCCCGGCAACCAAACTTGTGGCGCTCTACGGCCCCGAGCACGGCGTTCGCGGCAACGCGCAGGCTGGCGAGTATGTGCCCTTCTACCGTGACAAACAGTTGGGCCTGCCTGTCTTCAGCCTCTACGGCCAGTCGCGCAAACTCTCCCCCGGCATGCTGAAAAATATTGATGAATATATGCGCACGTTCGACACCAGCAAAGATAAAAAAGACTTGGCACCCGACGGCGAAATGCTCGGCGACATCGAAGTCATGGTCTTCGATCTTCAGGACGTCGGCGTCCGCGTCTATACGTACGTGGCGACGATGGCCTACGCCATGCAGGCATGCGCCGAGGCCGGTATCCCGTTTGTCGTGCTCGACCGCCCCAATCCCATCAACGGCCTCACCATGGAAGGTCCCGTTCTCGAATACCCCAAGTTCAGCTCCTTCATCGGCTTGTATCCCGTTCCGATGCGCCACGGCATGACCGCCGGCGAGCTGGCCCTGCTGTTCAATGACCGCTTTCTGCCGCGCAAAGTCAACCTCACGGTCGTGCCGATGGAAGGCTGGCGACGTGCCCAGTGGTTCGATCAGACTGGTCTGCCGTGGGTCATCCCCTCGCCCAATTTGCCAACACTCGATGCGGCAACCGTCTATCCGGGACAGGTTCTGTTCGAGGGCACCAATCTGTCGGAAGGGCGGGGTACGACGCGGCCGTTCGAGCAATTCGGCGCGCCGTGGATTGACGGCTACGAGCTGGCCCGACGCCTCAATGCGCTGCGTTTGCCCGGCGTGCGGTTCCGCGAAGCGTGGTTTACACCGACTTTTTCCAAGCATCAGGGCCAGCTGTGCGGCGGCTGCCAGATGTATGTCACCGACCGGCAGCGCTACCACTCCGTCGCCACGGCGCTGCACATCATCAAGACTGTGCGCGAAATGTATCCCGGCCAGTTCGAGTTCCATGCCGCTTACTTCGATAAAGAGATGGGAACGTCGGAAGTCCGGCTGGCCATCGAGCGCGGGGTCGAGGTTGGCGAAATCATCCGCCGATTCCAACCCGATGTGGAGAAGTTCGCCCGCCAGCGCAAACCGTATCTGCTCTATCGGTAAGCTTTTCTTGACAGGGCCGGCAGGTATGATTTGCTTACCCTGCATCGGGAAGGGCGGCAGGGTTGAATTTTCTATCGGCGAAAGGAGCCACACATGTCACACATTACGCGTCGCAATTTCGTCAAGGGGTCGCTGGCGGCGGGCGCTGCGTTCGCCATCAGCGGCACCAAATCGTCGGGCCAGATCATCGGCTCCAACGAGACCATCCTTGTCGGCGTCGCCGGCATCAATGGACGCGGCAATTCCCACATCAGCGCCTTCTCCAACATGAAGAACGTGCGCGTCGCCTACCTGATTGACATTGACAGCCGGCTGTTCAAGGGCCGCGCCCAGAAGCTCGAAGAGAAACACGGCCGCGCACCGCAGTGCGTGCAAGACGTTCGCAAGGCCCTCGAAGACAAGGACCTCGATGCCATTTCCATCGCCACCCCCAACCACTGGCACTCGCTCATGACAATCTGGGCATGCCAGGCCGGCAAGGACGTCTATGTGGAGAAGCCGCTGAGCCACAACGTCCACGAAGGCCGCATCGCCGTCGAGACCGCGCGCAAATACAACCGCATCGTCCAGCACGGCACGCAAAGCCGCAGCGGCAATCTCGGCGAGGTGATTCAGGCACTCTGCAAGAAAGGCATCTACGGCAAATTGCTCGTAGCCCGCGGGTTGTGCTACAAGCGCCGCGACAGCATCGGCTTCAAAGAACCCAAAGAACCGCCGGCGGAAATTGATTTCGACCTCTGGTTGGGGCCGGCTCCCAAGCAACCCTACCACGAAAACCTCGTCCATTACAACTGGCACTGGTTCTGGGATTTTGGCAACGGCGACATCGGGAACCAAGGCGTCCACGAAATGGACAAAGCCCGTTGGGGCATCCCGGGAGCCACGCTGCCAACCAGTGTGATCTCTGTTGGCGGACGTCTGGGTTACAAGGACCAAGGCGAAACGGCGAACACACAAATTGCCATTCTCGAATACGGCGACGTCCTGTTGATGTTCGAGGTGCGCGGCCTGCCCAGCGCCAAAGGCGCCAAGGAAATGGACCGCTATTTCGGCCAGGGCGTCGGCAACACCTATCACTTCGAGAAGGGCGTGGTTGCCGGCAACCGTTTCTATCCCGACGGCAAGGGCGAGGGCGAAAAACTGCCCGTGCTCGAACTGCCCGAGCGGCCCGAAGGCGACCACTTCTCGAATTTCATCGCCTGCATGCGCAGCCGCAAAGTCGAAGACCTGCGCGCCGATGTCCTCGTCGCCCATTACTCCTGCGTGCCCATTCATTTGGCCAACGCCTCCTATCGCCTCGGCGAGGAAGTGCCCTTTACGACCGAGCCCAAGGGCTTCGAGGGCAACAAGTGGGGAGTCGAGGCACTCGAACGCATGGCGGAGCACCTGAAGAAAAACGGGCTTGATCTCAAGGACACCAAACTGCGCGTCGGGCCGAAATTGACGTTCGATCCGAAGACTGAAAAGTTCACCGGCCCGCTGGCCGACAAGGCCAATGCGCTGATCACGCGCAAATACCGTCCGCCTTTTGTTGTGCCCGACAAGGTCGCATAGGCGCGCGCAGCGTGTTTATGCCAAGAAACAAGAGCGGGGATAGGTTGTGATCGCCTATCCCCGCTTGCTTTTACCAAATTCTATTGCTCCGGCTTTTAGGGCACGGCCCAACTGCGCGCGGCCGCTTCCAACCGCAGCGGTCAATACGCCTGTCCGTTCGTCCCCAGATAGCGAACCCGGAGCCGCACACGGCCTTCGCCGATCTGAGGCGAAGGATACACGCGCTCGACGTAGATTTCGTAGTCCTCAAAAACCTCGGAACGGAACTCCGGAATGCTCAAGTCGGACGACTGCGCCCGCGAGGTGCGAACCACCAGCTGGCACGAGTCATCGTTTTCATCCTGAAAGTTGTTTTCATCCACGCGCACCAGCCGGACACTGAGGTCGCGGAACGTCCGCTCGTCCTGCACGCGCAGCGAGAAGGCGGCTTCAGTTCCTGCGGCAGCTCCGGCAGCCGCAGTCGTGCCTGCAGAGATTCCCATCACCTGTTCGAGCAGGGAAGCCAGATCGCCGGCCACGGCGTGCTCCAGAAAAATGATCTTCGAACGCGGTTTGGGTTCAAGCTGCGGCAGCGCTTCGATAAACGCCGCCACCTTCTGAATGTTCGACGGATAGTCCGCCACCGTCAGTTGCATCGTCGCCGGATCATACCACAGCCGCCGGCCTTCTTCTCGTGCGGCCGCAACGCCCGTTTTGTGATACAGCATAGTCTCGACCACCTCGACCACATTGCGCCCAAACTCGGCGACCTGCTCGCGGTTGGCCGAAAAAACATCGCGCGGCGTCAGATTGGTCGTATAGACCTCGATCTCCTTTTTTTCGAGATGCTGCATGAATTGTCGGTCTGTCAGAAGCGACTCCACCTTGCGCACGTTCTCCTCGGTGTCCCGGATGACAAGATCGGTGCCGTTGGGATGTTGGGCGACCAGCGCGCGACGCACCATCGCATAAGGCGGCTCGGCGCCGGTTTGCAGCAGCGCCTCGACCAGCACTTTGACGCGGTCGGCGAGGTCGGGCCGGATCGAGTAGATGCGCGTGGCAAGGCGCGGCAAGGTCTGTTGCCGCAGTTCGGTCAGCAACTGGGCGGTTTTTTCGATATTCTGCGGCGAATCGGTAAGTGTCAGAACAGACAACCGTTCATCGAGCGTCAATTGGATGCCGGGAATCGGTGGCTTGTCGGTATTCCAAAGAAGCTTCTGCAGCTGGCCGCTTTCATAGAGCCGCTGGACTTTGACCAAATCCTCGTTGCCGAGGCGGAACACCCGCGTAGCCAGCCGTGGTGCGATTGTCACCACATCGCCCTTGCGCGACCATGCGAGACCGTTGGGTTCGAGCACGGCGTCGAGGATTTCCTTGAGCGGCTTGTCCTCGAACTTGGCGACCACCGGCGCATCGGCCCCGCCAACCAGTACAAAGTTGATGCCCGAGATGAACGAAAGTGTTTGAACGAACTCACGCAGGCCGGTGCCTTCCTTCACCTCGATCGTGATCTTTTCAGCCATCTTCCGGGCACCCTCCGCCTCTGCGTCAATCTGCTGTTTGCGCGCCTGCCGGGCGGCCGCCGCTTTTTCCAACTCCGGCCCGATTTCTTTGAGATACAGCGAGGCGCGTGCATTGCCCGGATCAATCATCAGCACTTCGCGCCAGCGCGCCGCCGCCGTCTCGATATCGCCCTTGCGGTGGGCGGCCATTCCTTGCGCCAGCAACTCTTTGACGCGCACTTCGCGCGCCTTGACGCGGTTCGACTCGCCGGCCAACCCCGCCGCTGGCATTATGCCTGCGGCCAGGACAAAAAGCAGCACCAAGCCGCCTGCCTTATTGGTTCTGCGCTGCATCGTGCTCACTCTCCCTGCAGCGTCTGCAAGCGGGGCATCTGCCTAAATTCGACGTGCCCCTTTGCCTTGCGGCTGCTTCAAAATACACTCTTCCGCCCCTCCTCTTCATAATCCGACTCTGTGTCTTCACGCGGCCCAAAGTCAAATAAATCTTATTCCGGCGATCGAGCAAGGAAGCATCTCCGGAAACCGGGAGAAGCTTCCCGCCAGCGCAAGCAAGACCGCCGCCTGATGCCGGAACCCCCCAAGATCTTTGGAATGCGGCAGCCATGCTGCCGCTTTGCTGAAAGCGTTCGTCTTCAGACAAAGCGCCGGCGCTGAGGAAAGAACTCCGCTTGCCGGGTTTGAATTCGGCGCAAGAGAAAGCGGCAGCATGGCTGCCGCAGTCCAAAGCGTACGCGGATCAAAGCGTACGCTGATCATTGCACTATGGCAACGGCGCGGCCTCAAGCGTTTTCCTTTTCGCCCTTCCAGCCCCGACGAGGCCACAGCATGATCGAACGCCCCTCTCCCGATTTCGGGAGAATCTCCCAAGCAATAGGGGCGGAATTTGTTTTGCTTGCAATGCGCGCCATTCCGCGCCAACATTCCATGAAATCTAGTATTTCCGGCAGAGGCGGAAAGAACAATGAGCGGCTCTGTTCCCGAAGCGGTTCGGCAGCGCGTCGAGACGCTGCGGCAGGAAATCGAAGAGCACAATTATCTGTATTACGTGTTGAACCGGCCGCGCATCAGCGACCGCCAGTACGATCTGTTGATGCGCGAGCTCGAAGAACTCGAAGCCCGGTATCCCGACTTGCGGTCGCCGCTTTCGCCAACGCAGCGCGTGGGCGAAAAGCTGACCGAGGGCTTTCGCACGGTCACCCACGCGGTGCCGATGCTCAGCATCGCGAACACATATTCGCAGGGGGAACTGCGGGAATTTGACGAGCGGGTCAAGCGGCTTCTGGGTCTGTCGGGCGACATCGAATATGTCGTCGAGTTGAAAATAGACGGTGTGGCCGTGACGGTGCGGTATGAAAACGGTGTGCTGGCCTACGGGGCCACGCGCGGCGATGGATTTCAGGGCGACAACATTACGGCAAATCTGCGCACCATCCGAAGCGTGCCGCTGCAATTGCCGCGTTTGGGCGGCGGACGCGACGGCCGCATCCTCGAGGTGCGCGGCGAGGTGTATCTGGACTATCCCGGGTTCGAGCGCATCAACCGCCAGCGCGAGGCGGAAGGCGAACCTTTGTTTGCAAATCCCCGCAACGCCACGGCCGGTTCGCTGAAGCAACTCGATCCGGCGGTCGTGGCCCAGCGCCCGCTGCAAACGTTTTTCTATGCGATTGGCGAGACGGACTATGTCTTGCCGCCGACTCACGCCGAGCGGCTGGACGTCCTCGAACAGCTGCATTTTCGTGTCAATCCGCATCGGTCGCTGTGCCGCTCGATCGAGGAAGTGATCGAGAAAACCAAGGAGTGGGAAACGCGGCGCGAAACGCTCGACTATGCGACCGACGGGCTGGTGGTCAAAGTCAACCGCGTGGAGTATTGGGAGCGGCTGGGAGCCACAGCCAAAGCACCGCGCTGGGTGGTGGCCTACAAGTTTTCAGCCGAGCAGGCGGTGACCACGCTGAAAGAAATCGTGTGTCAGGTCGGGCGGACGGGCACGGTCACGCCGGTGGCAGTTTTGGAACCGGTCTTTTTGGCGGGGACGGTGGTTTCGCGGGCCACGCTCCACAATGCCGAGGAGATCAAACGCAAGGACATCCGTGTGGGCGACCAAGTAGTGATCGAGAAAGCCGGCGAGATTATCCCCCAAGTGGTGCGCGTGCTGGCGGAATTGCGAACCGGACGCGAAAAGCCGTTCGAGTTCCCGCGGCATTGTCCGTGTTGCGGGTCGCCGTTGCTGTTCAGCGAAAAGGAAGTGGCCGTGCGGTGCGAGAATGCGTCGTGTCCGGACCAGATCAAAGACCGGCTTCTGCATTTCGGCCAGCGGGACGCGATGGACATCGAAGGACTCGGAACGCAGTTGACGGAACAATTGGTGGCAAAGCTGGGGGTGCGCCGGTTTGGAGATTTGTATCGCCTGAGCCGCGAGGCCTTGGCGGGCCTCGAGCGGATGGGACCGAAGTCGGCGGAAAATCTGGTGCGGGCCATTGAGGCCAGCAAGACCCGGCCGCTGTGGGCGCTGATTTTTGGATTGGGAATCCGGCATGTGGGGCTGCAATCGGCCAAAGATCTTGCGGCGCATTTCGGAAGTCTGGATGCGCTGCGGAAGGCGTCGCGCGAGCAGTTGCTGGCGGTCGAGGGAATCGGCGAGATTGTTGCCGAAAGCATCGAGAGTTTCTTCCGCAATCCGGACAACGCCGCGATGCTCGATGACCTGTTGGCGTGCGGGGTGAGGCCGGAGGAAAGCGCTGGTGCCGAACGTGGGGCTGCTGGAACGCGCGGGCAATCGGGCGGGCCCCCCTCGCCCGTTGCGGGCAAGACATTTGTCCTCACGGGGACGCTAAAAAGCATGACGCGCAGCGAGGCGAGTGAAAGGATCGAAGCCCTCGGCGGGCGCACTTCCAGCAGCGTTTCGGCGAAGACGGATTATGTGATCGTAGGCGGGGAAGCCGGATCAAAGCTCGAAAAGGCTCGCAAACTGGGAATCAAGACGCTCAGCGAGGAAGAATTTCTGGCCTTGCTGGAAGGAAAACAATAACGCGGCCTTTGACTAAAACCAAAGGCCGCGTTGGCATAAGAGAGTTTTTCTTCAGTTGCTACAGATTGGCCGGTTCCACCTTGGCGGCCTTTGAATCGCTCGTGCGGACGCGCGCTGCTTCGAGCTTGTTGAGCGCGTTGACCAGCGCCTTGGCGCTCGCCACGATCTGTCTCTTATACACATCT
>JAOAGV010000164.1 GCA_026415575.1 Candidatus Sumerlaeia bacterium
CAACACGGCGCAGTATCATCTTAGAACTCTGGAGAAGGAAGGCTACCTGCAGCGCGAACGCGGCCGCGCCCGCGCGTTTCAGTTGACCGAAAAGGCCCGCCGCGCACTCGGCGAAATGGGCAGGCATTTGGACGGCCTTGCTGCGAACCTCGCCGATTCGGCGCGCGGCCTCGCTCAGCCGGCCCGGCGCCCCATCCCCTTGCTCGGCCGCATCACCGCAGGGGCCCTTGATCTGGCGGTCGAGGATATGCAGGGCGCGGTGGACCTTGCCGACTTTGTGCATGCCGACGAAAACACGTTCGCCCTGCGTGTGGAGGGCGACAGCATGGCGGGCGCGGGGATTTTGAACGGCGACGTGGTGATTGTGCGGCGCCAGTCGGCACTGGAAAACGGCGAGATCGGCGTTGTGCTGGTGAATGGCGAGACGACGGTGAAGTATTTTTCAATCGAGGGCGATGCGGTGGTGTTGCGGCCGGCCAACGAGCGATATCGCGACATTCGGGTTGCGCGCCATCATCCCGGGCTGGAAGTTTTGGGGCGCGTGATCGGCGTCGTGCGAAAGCTGTAATGACTGCGGGACAATCTGCAAAGAGGCTTTCGACCTTTTGAAAGCTGCCTTTTGGCTTGACCCTGCGCAGATGGAATCTTCACTATATGGATTCCTTTGGCGCGTGCAACCCATTCGGCCGGTTCGGCCAGCGCGCCGAATGTGAAACCCACCGCGCGCAGAGTGCGACTTTCGTGCAACCGCAAGACCTCACGCTGGATTTGACCGTTCTTATTCCCGTCTGCAACGAGGAAGAGAACATCCGCCCCCTCCTTGACGAACTTGTTCCCATCCTCGATTCCATGGGCAAGACGTATGAAGTCATTTTTGTGGACGACGGCTCAACCGACGCCACCTTCGACCGGCTGACCGAGGCGCAAGGGCGCTGGCCCGCCGTTCGCCTTATCCGCTTTGATCGTAACTATGGCAAGACCGCCGCTCTGGTGGCCGGCTGGGAAGAGGCACGCGGCAAGATTATTGTGATCATGGACGGCGACCTGCAAAATGACCCGCACGATATTCCCAAACTGATCGAACCGATTCCCGATTACGATTTGGTCTGCGGCTATCGTGTGCGCCGCCACGACAGCTGGTTTCGCCGTCTCCAGTCGCGGATCGCCAACCGGGTGCGCAACTGGGTGATTCAAGACGGCATCCGCGACAGCGGCTGTGCATTTCAGGCCATCCGCCACGAAGCGCTTCATACACCGAAGTTCTATGCCGGGCTCCATCGTTTCCTGCCGGCGGTTTTTCTGCTGGAAGGATTCAAGGTCATGCAGGTGCCCGTCAACCATCGCCCGCGCCTGCACGGACGGGGCAAATACGGGCTGTGGAACCGCATGATTCGGGCCTTCGACGACATGATGGCGGTGCGCTGGTTTCGCACCCGCGCCATCCGCTACCGCGTCGCCGAGAAACGGTAGAAAAGAGAGGGTTGTGCTCAACGCACTTCGTTGGAATTGACCGGCCGGGATTTGTAGCCCGTCGAGCGGCTGGCGGCCTTGACTTCGTTCGAGCTGACGGGCCGCGACTTGTAGCTGTACTGCCCCGTTGAGCGGATTTCGCGGTCGCTGACGGGCCGCGACTTGTAGGCCGTGCTATAGCCGGAAGAACGGACTTCGGTGCTGGTGACCGGCCGCGACCGATAGCCGGAATAGCCGGTTCCGTAGATGCCCCCGTAGCTGTTGCCGCGCAATTCTTTCGAGTTCACCGGCCGCGATTTATACAGTGTTCCTTCGCTGCCCCTCCGAATTTCGCTCGAATTGACCGGCCGCGAGTCATAGTAGTAGGCGCCGATGCCTGCCAGTTCGCGCTGATTGACCGGCCGCGAACGGTAGGCATAGTCGTCATCGCGCAGCAACTCATAGGAGCGAACGGGCTGCGAACGATAGGCATAACCGCCGGAACTGCCGCGCCGGATTTCGGTGCTGTTGACCGGACGCGATTTGTATCCCGACCCGCTGTCGGACGAAACAATTTCGTTTCGGCTGACCGGCCTTGATTGGTAGACGGAGTTGGAAGCGGAGCGGATCTCGCGCGTGTTGACCTCGCGCGAGCGGTAGCTGGAGGAGGTCTCCGCCCGGCGAATCTCGTTGCGGTTGACCGGCCGCGACCGATGCCCGTCGGCGCCGAAGGCGTCGCAAAAAGGGATCAAAATCAAAGCGAGGCCGAAAGCGGTACTGACGTATTTTAGGCGGAATTTCATCGTTTTCGTCCTCCTTTCCATCCTTTCATTCTAATTGACTATGCCCTGTTTGCGGGATCGAAGTCAACTGGATTCGACACTCCCGTCCATTTGTTGGAGCAAGAACCGGACCAGCCTTTCGCTTCGCCGGCGGAGAAAATCTATATGAAAATGCAACGGAGTTTTTGCCCCACAGGCAGACATCAAAACGATTTTGCACGCTTTTTGACATTTCGTATTGATTCCCGCACAGCGGCTTTTATGCTCCCTTCAGACTCTGGCGGATTTCGCACAGCGCGGAAATCCGGCCAAGAACATCAGAATAAGGACAAGCTGGTTCCACTCTCAATCCAGAATTTGAACCTCAACAGTGCGACGCGGGAAACTCTCAGATGGAGATGGTAATGCTGCATCCCTTGTCGGAGGTGTCTCGATGAAACGAGTCTCGGCGATATATTTGCTTGCGGTGTTCCTTTTTTCCCCCTCTTCCGTGCGCGGCTGCACCTTGTGGGCGGCAGCCGGCGAGGAGTGGGTCAAGGGTGGCGGAACTTTGATCGTTAAGAACCGCGACTGGCGGCCCGACCATCAGCAGGAGGTGCGCCTGACCACGCCGAAATCCGGCTTTCGCTATTTCGGCCTCTATGCTCTGGGCAAGACGTCGTCGGGAATTAAAGCCGGTATCAATGAGCACGGCCTCGTTGTGGTGACAGCGACTGCCGGGGCAATTCCTGAGAAGGAACGCGTGAAGATGAAAGGTTCAGGCGGCGTGACCAGCCGGCTCCTGTCCGGTTGCGACAGTGTCGAGGCGGCGCTAGGAAAAAAGGAACTCTTTGTCGGCCCGCAATACATTATGCTGGCCGACCGCAAGCAGATCGCCTATGTCGAGATCGGCGACAAAGGGCGGCATGCCATCCAGTGCGTGGACAAGGGGATTCTCTATCACACGAACCACTATCTCGAACCGAGCATGTCGGAGTGGAACCGCGCGATCGGCGAGAGCAGCCGCATCCGGTGCGAGCGCATCAAGGAACTGCTCGACGTGACGCCGCGGCCTTACACACTCAGCGATTTTATCGCCATGAGCAAGGATCAAAATGCCGGTCCCGACAACAGCATCCATCGCACGGGCAGCAAAAAAGAATTTTCGGCCACGCTGGCCTGTTGGATCGTGGCGCTGCCGCCGCAGGGAACGCCGCGCCTGTGGCTTCGGATTTTGAATCCCGGCAAACCCGAACGACTGATCGAAGCCGACGTGGACGACATTTTTGCCGGCAAGCGGCAGGACTTGTTTGTGAAGGAAAAGTAGGATGGGGTTGCGGGTGGCGGGTTGCGAGGCGTTCCGATTGATTCGTTCGCAAACAGAAAAGCCGCCGGCGGAGCTCTCCGGGATGTTCATCGGGCGCGGGATGAAGTTCTGAGAGGTTTGGATTGGCGCAGAATGGCGGAAGACAAAAAGGCAGTTGCGGCGGAGCAAGCACTGCCGGATGTGCTGGAAAAGCATCTGGCGGCGTTGCAGGGATTGCTTCCCCCGCCGAAGGTCTCGCGCGCTGTTTCCGCAGGCGAGGTTGAAAAAAGCCTCGATCACTTTCGCGCGCTCGGCGAATGGGCGGCGCAGCATTGCCTGCCGCGACTCGCCGCGCCGTGCCGCGCAGCCGTTCGCCTTCTCGAAGACGCACGGCGCTTTGGCTATTCGCCGCCCGACCACCGATACGTGGCCGATGTGGCGCTGCCGTATTTGCAGCGCGAGGTTGAGCAATGGCGCTGCACGGGCCGCGCGCCCGACCGCACCCCCGAACGCCCCGTTGTATTGCTCCGCTCGGATGATGCGGCCTTTCAGAATTTTTACGACTACATTTCGGCGACGCAGCGAATCCGCCTCCGTATGGAGTCGTTCCAGCACCTGCGCGGCTATCACTATAAGGACCTTTATTACATCCGGCGGCTTCTGGCGAAAGGGCCGCCGGTGCGCCGCGTTCTCGACCTCGGCTGCTGCGGCACGGTGTATCCACACCTGTTTGACCTCGACCGCGTCGAGTATGTCGGCGTGGACGTTTCGCAAATCAGTCTCGACCGCATGGCGGCGATTTACGCGGGCAAGCCCATCCGGTGGATCAAGGATGATGCCACGACGTTGCGGGCCGTTGAGGACGGCGCGTTCGATTTGGTTCTGGCCACACAGGTGCTCGAGCACCTGCCCGATCCCGAAGCGGGGCTGGCCAGCATGGTGGCCAAGCTGGCGCCGGGCGGCCGGCTGATGATCGGCACGGAGAGCGCTCTGGGCGGTGCAGCGCAGGGGGGGTGGCTGAGTCGCGCGCTGGCCGGACTGTCGCTGATTCTGGGCGGCTACTATTTCGTGCACGGAATGACGCCTTATGCGTTCCCGCATCGGCAGACGGATTCCTATGTGGACTTGGAGGGGACGTATCGGAGTGTGTCGGTGCCGCACAGTCATTTTCATCCCTTGTTTTTCGCGCGGGTAATTCGCGAGCAGCGTCTTCCGGCGCGCGTGACCTTCCTGCGGGTGTCGGGTCTGATCAATCTGCATGTCTTGGGAGCGGGGGCGCATTTTGCGGGACAGGAATTGAAGGCGTGGCTGCCGATTCTGCGCTATTTGGGCAGCCAGATTTTTGTTGTTATTGAGAAGCCGCACGGGACGGAAGAAAAGGCATGACGACGTTCACTCAAAAAGTTTTGTTTGTTCTGATTTTCCTCGGCGCGTTTTTTCTGTTCATGTTTCAGCGCAGCGTGGAATATCAGGGCGACGACGACTATTTGTTTTTCTGCGATGCGGCCATCCACACCAACATTCAAATTGCTCCGGACGGCTTCACACGCGAGGACTTGATGCGATGGGGCAAGCGCACGGTGAAGCCGTTCATCAACGCGCCGCACAACCTCATGCCGCAGGTTCTCTACAGCCTCTGCTGGCGGGTCATGGACTGGCTTAGGGTGCCGTTCACGCTCGACACGCTGCATATTCCGCCGGCGGCGCTGACGGCCTTTTCCTGCTCATTCCTGTTTTGGCTCCTGTTGCAGTTTGGGTTCGGCACATCGCTGGCGGCGATGGGTGCGGTGCTTTATGCGCTGTCGCCCATTCATGCGGCGGCCTGCCGTTCGATCACGCTGGTCTGGGCCTCCACCGCCCTGTTCAGCCAGATGCTTGCTCTGTGGGCTTTGGAATATTACGCGCGCAAAGGACGCGGTGCAATCTGGGTGGGACTGGCTTTGACGAACATCGTGTTTGCCGATCTGCTGTTTTTTCTGGCGCTGCCGGCGTTGACGGTTGCCTATGCCCTGCGCGACGGCTCGTTCAAGGAAGCGCTGTTGGCACCCCGGATGCTGCCGCGCCGCCTGTGGGAGAGCACGCGACCGCTGCGGGTGCGGGCCATTGTCCTGCCCGTTGCCGCCGCGATTCTCTATTGGGTGGTCATCACGCTTTATGCATTTGCGGCCGACTGGCTGGGCTTGTGGCGGCCCGTTACGCCGTTGTATCGTCTGACCTATCACGTCAAGGACGTCGGGCCGCTGATTGTTGCCAGTCCCCGTCTGTTGCACGACTACTTCAGCCTGTTGATGGGCGAGGCTTTTTTGTATGTGTTTGTTCTGGTCATCGCGCTCCATGCGCTGCTGGTACGCCGTCCCGAACGTACCTTACTGTGGTCATATGCGGTGATTGCGTCGGTCGGCTACGGGCTTCTGTTCTATGTGCTCACAGGCCACACGTGGCAGAAGAAGAATCTTTATCACATTTACACGCTTCTGCCATTTCTGCTTTTGCTGCTGATGATGTGCCGCAACCTGATGCGCGAGCGCCCGCTGCTGCGCCATGCTGTCTATCCGCTGGTGGGGTTGCTTGTCGCTTCCGCCGGAGCGGGAACATTGAGCTACGTCTGGCGGCTGCCGCTGGCGCTGAGCAAAACCGCCTACGCCGATTTTATCCATGGGCAGGTGTTTCCCAACCTCGGCACCAAGGGCGTCGGCTGCATTCTCCGTCTGATGCTCGACGACCGCTTCACGAAGCAGCCCGTGCGCCGCGTGGTTATTCGCACAGACATGCCGCCCGGCCTGACCGTGCCCTGCTCGGTCGTGACCTTTGCGGGCCTGATTTCCGACGGTATTTACTTCGAGCGGAAGTACGGCATACGGCCGGAAGTGGTGCTGGAGACCCTGTCGGGATTCCGCGCGGGCAACTTGCAGTTGTATGTGGAGTGCGATCTTCGCGAAGGCGACGGGCCGACCACCGCCGCCGTCTATACCATCACGCGCGACGGCAAGGAGATTGCGCGCCTTGTGGTCCTACATCCGGCGGGCGAGGAATTGGTTCCCGCGCCGGGCAGCTATGAGCTGCAGGAACTGGAGAAGCGGTTTGACGCCACCTATCGGCGTCTGGCCGACTACTATCCGGCGCCGTATTTCAAACCGAAGCCCTATAGCCCTGCCGCAAAACCGTAATCTTTCTTCCACGCGGCGGTCGCGCACTTCAGGAATGCAGAGGGCGCTCCGCGGCGGCGGCCTGAAAGGCCTCGATGGCCGCTGCAATGTCTGCGAGCGTCGTGCAAGACAGGAAGACGTGCTTCAGCGGGCGCGAGTTACGCACCCCGCGCAAATACTGCACGGCGTGTTTGCGAAACTCGACAATTCCCCGTGGCTCGCCGCGATAGCGCGCCATCAGCGCCGCATGCTGCCGCAACATGTCCAGCCGCTCGGCAAGGCTTGGCGGCGCGGGCGGCGTCGGCGGTGGGCCTTCGGCTGCCAGCCACGCCAGAGCCTCGCGCCACAGCCACGGATTGCCAATGGCGGCACGGCCGATCATCACGGCGTCGCAGCCGGTCTCGCAGCACATCCGCCAGGCATCGGCGCCCGAACGGATGTCGCCGTTGCCGATGACCGGAATGCGAACAGCCTGCTTGACGGCGGCGATGACGCGCCAGTCGGCCGTGCCTTTGAACTGCTGGCGGCCCGTGCGGGCGTGAATCGCAATGGCGGCGGCGCCTTCAGCTTCGAGGATGCGCGCGATCTCGACGGCCGGCGGCGAGGATTCATCCCAGCCGGCGCGAATCTTGGCCGTCACAGGACAGTGCACTGCGCTGCGTAACGCATGCATCAGCTCCGCAACGAGCCGCGGGTGTTTCAGGAGTGCCGCACCGCCGTCATGGGCGACAATTCGCCGCGCGGGACATCCCAGATTCAGGTCTATGGCCGATACGCCGCGGGCCTCGAGCCGCTGCGCCGCCGCGGCCAAACTGGCCGGCCGCGACCCAAACAGTTGAACCACTACAGGACGGCGCTCACCCTCAATATCTACAAGCGCTTCGGTTTTTACATCCGCACGTGCCAGACCCTCGGCGCTGACCAGCGGCACGATCAGATAGTTGCACCCCATGGCGCGGGCGATCTCGCGCCATGCGCGGTCGCTGTAGCCGCTCATGGGCGCGGGGACAACCGGCGCGAGAGGTTCCAAACCGGCGATGTGGAAAGTTTTCAAGGGCAAAACTCCGCCGCCCCTTGGGGCTGTCTATGACTCTATCCTAAAACCGTTCGATCGTGGCTTGGGTGTGCCGCCCAAGCATCTTGGCCGAGATGGCCAAGCCACGTTTTTGGATAATCTCTAAGACTATTCGTGTCTCGTTACGTGTTCCAAACCAACCGTTTCCCCCATGCCCAACGCGCAGAGCCTGTCTCTTATACACATCTGACGCTGCCGACGAGCG
>JAOAGV010000165.1 GCA_026415575.1 Candidatus Sumerlaeia bacterium
CCCAAAAACCAGCTGCCGTGTTCACTGACGCAACCAGCGAATCCGGCGTCGGCGAAGCCGTCGCCCGCCACTACATCAAATACCCCAAGTGGTGGTTGAGCGGTCTGAACCTCGTTGACCTCGACGGCGACGGCCATCTCGATCTTTTTCTTGCGGCGCACGGTGCAGGACGCGCTCTGGCATTGCTCAACGATGGGCACGGCCGTTTCCGCGAGGCCGACGGCGTCTATCCCCTCTCCGAGATCCACCTCGCCTATGACATCAACGAGGACGGCCGGCTCGATCTGCAAATGACGTGGCAGGACGGCGGCGGGAAATGGTGGCTTAACGAATCGGTGCCGGGCCGGCTGACTTTCCGCGAAACCGCCATTACAGCCGGCCAAGGCCGCGCAAACGCCATTATTGACATCAATCGCGACGGCAAGGCGGACTGGCTGCACGAGCGCCCCGGCGTGGTTTTTGAACTCGGCGACGGAAAGGGTGGTTTCATGACCGGCGGCAATATCGAGGTTGCAGCCACCCGCAACGAAATCAACATCCACCCGGCCGACCTCAACGGCGATGGCTTCATGGACCTTGCTTTGCACTGGGGCCGCTACAGCGACGAGCGCGGCCGCTCGCGCGTCTATTTCAACGATGGCAAAATGAACTTTGCCAACGCGACCGAACAAGCGGGCCTGCGCGAAGAAGGGCTGGCCATCAAGGGTATTGGCGATGTGAATCAAGACGGCCGCCCCGATCTTCTCGCCCTCGACAACCGGCGACCGGAACTCTTTCTCAACGACGGGAAGGGCCGGTTCACGCGCAGCGCCGATGCGCTGGCCGGCATGGAATCGGCCACCAAGCCGCGCTATGTCTCGTGGGGGCTGGCCGTCGTCGCCGACTTCGACAATGACGGCACCGCCGACATTCTGTGGAACGGCCGGCACTTTCTTTGGCTCCTGCGCGGGACAGGCGGCGGCCGCTTCGCCTATATGAACAGGGTGTGGGGCATCGAGGACAAGTCCGCCGCCTCGGTGGACGATGGCCTTTGCTTCGGCGACATTGACGGCGATGGCGACCTCGACATCATCGGCTATACGGGCCCGCTCGACTCGCACCGGCTGGTGAAAGTCTATCGCAACGACTGCGCGGCAGGCAACTGGCTGCGTGTGCGGGTTGTCGGGGCGGCTGGCAATCGCGGTGCGGCAGGAGCGAAAATCCGCCTGGCCGAAGCCGGAAAACCCGACGCACTTCTGGCCTTCGAGCAAGTGGCTATTCTCGACAGTCAGAGCGCACACAGCTACTACTCCGTGGTTCCCACCGAGCGGCACTTCGGCCTCGGCAACCGTCGCGCCGTTGACGTGAGCGTGGAGTTTTATCCGTCGGGCAAGCGTGTGCGCCGTCCGGCAAACGCAAATTCGACCGTCATCATTTCGGAGGAGTGATTACACTCGGCGCGGGTTAGGTGAAACGCGCGGAGATTACTTCACTTGCAGAAAGTCCGCAAAGGCTGCTTTGCAATCGAGTCCGGCATCCGGTTCGATCGCGTAGAGAAGAACGCCGTAGCGCAGGCGCAAGGTTTCGCCGCGCCGCACCGCCACGGTTGAAGGCTCGCCGCCGAACACCTTGCGGCCAAACGGATTGGCGGCCATCAAACCATAGTCGCGCACATGGAACCGGCTTGGGCGGAAATTGGACGGATCGCACATCAGCACTATTCCGGCCCGTTTGCCGTCGAGCACGCCGCTGTAGTCACACCACTCCGCCGGACGGCCCCAAGCGGTTTTTGCCCTGCGCACGCCTGCGGAGTTCACCACAGTCCCGCCGGACTTCTCGATCAGCGGCGTGGCCAGCCGCACCCCAAGCCCCATTTCCTCCTGATCGCCGAAGACGCACGACTCGCGGTCGGTGGCAAAGACCGACTCCCACACCACCAAGTAACCCGCCGGGCGGACGTGGACGGCAATGCGGCAAATTTCTCTGGCAACGGGCGGTTCGTCTTCGCGCGCGCCCATATACAGATTGCAAACGGCGAACGCGCCTTTGCCTTCGCCGCCGGTCGGCGGCTGGACAAACTCCTTGTGCACGACTTTGTTTTTGTTGCGCCAGTAGTCGCACCCGCTGAGCTCGCTGAACGCCATCCACAGCCCCGGATGCAACATGTCATGGTCTGTGGCGTCTTTTCCGGCGATGGGCGGATGGTTTCGCGTGACCTGAATTCCGCCCGGAGCGCGCAAATGGGCGAAGTAAGGCCGCGGAATTTTCGGATCAGCAAACACATAGACGGCCACAGGTTGGCCGCCGATGGAGACGGCAACTTGTCCTGGCGCCGAAGTGAACTCCACGCGTGGTTGCGCGGCCTGCGCGCATACATTCGCAAAGCAAAGAAGCAGGGGAAGGAAGGAAAGTACGCGCTGAAATCCGATGGCAGCGATTGAGTGAAAGTTCATCGCACCGCTCCTTTCAGGCAATATGAATCCGGCCAAGGGTCTGGCCATAATCATCACCTGCAGTCCCGTCACTACGAGAGGCCGTCCCGCAGCTCCGCGGCAATCTTCGTCGGAGGACAATGAAAAGACCGAGATTGCTTCGGCGCACAGAACGCGCCTCGCGATGACGGAAGATGGGAGATGTCAAGCGATTCGTGCTCAAATTGACAAGCGGCCGCAGACTTCGCACATGCCCCGGATTATTCTTTGAAATCTATGTGAATGTATGCAAATCTGCGGTTCGAGCCTTTTTTCCGCAACATCAATGTCATTTCTCCGGGTTCTTTTTCTTGCCCTTACCTTTTTTCTTGGGCGCCACAGCCGGCGTGCTGCCGTCATTTTTGGTCGGCATCGGCGCATTGACTTCCCTGCGCCAAGCAATCAGGCGGGCGTGCAGTTCTTTCGCCTTGTCCGGCATTTCCGAAGCAAGGTTTTTCGACTCCCCGATGTCGGTGCGAAGATTGTACAGCTCCAGCCGGCCGTCTTCGAGAAACTCCATGAGTTTCCAGTCACCCATCTGAATGAGGCTGACCGGCGTAGTGCGCCATTGGTCCACGCCTGCTCCGAGGTAGCCGGGAAAGTGCTGATAAATGGCCTCGCGCTGAAGCTTCGCCGCGGGATCGCGGAACAGTTTCACGAGGCTTTCGCCGTCGAGCACCTGCTGCGGGTTGGGCGCACCGGCGATTTCAAGGAACGTCGGGAAAATGTCCACGTGGATGGTTGGCACGTCGCATACCGAGCCGGCCGGCGTGACGCCCGGCCAGCGCACGATGAACGGATCGCGGATGCCGCCCTCGTAGAGGCTGCCCTTGCCGCTGCGCAGCGGTGCGTTGTCGGTGATTTCGCCGCCCTTTTTGATTCCCTCGCGCGCATAGCCGCCGACGCCGCCATTGTCGCTGGTGAAGATCACCACCGTATGGTCGGCGAGGTTCAGTTCATCGAGTGTTTTCAGGATTCGCCCCACGCTTTCATCCACCGAGTAGATCATCGCAGCATAAGTCGGACTGTTGTGCCCGCCGACGGGGGGTTTGGGCTTGAACTTCTCGATCATCTCCGGCTTGGCCTGATGCGGCGAGTGGACGGCAAAGTGCGGCAGGTAGAGGAAGAAGGGCCGGTCCTTGTGGCGCCGGATAAAGTCCACAGCGCGGTCGGTCAGAAAGTCGGCCAGATACTGGCCTTTCGGGTAGTCGGTCTTTGGATTGGTGGCGAAATCGAAGTGGACACCGGCGCTCACGATGGCCTCATCGAAGCCGCGCCGGCCGGGATGGTAGTCGCCGCGATCGCCGAGGTGCCACTTGCCGAACATGCCGGTCACATAGCCGGCGGCCTTGAGTTGCTGCGGAAGAAGATCGCGATCCAGTGGCAGGTCGGTGACATTGTCCACCGGCCGCAACGGACGCCGGCTCCAGTCGAAGCGGTCTATGCCGCCTACGGTATAGACGCCGGTGCGGGGGGCATACTGGCCGGTCATCAGCGCCGCGCGCGTGGGGGCGCAGTTCTGGCACTGGTGGTAGCACGTGAACTTCATGCCCTGTGCGGCGAGGCGGTCAATGTTGGGCGTTTCATAATACTTGCTGCCGTAGCAGGCAAGATCGCTCCAGCCGAGGTCGTCGGCCATGATGAAAATGATGTTGGGCTTGTCCTTGGGGTTTTCGCCTGCCGACCACGCGGCCAGCGGCGCCAGCATCAGAGCCCACGCAAGCACAAAGATGGGTTTCATGCTTCTCTCTCTTCTCCTGTTCTTTTTTCTCTCTGCGGGATTTCGACGGATGCGCGTTCCGAAATCTGTCAAATACTCCAAAGCACAACTGACGGCTCAAATTTCTTCTTGCAAGCAAAAGATACCCTCGTCACGCTATGGACCAACTCAGGATCGTTGTTTCATTCCACCCGTTCGTAAGGAGAACTTCATCATGATTCGAGCATGGACAATTCCCGCCGCGTTGCTTTTGGGTTGCGTTCTCCCCGGCGCGTTTGGCGCCGAAGGCGCGCCGCTGCCGCCGATTCAAAAGGTGGAGATTGTCAATCGCGCCATCCACGTCAACGGCGAGCCCTTCTTCCCCATCATGGCATGGTTGCAAGGCTCGGCCAATTTCCCCCTGCTGCGCGAATGCGGCATGAACGCCACGGCCGGCGCCAATCTTCGCCGCGACCAGGGCCAAACACTCCGGGACTACCTCGACCTTATGCAAAAGTCCGGCCTTTACGGCATTGTGCCCTATCGCGACGACATTAAGGGCCATCCCGTGCTCCTTGGCTATATCCATGGCGACGAGCCCGATTTGCCGCATGATGAAAGCGACGCCGATGTGGTTGCGGCATCCGAGCTTCGCATCAACCCGCAAAACCCGCTCTGGAAACTTGTGGACGGCGATCTGTCCAGCTGGACCGTTCTCGACCCGCTCGAAGGCGCCGCGGTGACAATCAATCTCAAGCAGCCAGTCACCGTCACAAGCCTGGCTGTTCATCTGACCGTTTCGAACGGCCTTTCGGTGGCGCGCGAAATCGCCTTTGAAGCGGACGGAAAAGAAATCCTGCGGACCGCGGTTGCGCCGAAACGCGGCCGACAGCAGTTCCCACTCGCGCAGCCCGCAACGCTTCGCCAACTCACGCTGAAAGTTCTTGCCGCCCAAAAAGGCGAGAACGTTTGGGGTTCGCTTGGCGAAATCGAGGGCTTCGACGCAGATGGCAAAAACGTCCTTCTCGCCAAACCGCGCAGCGTCCCGCGCCGCATGCCCGCCGAAACGCTCAAGGACTATCAGCACATCAAAGAGGGCGACCCTTCGCGCCCGGTCTTCATGACGCTCACCGGCAACTTCCTGCCCTTCTTCAAAAAATACGACGAGCAGGCCCGGAAAATGTACCCCGAATACATTCGGGCCACCGACGTCATCGGCTACGACATCTATCCCATCTACGGCTGGAACAAACCCGAATGGCTCTATCTGGTCCACGACGCCACTGACCTGCTGGTTCGCATGGCCGGCCCGCGCCCCGTCTATGCGTGGATTGAAACCAGCAAGGGCAGCCGGTGGACCGGCGAACTCGAACGCCAGAAAGATGTCCGGCCCGAGCACATCCGCGCCGAGGTCTGGATGGCCATCTGCCGCGGCGCCACAATCATCGGCTACTTCACGCACATCTGGAAACCCAGCTATCAGCAGTTCGGCGTTCCGCCGGAAAACCGCAAGGCCCTGCGCGAAATCAACGACCAGATTACCCGTCTCGCGCCCGCCATTCTGGGCAACCCGCCCAAACGCGCCGTCAAGATTTCCTGCGACGGCGGCGACGTCAAACTCGATGTCATGGCCAAGGAGAAGGACGGCGATCTGTATCTGTTTTGCGTCAACTATGATGAGCGGGCCATACCTGCGCGGGCGATAGTCGCCGTCGAGGGGTTGGATGCCGGAGCGAGTATCGAGGTGGTGGACGAAGCCCGCTCCCTCCAGTCCAACGCCGGCTCGTTTGCCGACCTGTTTGCGCCCCTCGCCGTGCACATCTATCGCCTGAAGGCGCGCTAATCCCGCTCCGTTTGGAGTCCCGGCTTTGGGTGGGCATGAAGGCAGAGATTTGAGTACCCGCCCAGTTACGGATCTGCGGAATCAGACTCAGGGCGTTCCGCTACTTTTTTTCTTTCCCTCATGGCGCGAAGCCGACCAATCGGCCAAGGCTTCATTCGATTTCGGCGCACACGCTCGAATGGCCGAATAGCCCGCCCAACGAAAATCTCCGTTGACTTTTAGATTGTACGGTTATATTGAATTTAATACGGCGCTGAGGAGTATGTGGTACGCCAATCAAATCCGAGGGAGGGACGGGCAATGCTTAAGGAATTCAAAGAGTTCGCCATGAGGGGCAATGTGCTCGACATGGCCGTGGGCATTATCATCGGCGGGGCGTTTGGCAAGATTGTTTCATCACTGGTCAGCGACATCTTGATGCCGCCCATTGGATTGCTGTTGGGAAAACTGGATTTCTCCAATCTCTTCATCAACCTTTCGGGCAAGAGCTTCGATTCGCTGGCGGCAGCCAAAGCCGCGGGTGCCCCCACTGTCAACTACGGGCTTTTTCTCAACCAGGTGATTGACTTTATGATCGTGGCTTTTGCCGTGTTTTTGCTGGTCAAGCAGGTCAATCGCCTCAAGCGCGCGCCGGCGCCGGCTGCACCGACGACCAAAGAATGCCCGTATTGCGTTTCTGTGATTCCAATCAAGGCCAGCCGGTGCCCGCAGTGCACATCCGAGTTGAAAATGTGATGGATTTCCCAGTGCGTAACAGGGTGCGCCCCGACACGCCCACGCGGGGCACATAACCTGCCAACAGTGTTCGAGCATTGGGGCCGGGATAAAGACAAAGAATTGATTCAGGCACCCGCCCTGCTACTGTTGCACGCCGCAAGAAATGCCGTTGTGTGCTGGTAACCTTTTTGAGGCGGCGAGGAAAAGATTTTTTGGGTGACACAGACTGTCGCCCTCAAGTTGCTGCGCTTGGTGGAAGTTTGCAAGATCCCGGGCTTGCGCCGCACGGAAAACTACTTCAAATCCGGCGCAGTATCTGCCCAATGGCAGCCATTACGTCGTGCGCCACAGATTCTTCGTCGCGCGCGGCATCAATCGTAAAAAAATAATCCAGCCGCTGCGCCAAATCATCATAGATTGCCTTGACCCGCTCCAAATAGTCCCGCCGCTCGAACAAATCCGCCGGCGCCAAACGCCGCCGCTCGATTCGCTCCAGCGCCACTTCAACGGGAAGATCGAAATACAGCACGCCGTCGGGCCGCGGAGCAAACGCCTCATTGCGCGCGCGAATAGCCTCTGGGTCCAACCCCCGCGCCCCCTGATACGCCATGGTTGAGAAATAGTAGCGGTCGAGAAGAACCACATCGCCGCGTTTGAGCGCCGGACGGATGTTCTGCGCTACGTTCTCCTGCCGGTCGAGCACGAACAAGTCCAGTTCCTCTTCGGGCGAGGCCCGTTGCGCCCCCGGCCGCGTCAATGCCCGAATCTGGCAACCATACTCCCCGTGCGTCGGCTCGACCAGTTCCACCACCGGCCAACCGGCCGACCGCAACGCCGCCGCCGCGCGCCGCATCTGCGTGCTTTTGCCCGAACCGTCTATCCCCTCAAACACAATCAAGCAACCGCCCGACCTGCCGCTCATCCTCCACACCTCCGCTACGGCGAAAGCGTGAGGGCCGCCGCCGCCGCTTGCAAGTGAAAGCATGCAACATCCTTCGCCCCCCAGCTCTCCTATGCCGATAGCCGCTTGTGGTTTGGACTCTTTCGTCTACACATCTATGCAAGATGCAAAGATCTTTTCTAT
>JAOAGV010000166.1:0-6986 GCA_026415575.1 Candidatus Sumerlaeia bacterium
CACGGCCCTGAAAGAGCCGTTTATTTCAGAAAAACGCCGTATCGCATACACAAATATCATTGGCCCTGAAAGGGCCAACTAATCTAGCCCAGGGCAACGCCCTCTTCACCATAACTCATCCACAAGGGGCGCATGTCCCACTGCCGTCGGCGCGTTCGCTTTTCTGGCCCTGAAGTGGCCATTGAAGTTTTGCTATCTCATGGCGTAAATAGCCACTGATTTCACGGCCCTGAAAGAGCCGTTTATTTCAGAAAAACGCCGTATCACATACACAAATATCATTGGCCCTGAAAGGGCCAACTAATCTAGCCCAGGGCAACGCCCTGGGAAATGTTCCGACACCCGGGTATTAAAGCCCTGAAAGGGCGCTCTATCGTGGCCCGTGATCATTGAAAGCGCGCCCTTTTAAGGGCAAACAAAAACCTCGCCGTCGAGAAACGAACGATGCGTCCACGCACGCACCGGGGTTAGAGCATCTGGGGCCATGATCTGCGCAAAAAGGGTATATCTCTATTATATCTCTATACGAAAAAGTCCAAAATACAAGGGCAGGAAGGACAAAAAGAACTCACACGACAAGAAAGCCAAATCTGTCTTTCTTGTCCTTTGTGTGCTTCCCTTCCTTCCTGCCTTCCTATCCTGCCCGTCCTTCCAGTCCTTCCCCGCTTTACTTCTTCCTCAACTCATCCAGTTGCTCCCGCGGCATCCTCTCCTCGCCTTCGGGGCCGATCACGACACGAACATTGTTTATATCCATCTCAATCCGCTCGCCCAAGGCAAACACGCTCTTGAGATCGGGCCGCAGCCTGACCAGCTCAAAATAGGCGTCGCTGAGATACTTGATCTTGAGCGTTTTCTTCGCACCGACGCTGTCTTTCTTCTCCCGCAGCTCCGTCCAGACGCCGTTGACAAGAACGAAAGTCTTGCCGGCGACCGCGCGTGTGCCAACAACCGGAGCCACGGCTTCGCTCATCCGATCGGCCGATTTTAGATCACGCAGAGCAAGGCTGTAGTCCACCGCGGCCTGACCGGTGACGGGCGCCGCCCCTCCCACACCTCCTGCGGGCATTGAGCGCAACGCCGTCAGTGGGGCTGCAGCCTCTGCTTGGACGAAAGCCCTCGCGCCGCGCCGTCCGGCTTGCCCTTCCTGCGCAACGGCGGCCGACGGCGGCGGCAGTGGTGCCGGGAAAACATCTGTCTTTGCTTCGGCCCGGTCGGCCGCGCCAAAGTTGTAAGCAGTGCGGCCGTCGGGTGTAACGCCCGCTGCCCCGCGATGCAACTCATACATCGGCTCCGGCTGAATGCCGCCACCGGCCACCGGCCGCGGCTGGTCTTCCTGCACCAGATACGAAGTATAGGGGGTCACGATGCCGTGCCGTTTGGCCAGGGCAATCACTTCGTCCTTGAGTTCCTTCGACTCTCCGTTGATGCGGATTTGGTCGAGCAGGTAACCGACGCGGCGCGTCGCCCAGAGTGTCTGCACAAACGCGCGCTCGTCGTGCGGCGTGTCGGGGAACTTGGCCTCATAGACAAACTTCTTTTCCTCGCCACCGACCTTGCCGAAGAGCGTAATCGCGCGGTCGCCGCCATTCTTATATCGCCCAAAGACCGTCAGCTGCGTTCCCGCGAACAGATCGGGAAGGTCCTTCGGATAGACATCGCGCACCTTGAGGTCGCCCCAGTCAATCCGCAAGTCGGTCAGAACAGGTCGGCTGATCTTGTCGAACAGTTGAGAGACCGCCACTTCGAGGTCTTCCTTGGGGCGAATATACTGAACCACCGCACGCGTCTTTTCCGCCAAACGATCCAGCAACTTGGTATTCACATCGTAACCGACGCCGCAGGCAAACACGCGAAGCCGCGCCTCGTTGTTCTTTTCGACGTTGGCCAGAATCTGATCCACATTGGTTGCCCCAACCGTCGGCAGGCCGTCGGTGAGGAACAGAATGGTGTGGAGACGGTCCGGGCGGGGTTTCTGCTTCAGCGCGGCGGCAAGGGCGCCGTCAATGTTGGTGCCGCCGGCGGCGCGCAGACCATCCACAAAACTCTTGGCGCGATTGATGTTCGCTTCGTTGGCTTCAAGAAAAGTCTCAGCAAACGGCTCGACCTCGGTCGAAAACCGGATAATGTTGAACGCATCCACACTGCGCAAACTATTCAGGCAATACTTGAGGGCTTTCTTGGCCGCCCCGATCTTGTCGTCGTCGCCCATTGACCCGGACGAGTCGAAAACAAAGGTAAAGTCCACGGGCGGCAACTGTTTGTCGTCCTGAAACCTTCCCGGAGTAATCAGAAGAAGAAACGTGCCGTCCTCCCCTTCGGGCATGGTGGTCAGGACATTGATCCCGACAGCCTTGTCGGAAAGGGTATAGTAGCACTTAAAGATCGGTTCGGCAGCACTGGGCTGCTCATCGAGTCGGACCACAGCACGTTTGTCGCCGTCTTTTTCAATCCGAACTTTGTGCGTGGGACAATAGACGGTCTGGATGGGGATTTTCGAGGTAATGTCGAGCTTGAGGTCGAACTCGCCGGCCGAGGCGGGCCGTCCGCGCTGCTTGACACCCCTCGGTGCATCGAGCGGCCAAGCATATTCGACAATCCCGTTGTCCAGCGGCAAAAGATGCGTCACCGTGATTTCAACCTGCTGGCGGCCATTGGGCGGGATGGGAAAAACGCGGGCGCGAAAAATCTCCTGATCCACATATTCGAGCAGACCGGGGTCTTTCACGCGCCGCACGATGTCGGTATAAATCTGCCGCGCCTTTTCCTTCTCCAGCACCTCGCCCCTGACCTTCTTGCCGCTCATCTCCATGGCAAAGTCGGTCACTTGCGCCCCCTTGGGAACGGGCAGGAGATAGGTGGCCTCAATGGGCCGCCCATAGCGATTGAAAAACGTCTGTTTGATTTTCGTTTGCGCGGTTTGATTGTCTATCTTGGCCTCCATAATCTGACTTTCGAGTTCCAGCGGCTCGTATTGCACGTCGTCGGGAACGAGCAAACCGAGCGCCGGCGCGCGATGAACGGTAAACACAGCCCATGCCGCCACCGCCGCCGCGAAAATAATTTGTCGGACTGCTGACCTGGCTTTCATGTCTTCCAACCTCCTGCGTTCTGAGTCTCAGACGCTTTGATTTCCTCTCCCACCTTCCGCCTATTCTGACTCAGAAAATCGCAAAAAGGTTTCCGCACCGCAAGCGGAAATCCCACAAGGACACATCCTGACAGGAAAGAAATCTATGGCTGAAAACTTTAGGCGGGCAAAAAAAAATGGAGCGGGAGACGGGATTTGAACCCGCGACGTCCTGCTTGGAAGGCAGGAGCTCTACCTCTGAGCTACTCCCGCTCGGTAATTGGGCTTTTCAAAAAGATTGCCGAATCTTATACACTCAAACATAAGGGAACGAGGGACGCGCTTGGACAGGCGCGCTCCCTCGTTCCATGAGTTCCCGGTGAGCCTCTCCCCGACGCAACTGCATTACTTACCTTTTCCTCTCCCCGCAAAAACAGCTCTTCAGTGCAGGGGGTTGGACAGGCTTCATTGGCGCCTGCATTTTGCCCGTTTGCCCTCTTCCCCCCACCCTCACCAATGGCCTTCGGGGCAGGCATGCCGGATGCGCATGGAATGCTTATTTGGCCGGCTGTTCAACGGCTGGAGCCGGCTGCGGGGGCGGATTATAGACCCGGTAGGCCTTCCATGCGCGCTGGCCCACGAATACCAGAATGACAATGAGAACTACGAGAATGAGGATGCGTTTTGCGTCCACTGTCCCACCTCTTTAGGTTGATATGGTGAACCCGATCCGACATCGCAAAAGACATAGTCCGTATAAGGGCGGCCGCGGAGCGTGTCAAATCATTTTTTTGTGTTTTGAGCGTTTTGCCGAATCGTTTAAGAGATTGCCATACACAATTGCGCCGCACCCCCAAACCCTGCTTTTTTATTCGCTTACATCAATTGGAGGGTCGGGTTCCACCCCGACCATAGGATTTTTGATTTTGAATTTTAACTTTTGAATTCCCCCTTGTTTGATCTTCCGATACCTTGGACGGTCGGGTTCCACCCCGACCGGAATGGTTTTCGCACGCCATGGAAAATGTCCCCCCGTGGAGGGTCGGGTTCCACCCCGACCCCATGCTCCCTCTTCGCACTACTCACTGCGCAATGCCGCCGAAATGACCTTCCCTCCCCTTTACGCTCCGACGCACTACCGTTTCCTATTATCGGCCGGCCAACAATCACCGCCTTGCCCATGAGCAATTGACATCACACTCCCCGCACATTATTCTCCTTATGAACATGCGGAAAGGGACTGTGCAGCAGTTTGTCCCATGAATACTGAGATTGGTCGCCTTCGCACATATCCAACCACTCCCGCAACCAAGCGGTTCCCCTTCGTCCGCTGGGCAATAGCGGCCGTTGTCCTCGCCAACGCGTCCCCTACGGCCGCCCAGACCTTCGATCGCTGGCTTCGGCTGGATGGCGCCGTTAACTTTCGCGACATCGGCGGCTACGACGTCACGCCAACCACCATGGTCGCCCTCGGCCGTGTCTATCGGTCGGCCATGCTGACCAGCCTCACCGCCACGGACGCCGACAAACTCCGCTCCCGCGGCATCCGCCATATTCTCGACCTTCGTACCCCGAACGAAGTCAACGCCGAGCCCGACTCGCCGCTTCTCGATGCCTTCACAACCCACACCTACATCCCCGTCGGCTTCTTCTCCACCACCAGCCATGTCATCCGCTATCAGCACCTCATCCGCGACAACAGCCGGCAGTGGCGGCAGGCGTTGTCGCTCCTTGCCAACCGCAACAACCTCCCGCTGAATCTCCATTGTCGTGCCGGACGCGACCGCGCAGGCGTTTTGACTGCGCTGACGTTGAAAACCCTCGGCGTTCCTCGCGAGACCATCATTCAAGACTATCTGCTCTCCAACCAGGCCTACGGCACAACGGTCGTGTATCGAATTTCGATCGAGACGGCGTTGAACGAAATTGATACGGCCGGCGGCATCGAGGATTATCTCACGTCCATCGGCATAACAGCCGACCAGCGGCGGGCCATCCGCAACAACCTTTTGATCCGGCGACCCGCCGCCGAAGCCGACCGCCGCTGGCAACTGTATCCATAGTCCTGTCTGCCACGCTCCGCATCCCGTTTTCCTTTTTGACAGTGCTTTTCGATTATGATGTCTGTTGCCGGTTGCGTGGCTAACGGAACGAAAAAGGAAAAATCATGACCTCAGCGGCTGCAGCAAACAGTTGCGATGAACTTATCGCAGTAGTGGACGGCCAAGACCGCGTGGTTGGCGCCGAACCCAGAGCGACCGTCCACGCGCAACATCTTCTTCATCGCTCCGTCCATATTCTCGTGTTCAACCCGCGCGGCGACGTGCTGGTTCAACTGCGCGGGCGCAACAAGGACTCGTATCCGCTGCATTGGGACGTCTCGGTCGGCGGCCATGTCGGGCCGGATGAAGACTATGAAACGGCGGCGCGGCGGGAACTTGCCGAGGAACTGGGCCTGTCGGGCGAGGGCCGGTTTGTCGCTCAGCTGGCCGCTTCAGCCGAAAGCGGCTGGGAATTCACCCGCCTCTATGTCCTCGTGACCGATTCGGTCCCGCAACCCAATCCAGAAGAAATTCTCCGCTGCGAATATGTTGCACCGGATGTCCTCTTGTCGGAAATTGATGCAGGCCGGCGCCGCGCCACCCCCGTGCTGGTGCGCGATCTGATTCTAGTCTTGGAGCAAGCAGGCCGTGGGTTCTCCACAAAAACGTCATAAGGCGCACACAGGCCCTCCGAAGCCCGCTCCAGCGCCCGCCTCTCCGCAGCCGCTGTTGCGCCAGCCCATGCCCGTCACCGCACCCGCGCCGGACGAGGATTCAACACGCCCTCCGGCACCGATGGCCCCGCCCCCGCCACTTTTGCCCCCCGACACCGCTGCTGCACCTTCCGAGCGGGTGATGGCCGAGCCGCCGGCCATGCGTTTTTGGACCCGCGCCTGCCACATCCTCATCCTGCTCATTTTGGTAACGGTTCCCCTGCTCTATCCGCTGCGGCTGCCCGACCGCGCCATCGAGGCCATCGAAAGCCGCCGCACCGCGTGGTGGTATCCGATTTACATCGGACAGCTCTATGCTTTTCTCAACTACGGCTATTCGCCTCTGCCGCTAAAGGAAAGCGCCTTCGGGATTCTGACGGCGGCATTGGTGTTCTGCTGGTTTGGGCGACTGGTCGCCGCCGCCGGAATGCGACCGCGGCTGGACCGGCGTAAGTTTGACTGGCCGTTCTATGGCCCCATCCTCGCCCTGCTGGCCTATGGCGCGCTCTCCCTGCTCTATACGCCGACGTTTTACTGGAGCGTAACCACGTTCGCCCTCATGGCAACAGGGCTGTTGTGGCTGATTGTCGTGACAGAAATGCCGAAGTCACCGCGGACTGTGCGCCGCGCCTTCAACGCGGTGCTGATGGCCGGCATGGTGGTGGCCGCCTTTGCCTTTCTGCAGGACACCGACAGCCGGCGCGTGATCACCGGCTGGCTGTTTGTCAACATCGAGCGCCTTGCCCAAAACGAGCCGACTTATCTGCGCCTTCGCATGGGCTCGCTCATCGGCCACAACATCGGCGTGGCCAGCTTCCTCATGTTCTCCTGGTTCATTCTGATTGCCCGAATGTTCCAGCGAAGTCCGTGGCGGCGAAAGGCGCTGTGGCTGGCCCTGCTGATTCTGACCGGCTATGTCCTTGCGGCCAGTCAGACGCGCGGCATCTGGCTGGTGCTGGGTGCACTGACCCCGCTGCACCTGGTCTGGCTGGTGCGGGAAACGCAGACTCGGGTGGATTTCAAGCTGGTCTTGGGCGTTATTTTGATTGTTCTTATTATCCTGACCCTACAAATGATCCCGTCGGAGCGAAATCCGTTTTATTCGCCCGAATCGCCGCTCCTGCGGCGGTTCACACATTTTTCGCCGCCACATTTGCTGAC
>JAOAGV010000166.1:6996-7261 GCA_026415575.1 Candidatus Sumerlaeia bacterium
GCGCCCTAATGCTGCGAACATGCAAGGCCGGCAACCCGCTCCGATCGACCTGCGCACCGTCACCGGCGATGCGCTGCTGCCCTGGCTGCCGGCCGTTGCCCGCCTGCGCATCGCCGTCTGCTCGGCCCCGCTTCTGGCCAAACGTCCGCTTCACGGATACGGTCTGGGCAGCTTTCAATATGTCTTCCCGCCGGCACAGGCCGACTATTTTGCCGCCCATCCTCATACGCTATTGGCTCCCACTCCGCAGCGCACGGTCCAAGCC
>JAOAGV010000167.1 GCA_026415575.1 Candidatus Sumerlaeia bacterium
TGGGGGCGGAACCATTTCCCAAGGCGTTGCCCTGGGCTGGATTAGCTCGCCCCTTCAGGGCTGCGAAATTTTGCTATCTCATGCGCCCCTTCAAGGCTAAAAAATTAGCATTGCTGAAACGTTTCGTTAGGCAGCGTGGTATCCGATTAGCCCGACATAAAAGGCCCTGAAAGGGCCATCTAATTTAGCCCAAGGTGGCTTCTTGGGAAAACATCGCAATCGAGGTTGGCAAGCCCTGAAAGGGCGCTCTATCCTTGGCCACCGCCGTCTTTGGCGCGCCCTTTCAGAGGCGAAGAAAAGCCTCGGCGTCAGGAAGTTAACGATGCATTCGCACATTGGCCGGAGTTGGAGCGGTTCTGAGCAGGATCTACACCTTCTATAGACGAAGGAATCTAAGGCCGCATTGCAAGCGCTACAGCCATTGCCGCAACGCCCTCGCCGGTGCCCGTAAAGCCCATGCCTTCGGTGGTCTTGCCCTTGATACTCAACGCGACGTCCGCGCCAAGCGCTGCGCCCAGCCGCTCGATCATCGCCGGAATGTGCGGCGCAATCTTCGGCCGCTGCAGGATCACCGTAACATCGGCATTGACAATCTTCCAGCCGCCGTCGCGGGCAAGTGCCGCGACCTGTTCGAGCAGCACGACGCTCGATATGCCCTTATACTGCGGGTCGGTGTCGGGAAAGTGCCGCCCAATGTCGCCGGCGCCGATCGCACCTAAAATCGCATCGCACAGGGCGTGAATCAGAACATCGGCATCGCTGTGCCCTTCGAGACCGCGATCGAATGGAATGGTCACGCCACCAAGAACTAGCGGACGGCCCGCAACGAGGCGATGGGCGTCAAAGCCGCAGCCGACGCTATAAACCGGCCGGCGGGCAACAGCAAGCCGCCTCTTGCGTTGCCCTGTCTTTCGTTTTTCCGCGCCCGCCATTTTCATTTCTCCCCTCACGACTCAGCACTCATTATCCCCTGCGCAACAGCCACTCGGCAAATTCCAAATCCTCCGGATGCGTGATCTTGGGATTGGGCCGCGTTGCGGCAACCACTTCGACCGGATGACTCAGACGCTCGACGGCCGCCGCATCGTCGGTGACCTCTGCCGAGTCGGCCATGACCTGTTCATAGGCGCGCCGGATGAGGGCGTAGCGGAAAACTTGCGGCGTTTGGGCCAGCCACACACGGTTCCGCTCCAACGTTTTCACGATCCTGCCGTCCTCCCTGCAAAGTTTTGGAGTATCCACGGCGGGGGAAGCGAGAATCGCGGCACCCATTTCGCGCGCCCGCTCGACCGCTTTGGCGATGGATTCCGGAGGGGCAAAGGGACGCACCGCATCGTGAATGGCCACCAACTCTGTGCTGGCGGGCATGACCGACAAGCCGGCGAACACCGAATCCTGCCGCCGGGCATAGCCCGGGCCAAATCCAACCAGCTTGGGGTACTTTTTCAGGTCATATCGTTTATGGAATCCTGCCACGTGATCGCGCGGCAGGACAAGATAGATTTCGTCGAACTCCGGCATGTTTTGGAAGATTTCCACCGAATGAAAAAGAATGGGTTTTCCGCCGAGAGGTAGGAATTGTTTGGGGATTTTCGCGCCCAAGCGCGTCCCCTGGCCTGCCGCCACAATGAGCGCCGCCACCGACATGGAGAATCCCCCGCGATTAGGCGCGCTCGCGGCTTTCGGCCGCCCGCTCACTGCGCGACTCGGCACGCTCGGGCCGCCCGCGCCCTGCCGGCCGCAACTCTTTATCGGTCGAAAGGCGGCCAAAAATCATGCGTCCGCGCGAAGTTTGCAGAATGCTGGTTACGGTCACCAGTACTTCCTGATTGATGTAGTCCTCGCCGCTTTCGACCACAACCATCGTGCCGTCATCCAGATAGCCGACGCCCTGGCGCGGTTGCTCGCCCGTTTCGCTGATGTAGAGCGCGATGGTCTCGCCAACAAACGCCGTGGGCTTGAGGATATTGGCCAGCTCGTTGAGGTTCAGCGTCCGCACTTGGTGAAGCATCGCCACTTTCTGGAGGTTGAAGTCATTGGTGACCAACTCACCGTCGGTTTCGCGTGCCACGGCAATCAGCTTCGAGTCCACGTCCGGACAGTCGGGATAGTCGTTTTCATAGATGGTAATGGGCAGGTCCATGGACTTCATTTCCTCCAGAATGGCGAGCCCGCGGCGGCCCTTGGCGCGTTTGACCGCATCGTTGGAGTCGGCCAGTGTTTGCAGTTCCTGAATGACAAAGCGCGGCACCAGAAGCGTTTCCGTGATAAAACGGGCGGTGGCCAAGTCCCGAATCCGCCCGTCAATGACCACGCTGGTATCGAGCACGCGAACGTTGCCTTTTGGCGGCCCCATCAGGAATTTCAGCCGCGACAAGTCGAAGCGGTCCACGTTCTTCAGAGCCAGCATAATGCCCAGATAACCGAACACAATATTGCAGCCGATCCGGGTATAGAGCTCCTCGTCGCCGATCAGGTTGCTCGGCACTGCTTCATAGACGTGGGACCCGAGGATCAGGCCAAACAAGAGGCCGACCGATGCGAACAGAATCCGCTTGGGCGAGAGGATATGCGCGGAGGACTCGAACAGTACGATCAAGCAGGCGACCAAGAAGGCCAGGAGAGAATACTCCATGACTCGCGGGGGGGCCTGCTGCCTGCCCAAATACACACCGAAGAACCACGTCATCAGAAGAATGAAAAAAACCCGCACGACCGCAAATTCGTTCATCAAAGAAAACCGAGTCGGCCGCTTTTCTTTCCCCATTGGATACGCTCCACAGTCCGAGAGGTCATACGAAAAATGTATTGACAACAAAAAAAGCCTACAATAGGGAATAAGGGCTTTTCAAGCGAAAAGGGGCGGCTTGCGAAAGTGTGTTTTTTCTCCGAAATTGGGCCCCGCACAGTGTCGCTGTCTCGCCAGAGACGTTCAGCGCCCTGCAATCCTCAAGAGAAAGGGGTGAAAGGGCGATGGGTGTGGTCATTGTAGAAGAAAATGAGTCTATAGATCGGGTCCTCAAGCGATTTAAGAAGGAGTGCCAGAAGTCCGGAATTCCGAGCGAATTGCGCCGGCGCGAGCATTATGAAAAACCCAGCGTGCGGCGAAAACGCAAAATGGAAGCTGCCAAGCGCAAAGCGCGCCGCCGGATGATGAAACTCCGCAAAAAAATGGAATCGTATTGATCCGACTCGTGGAATGAACCCTCGACTCCATTCAGCCCTTTTCCAGCCGTTGGCCGGAAAGGGGCTTTTTGCTAATGCGGTCCCCGGCCTCAGCCAATCTTGGAGCATAGTCCTTCGTTCATCGGCCCGATCCCGCCGGCTGGAAGGCAACCGGCCAAAGCATGGCACGCCCGCGGTGGTTTGTTTTGATTTCCTTCATCCCTCATCCTTCTTGTCGCATCCCTCGTGTGTGAGTGACGCATGATTCGCTCAAGCATTCGCGCCAAACTGATTACCGCCTTCACCGTGGCCGCCTTTGTGCAAGGCGCCATTACATGTTTGGTGGGCATGCAGTTGTTTTACAACCAAATGCTGACGCGGGCGCAGTCGGAAGTCTCGGCGGCGCTAAATTCGGCGCGTGAAATTTACGCCAATCATCTGCGCGAAGTCAAAGACACCGTGCGGATGTCGGCCACGCGCCGCCGCATCATCGAGGCCATGGCGCACAGTGACCGGTCCATGCTGGCTGCCGAACTGGAGCGCGTCTTTCGCGATGAACGGTTGGATTTCCTCGCCGCCACGGATGCCGGCGGCCGGGTCGTCTGCCGGGCGCAGAACCCGTCGGTATTCGGCGACAGCTGCGCCTCCGACACACTCATTCGAGCCGTTCTGCAAGAACAAAAGCCCGTGGCCGCAACCGTGATTCTCCCCCGCGAGAGGCTGCTTTCCGAAAGTCCGGCCCTCGCCGAGCGGGCGTGTATCCGGTTTGTTGAAATCCCCGGCGCCAAACCCCGCGAAGGCACATCCGAAACTGCCGGAATGGTCTTGGGCGCCGCCGCGCCGGTTCTCGATGAAAGCGGGCGCTTGGTGGGCATGCTCTACGGCGGCACACTTCTCAACCGCAATTATACCATCGTGGACAAAATCAAGGAAACGGTGTTTCTGCAGCAAACCTACAAAGGCCGCGAGGTCGGCACCGCGACACTCTTTCAGGGCGACCTGCGGATTTCCACCAATGTCCGCAATCCCGCCGACGGCTCGCGCGCCATCGGCACCCGCCTCTGGAGCAAAGTCTATGACGTCGTGCTCAACGAAGGCCGCCCGTGGATTGACGAGGCTTTCGTGGTCAGCGACTGGTATATCACCGCCTATGAACCCATCCGCGACCTGGCCGGCCGGATCATCGGCATCCTTTATGTGGGCATGCTCAAACAGCCCTTCGTGGACAATCTGTGGAAGACCATCTCGGTCTTTGTCGGCATCGCGCTTCTGGGCATCACGCTGGTCATTGTCATTGCCGTTGTAATTTCGGAAACGCTAACCCGTCCGCTGCGCAAAATGGCCGCGCTGGCCCGCACGGTGGCCGACGGCAACTACGAGGTCGAAATCAAGGTCGAGTCGCGCGATGAAATCGGGCAACTGGCCGAGTCATTCAATACCATGACGGCGCGGTTGTCCGAAGTCTTGGGCGAACTGCGCGAGTGGGCGCGAACGCTCGAAGCCAAGGTCGAGCAGCGCAGCCACGAAATCCAAGCCATGCAAAGCCAGCTCATGCAGTCGGAAAAACTGGCCTCTCTGGGCAAACTGGCTGCCGGCGTTGCCCACGAAATCAACAATCCCATGACCGGCATCCTGACCAATGCGAGTCTGATGCTTGAAGACCTGCCCGAAGCCGACCCCCGCCGCGAGGACCTCCAAACGATTGTGAACGAGACCATTCGCTGCCGGCGCATTGTCAAGGGTCTCTTGGATTTCGCCCGCCAAAGCAAACCGGAAAAGAAAAACATCTCCGTCAACGACAGCTTGCGCAACGCCCTGAACCTGCTGCGCAACCAAGCCTCCTTCCGCAACATCGAGATCATCGAGAACCTCGATCCCTACCTGCCCGAGATTTCAGCCGACCCAAATCAACTGCAGCAGGTCTTTGTCAACATCCTGATCAATGCCTCCGAGGCGATGCCGAACGGCGGACAAATCCAGGTCGTCTCGCGGCGGGCCGACCGCACCGGCGGCCAAATCGAAGTCTCCATTGCCGACACCGGTCCCGGCATTTCGCCTGAAGTCCGCTCCAAATTGTTCGATCCCTTCTTTACGACCAAAAGCACGGGAACGGGTTTGGGCCTTGCGGTCAGCTATGGCATTGTCGAAAGCCATGGCGGAACCATCGAGGTCCAAAGCGAACCCGGACTCGGCGCGACATTCATTATCCGCTTGCCGTCTGCCGAAAAATGATTTAGGCATTGCCGACAGCACAAGGCAAAGAAAGGATAGCCTTTCCTTTGCCCGCGATGGCGCAATGAGACACTTACAACGGGTCCAAGGCGGAGCCTATGGCTAATCCGGTGCGCATTCTGGTGGTGGATGACGAAGTGGTCATCTGCAAAAGCTGCGAGAAAATCCTGCGGCGGCAAGGTCACGAAGTCGCGTGGGTCCTTTCGGGCAAGGAAGCCCTCGAACGAGTTCGACAAGACAAGTTTGACGTGGTGTTCACCGACTTGAAAATGGCCGACATCGGCGGCATGGAAGTTCTGCGCACCATCCGCGAGGAGTTTCCGGATCTGGCCGTAATCATCATCACAGGCTATGCCACCGTGGCGGCCGCGGTCGAAACCATGCGCATGGGGGCGTTCGATTTTCTGCCCAAACCCTTTACGCCCTCGGAACTGCTGGCCGCTTTGGATCGGGCACTGGCGCGGCGGTCGCTTCAGGTGGAAAACCGCCGGCTGGCCGACGTGCCGGAGGTCAAACCGGATTTCTGCTCGATCATCGGCCGCAGTCCGAAGATGCTCGAAGTCTTCGGTCTGATCGAAAAAGTCGCCCCGACCGACAGCACCGTCCTGCTGGTCGGCGAAAGCGGAACCGGCAAGGAAGTTGTGGCGCGCGCCATCCACGAACGCAGCCTGCGGCATGACAAGCGCTTTGTGGCCGTGGACTGCGGCGTGTTCTCGCGCGAATTGCTGGCCAGCGAACTGTTTGGCCATGTCAAGGGCGCCTTCACCGGCGCTGTGGCCGACAAGCACGGCCTGTTCGAGATCGCCAACGGCGGCACGGTTTTCCTCGATGAAATCGGCAACATCGCCCCCGACATTCAGGTCAAGCTCCTGCGCTTTCTTCAGGAGCGCGAGTTCCTGCCGGTCGGCGGCGTCCAGCCCCGCAAAGTGGATGTGCGTCTGATTTTTGCAACCAACCGCGACCTAAAGCAAATGGTCGAAGCGGGCGAATTCCGCGATGACCTTTACTATCGTCTTTTGGTATTTCCCATCCGGCTGCCGCCGCTTCGCGAGCGTCGCGAGGACATCCCCGCGCTGGCCTACCGTTTCCTGAAAGAAGCCGCGCTGCGCACCGGCAAACGCGTGCGCGAGTTTGACAGCGAGGCGCTCAACCAGATGATGGCCTACGACTGGCCGGGCAATGTTCGGCAACTGGAAAACACCGTCGAGCGGCTGGTTATCCTGGCCGACGGCGAGACGATCGAGGCGCGCCACCTTGCCCAATGCCTGCATGAATCGGGCGGCGCTGGGGGAATCACGGTTCCAACCAACAGCGAGGAGTTGAAGATCCTGAAACGGGAGGTCCGTGAACGGGCCATTGCCGAGGTCGAAAAACAATTTGTTATCGAGGCGCTGCGGCGGAACAATTGGAATGTGACGCGGGCGGCGCGCGACGTCAAAATGCAGCGCACCAATTTCCAAGCCCTCATGCGCAAATACGGTCTCAGCCGCCGGCGTCATGATGCCGAGCCGGAGGACGACGATAACAGCGGCCAGTGACGGCGCACCAAGCCTGCCGCACCGGCGTTGGTTCCTTGTCGAAAAAACCATGCCGGTGAATGCGCGAAGTCCTCTCTTTTCTTGGCGCTCAGATCGGAACCCCCCCAAAGGGCCTTTGGACTGCGGGAGCCATGCTGCCGCTTTGCTGAAAGCGTCGGTCGTCAGACAAAGCGTCGGCGCTGAGGAAGGAACCGGCGTTTAGATGTCTTGATC
>JAOAGV010000168.1 GCA_026415575.1 Candidatus Sumerlaeia bacterium
AGATGTGTATAAGAGACAGGTATAGGGCCAGCTTTTCCACTGGGTAGATCAGGAAAGGCAGCGGGCCGGCCGTGAAAGGCTTTCGGCCCCGCCGCCGGAAAGAGACAGGGGCGGACGCATGGCCCGCTCCCGTGTGGATTTCCATGGACGCATCAGCCCTGCTCAATCAAAGTGTGCTGGTTCTCAACCGCAACTGGATCGCCGTGCATATTTGCGATGCGCGTCGGGCGCTGGTCATGCTGTATCAGGACCTTGCGCGCGCGGTCACGGAGAACTATGAGACGCTGAATTTCGACTCTTGGCGTGCGTTGTCGCAGGCGGCGGCCGACCATGAGGTGATCCACACGCCGCGCTACCCGCTGATGGTCCCGCAGGTCATCAAGCTGGTCGTGTACAACCGCTTTCCGCCGCTGCACGTCCGGTTTTCACGCCGCAACATTTACCACCGCGACCATTACCAGTGCCAGTACTGCGGGGCAAAACCGCCGCACGAGGAGATGACCATAGACCACATTGTTCCGCGCAGCCGCGGCGGCAAAACCTGCTGGGAAAATGTGGTGCTGGCCTGCTCGGCCTGCAACGCGCGCAAGGGCAACCGGATGCTGGCCGAGTGCCGCATGTCGCTGATCCGCAAGCCGCGCAAGCCGCACTGGCTTTTGGGCTCGCGGCCCGACGTGACGCCCGACACGCGTCCCCTGTGGCAGAAGTTCATAGACGAAGCCTATTGGAACGTCGCGTTGGAAGAGTAGGCGGTCATGGCCGACAAGACCCGCCGAAGGAAATCCCCCTCGCAATCAAAAGCGCCGCGCCGGAAACGAAGCGCCAAAACGGCCGTTGCCGTGTCGGACGAAGCGAAACCTTTGCCGCCGCCGGCAGACGCGACCCCGCCGCGCATCATGGGCGACGGTGCCCTGCCGCCGGATGATCTGGACCACGAGGCGCTTCTGGCGCTCACCCGGCAATTGCAGGAACGGGTGTCGGGTCTGGCAGCGCTGAACCGCATCACTCTTGCGCTGAGTTCGACGCATCGTCCGGCGGGCCTGCTGCGGCTGGTGGTCGAGGAAGCGGTTCAGTTGCTGCATGCCTCGGACGGGGTGATTTATCTGGTCGAGCCGAGCACGCAACGGCTGGTGCCGCGCGTGGCCGCGGGGGTTTCGCTCGACCATTTTCCCGAGCTGAGTCTGGAGCAGGATGCCAACTTGATCGTCGAGGCGGCGCAAAGCCGGTATCGGCGTGTGGCGTATGCGTTCGAGCAGGAAACGCGCGGGAGAGGGCAGACCACGTTTTTGCGGCTGGCCGTGCCGTTGATTTCCGAGGGACGCACGCTGGGTGTGGTGGCGTTGCGCCGCGCGGGCACGCGCGATTTGTCTGCAGTGGAAGAGGAGCTGCTCTGGATGCTGGCGGGGCATGCGGCGCAAGTGCTGCATCACGCGCGGCTCTATGAAGACCTTGAGCAAAGCTATCGCGAACTCTCGATGGTCTATGAGGTCCAGCAACAAGTGGTCTCGGCCATAGACTATCATCGCGTGCTGACCCAGATTGTCCACAAGCTCAAGGAGTTGTTCAAAGCAAAGGAGTGCGTCATCCGGCTGTTGGACGGATCGGGACCGAATCCAATCATGCGGGTGGCGGCGGCGGCTTCCGGGCGCGATTCGGCCGAGCCGCGCGACCGGCCGCTGGCCAGCAGCCTGATTGACCAGCAGGTCATGAGCGGGGCGGTGGTGGTCATCCGCGATCTGCAAAACGATCCGCGCTATTCGGCCAAAGAGATGGCCCGCCAGTGCGGATTTGCAAGCATGATCAGCGCGCCGCTGCGCGCGCGCAATGCCATCATCGGCACGATCCGGCTCTATACGGGTGAGCCGGAGGATTTTTCGATTTCCGACCAGAAGTTGCTGGCGGCCGTGGCGGCGCAGGCGGCTGTGGCCATCGAGAACGCCGAGCTATATCGGCAAATCGAGGAGAAAAACCGCGAGTTGCGGGAGTCCTACGAGCAGTTGCGGCAGGCCCAGCAGGAGCTGGTCCGCAAGGAGAAACTGGCGCTGCTGGGAGAAATGTCGGCGACGGTGGCACACGAAATCCGCAATCCGCTGACGGCAATTCGGGGCTTTGCCCAGCGCATTGCACGCAAGGTCAGCGACTGCGAGGGGCGGGTATGCGACTATTGCCGCTTGATTGTCGAGGAGGTGGACCGGCTCGACCGCGTTATCAAGGACGTGTTGGACTTTGCGCGCCGCCGCAGTCCGACCCTCGAAGAGGGCGATCTCAATCTATTGATCCGCGACACCGTGCAATTGCTTCAGGAAGAACTCGTACAAAACCAGATCACACCGGTGCCGCTGCTGGACCTCGCGCTGCCACGCGTGATGTTCGATCCCTCGCAGATCAAGCAAGTCCTCGTGAACTTGATCCAAAATGCGCGGCAGGCCATGGGACGAAACGGAACGTTGACCCTTGCGACGGAGCGGCGGGACAGGTGGGCGGTTTTCTCCGTGGGCGACACGGGGTGCGGCATTCCGCCGGAGAATCTCGAAAAGATTTGGGAACCGTTCTACACAACGCGGACACACGGGACGGGACTGGGCTTGTCATTGGTGCGGCGGATTGTCGAGGACCACGGCGGACGGATCGAGGTCGAAAGCAAGGTCGGTCACGGCACGACATTTCGCGTGTTTCTGCCGTTGCGCGAAGCGACACCATGACAGGGAAGGACTTCCCGCCATGTTTGATGGAAAACGCACATGGTTCATACCTCAGTTTGCCGTATTCTTTTTCACTCTAAGCGGTTTTTTCGTCCGCGACCAAAACAAAAACGGCACATCTAAAACAGGTAGAACATACGGCATACCGAAGTGTGACCTATAAACAGCAAACTAAAGTTTGAATGTCCTGTAAAATGCACTTTCCCTCTATCACTTTCAACCTGTGACGCAATGGCGGGATTTTCGCAACAGGCTGCTATGAGGCAGGCATGAAACGGAGAAGCGGAGACCTTAATCGCCTGCGCAGGTTATGGCTGGCGGCGCTGGTTGGTGTTGCAGTGTCGGCGGTTGTGCAATGCTGTGCGCTGCGGCTCGGACCGCCGCCGCGTATTGCCGCCGACAAACAGACGATCAAAGACCGCGCGCTGCGCAGTGTCGAGGCGCGGGCGATCTGGGTCACGCGCTGGGACTACAAGACACCTGCCGAGGTCAGGTGGATCATCGCCAATTGCGCCCGCACCAACTTTAATATCATCTTTTTCCAGGTTCGTGGAAATGCAACGGTGTTCTATCGCTCGGCCCTCGAGCCGTGGGCGTGGGAACTGACCAGCGACGGGCCGGCAACCACGGGGCAGGATCCGGGTTTTGACCCGCTGGCGATTGCCGTCTCCCAAGCCCATCGTCGCGGGATCGAACTCCATGCGTACATGAATGTGTTCCCGGGATGGCGCAGTCAGGACTATCCGCCGCCCGAAGCCGGTCAGCTGTGGACAGCACACCCCGACTGGTTTATGGCCGACCGGGAAGGCAACAAGATGATTCCGCGCGACCGCGACACCGGCCCGCATCCCGACTGGTATGCGTTTGTCAATCCGGCGATGCCCGAAGTGCGCGACCATATCGCCGCCGTGTTTCGCGAGGTCGCCGAAAACTATGACGTGGACGGCATCCATCTGGACTACTGTCGCTATCCAAGCGAGGTGGGCGACTTCTCGTATGACCCGACCAGTCTTCGGCGGTTTCGCGAGCAGACCGGCAAGGCACCCCACGAGGCACCGGAACTTTGGACGCAGTGGCGCGGCCGGCAGGTGACCGAAACGGCCGCCCGTATCTACGACGAATGCAAGGCGGCCAATCCGCACTTGATGCTTTCGGCGTCGCTGGCTCGCGATCCGGTGCACGACCGCGACCACCTGATGCGCTGCGGACTGGAATGGATGGCTGCGGGCAAACTCGACGCCGCCTGCCCGATGATTTACACCACCAAGAACGAGGAAGTCGCACAGAGCGTCACGCAGTATCTTCTTAACAGCCACGGGCGGCTGGTCCTCGCCGGCCTGATGGTCAAGGCAAACGATCCCACGCTGGCGTTGGAGCAGATCAGCATCGCGCGGGCGGCCGGCGCGCACGGCGTCGCGCTGTTTTCCTACAGCGCGGTGTTCCCGCGGCATCGTCCGGGAGCGGTGGCCGTTGCGCTGAAGGAAGGGCCTTTTCGGCAGCCGGCGCGTGTGCCGATGCCCGCGCAGCAGACCGCCGCACCGGCTGTCGAGGATGAAGAATGTGCGATAAAATAGACAGTTGAGCCTATTGTAAAACTGGGACTGGACGCGGCCACCTCATGGACTGCGCCGTCCAAAGCATCGGTCAAATACCCGTCGCCGGTTTGTGTTTTGCAAGACTCTCCATAGCACTTGGCGTGTCATTGCGAGGCCCCGCAACGACGCGCCATTCATCTGCAAGACAGACAATCGCCCATAAAAGCGGCGGGGGCGGCGGATTACACCTTCGGAAGTTTCCACGGCGCGCGGCGGGCGCGGTCGAGCCACTTGTTGGCCTCGTCGCTGCCGCTGCCGTAAAAGACTTCCTTGACCGGGTCCCATTTGAGCGACAGGCCCGTCCACCACGCAATGTTGCCGATATGGCAAACAGTCGCCGACCGTGCACCGACCTCGACATCGCAGATGGGCGGTTTGCGGCTGCGCATGGAATCGAGAAAGTCACCATAGTGGTTGCGGCTTTTATACAGCTGGATCGGACACGATTCCCAATCGGCGGCGACGCTTTCGGGCGCGGCCTTGAAAAAGCCGCGGTTCACATCAATCACACCGCTTTCGCCGATAAACCGCACGCCGTTGATCTTCTGTCCCTCGTGCTCGCTGTTGCGCATCATCACGACGCCGTTGGCATATTTATAGGTCAGGGGGACATAGCCCGGCTTGCCCTGTTCGCCCTTGGGCGGCGAAATTTCGATGGGGCCTGACTCATCCATGCCCAACCCCCACTGCGCGATGTCGAAGTGGTGGGCGCCCCAGTCGGTCATCATGCCACCGCTGTATTCGCGATAGTTGCGCCAGTGGGGAAAGACCTTGTAGTCGGCACCTTGCGGGGCGAGTTCTTCATGATAGCCGCGAAGTGGCGCCGGCCCAAGCCAGAAATTCCAGTCGAGGCCTTCGGGCGTTGGCTGCGTGGGAAGATCGCAAGGCACCGACGTGCCGCCGATGTTGACGATGACCTCTTTGATTTTGCCGATCCGGCCGTTGCGGACCAGCGTGCAGGCTTTGTGAAACTCCTCGCTCGAACGCTGCATGCTGCCGGTTTGAAAGACGCGGCGATACTTGCGTACGGCGTTGACCATCTGGCGCGCTTCGTGGACGGTCAGCGAAAGGGGCTTTTCGCAAAAAATATCCTTGCCCGATTTGCAGGCCTCGATGGCGATGATGGCATGCCAGTGATCGGGCGTGGCGATGATGACCGCGTCAATGTCGTCGCGGGCGAGCAGTTCGCGGAAGTCGGTATAAATCGCGCACCCTTTATATCCCGGCGCCTTGCCGTATTTTTTGTCAATGCCGGCGGCTGCAGCCTCGCGGCGCGTTTTGTCCACATCGCACACGGCGAGTATCTGGACTTCCGGTTCGTTGGTGAAGCGGCTGATCAAGTGGCGCGACTGAATGCCGCATCCGATCACCCCCATGGTGATGCGATCGTTTGGGCCGAAGGTTTTCACCGGCCGGACGGGTGTTCGGGCGCAGGAGGTAAGAATGAGAGGGGCTGCTGCGGCTGAGGCGGATGCGGTTCTGAGAAACGTTCGACGCGAAATCAGAGAACGACGATTCATGGGCCAATGTCTCCTTTCCTGTTTCACCGGCTTACTGATTTCCGGATCGCGGGCAAACCACGGGCGATTTACTCCCCCGCAGCATGCGCTGCAAGAGGAAAACAGCCGCGCCATATGTGAGATTGCTGTAAAAACGCTTGCGCAGGCGGGATGGATCGGGGTAATGCCAGCGGGTGACGAAGGAAGGGCCCTTGTCGTCAAGGCTATGTCCAAAGCGGCGGGGGCGTGCGGTAATAGCGAAAGGCGTGCACGCTTGTGTTGGCGTGTGATTGTGGCGACACTCAACTCATCAATTCACGGAAAGGAGTCGTGCAATGAATCGAAGGTCTTTTGCAAAAGCGCTGCCGGCAATGGGCGCGATTGCCGGAGCCGCGGCAGGGTCTGCCGCTCCGAAAGCACAGGCACAGGAAACACTTCAGCCCATTGTTCTGCCCCCGCCCGAAAAGGACGGCGGGAAGTCAGTAATGGCCGCCTTGTGGGAACGAAGAACGATCCGAAACATTGCAGCCAAACCGCTCCCGCCACAAACGCTTTCCAACCTCTTATGGGCGGCGTGGGGAGTGAATCGCGACAAAGGCTCTTTCGGCAAGGCCGGCCGCACGGCCCCGTCGGCCAGCAACTCGCAGGAGATGGACCTCTATGTGGCGCTGCCGGAGGGCGTCTATCTATACGATGCGGCGGCGCATCGTCTGATGCCGGTGGTAGCCGGTGACTTTCGGGCGCGGTCGAGCCGGCGCGGCGGGGCGACGGCACCGGTTCATATTTTCTTCGTCGTGGATTTGACGCGCTACGTGCTGGAGGGCAATCCCGACCGGAACATCGGCGATCCGGAAGTGCAAAAGTCCTATTATTACTGTCTGGCGGGTTTGATTGCGCAGAACGTCTATCTGTTTGCGGCTTCGCAAGGACTGGCGGCTCACTTCCACAACTGCGACAAAGTGAACACGGCGCGCGAGTTCAAATTGCGGCCGGAGCAGCGCGTCCTGTTTGCGCAGACCGTGGGCTATCCAGCCTGAGCTGCCCGCCCACCGCCTAACTTGGCCCTCGGCCACAACCAAAGAGAGGTTAGAGGCAAGAGGTTAGAAATCAGAAAGAATCTTCGCAAATTGGCTGGATGGTTAGACGGAAAAGTCTAAACAAAAGAGTCTGAAGCGCGAATTACCTACACCCCAAACTCCACTCCAAGGGGTTTCCCAACAAACGCATACCGCAG